>KL571253.1:35747-46058 GCA_000715855.1 Actinoplanes liguriensis
ATGTAGCGGGTGTTCGTGGCCGGGCTGCTGATCGCCACGGCCGGCGCGGCCGCCGAGCCGTTGCAGGGCACCCCGTTGAGCGTGAACGCGGTCGGCACCGGGTTGGCGGAGCCGAACGTCCCGTTGAATCCGGTGCTGGTGGAGGCGCCGGTGCCGAGCGTGCCGTTCCAGGCCACGTTCGTCGCGGTGACGTGCTGGCCGCTCTGCGCGTAGGTGGCGCTCCAGCCCTGGGTGACCTTCTGGGACGCGTCCGGGAAGTCGTACTCGAGCTTCCAGGACGTCAGCGGGTCACCGGAGTTGGTGATGGCGATGTCGCCGGTGAACCCACCGGTCCACTGGCTCTGGACCTTGTACACGACGGCACAGCCTGCGGCGGCGTAGGCGGGCGGGCCGCCGGCCACGAAGACCGCACCGGCGCCGAGGACGGCGACGCCGAACACGGCCAGCCTGCGGCGCAGGCCTTGACCTCTGCTTTGTCTCACGGGGGTGTCCTCCTAGGGGACGCGGGAGCAGGAGACGGGAGACGGGACGGGGTTGGTGGTGCCGGTGGTGCTGCCGAGGAATCCGACGGTCGTGGATGCCCCGGACGCGAGGGCGCCGTTGTAGGACGCGTTGGTGACGGTGACGGCGGTGCCGGACTGGGTGGCGGTGCCGCCCCAGCTCTGGGTGACGGTCTGGCCGGCGGTCCAGGCCCACTTGACGGTCCAGCCGGTGGTAGCCGTGGCGCCGTTGTTGGTGACCGTGACCTCGCCCTGGAAGCCGCCGGTCCACGAGCCGGTGATCTTGTAGGCCGCCGAGCAACCCGTGGATGTCGACGGGGAGACCGACGCCGACGGACTGGCCGAGGCGGAGGGGGAGGCCGAGGCGGAGGGGGAGGAGGACGGAGTCGCCGAGGTCGACGGCGTGGGCCCGGTCCGGTCCGCGTAGAAGATGCCGCGGCCGTTGGTGCCCAGGTAGACGCGACCCCAGATGCGCGGGTCGCCGGCCAGCGCGTCGCCGGCATTGCCGTACTGATGCTTGTCGTCATTTATTCGGACGAAAGTCGCGCCGGTGTCGTCGGAGCGGAAGACCCCGTCCACCCCGTCGACCGTGCCGACGAGGAAGACCGCCGGATGACTCGCCCCGGGCGCGGCCTTGCCGAAGGCCACGCTGACGCCCTCGGCGACCGCGCTGACCTTGGTGAACGTCGCGCCGGAGTCGGTGGAGCGGAACAGGCCCGTGCTCCCGGCGACCCACACCTCGCCGGCGATGCCCGGAACCGCCTTCAGGTGCAGGCGCCCGGTCGCGGGCAGGGCGACGGACTGCGCGGTGAACGTCGCGCCGCCGTCGGTGCTGGTGTAGAACTTCCCCGCCGCGTACGCGAAGAAGGTCTTGGGGTTGACCCGATCGGATTCGACGATCGCGCCGGCCGGAATCCCGGTGGAGGCCGTCCAGGTGCTGCCCCGGGTCGTGGAGTAGTACACGCCGACGCCGGCCGGCGACCAGACGACGTTGTTCGCGTCGGCGCCGACCGCGACGGTCCCGCCCCCGGTCACGCCGGACGGCTCCTGCCCCTGGTACCAGGTCTTGCCGCCGTCGTTGGAGATGCCGATGTGCGGCGCGGCGTCGGCGTTGCCCACCCGGACGAAGAAGCTCGGGCTGAGCTCGGCGAAGTCCAGGCTGGTGTTGCTGCCCAGGCTCGGGGTGTCGTGGAAATTGGCCGGTACGGCGTCGAGGTCGGCGTGATAGAAACCGCCGATGTCACCGAGCGCGCTGACCAGCGGCGCCCCGGTCGGCGGGCTGGCCAGGTCGAGGACCGCCGTCTCCTCGATGCCCTTGGCGACCGGCTTGATCGTGATCGTGCCGCCGGAGTCCCACTTCGTCAGGTCGGTGGTGCCGTAGAGGGTGGCGCCGGTGCCGTAGAGCAGCCGGTTGGAGTCGAACGGATCGATCGCCAGGGACTCGTTCATCCAGCCGAGCTTCGGGCTCTCCTCGGGGGCCTGGGCGGTGCTGTTGAAGTCCAGCCACGGGTTCGCGGAGATGTCCAGCGTGTAGCGCTTGGAGCGGCTCGGATAGCTGGTCCAGTCCCAGGCGCGGGTCCAGGTGGCGCCGTAGTCGGTGCTGCGGAAGAAGATCGCGTCCGGCCACCAGGAGATCTGGGTCGCGACCATGAGCGTGCCCGGATGCAGGGTGTCGACAGTGAGCCCGGAGTAGCCGTAGTAACGGTCAGCGACCGGGGTGGGCGAAATGTCAGTCCACGCACCTGTTGCGGTATCCAGGCGGTAGACCTGGCCGGCCGCGCCGTCGTAAGGGCCGCCGGTGTCGCTGGTGGCGATATAAAGGTACTTACCTTGAATGACACCTTTATGGGCGATGTATCCGGTCGGCTGCCCGGCCACCCGCTCCCAGGTCGCCCCCGAGTCGAGCGAGCGGTAGACCGGGTTGTCCTTGTCGGCGACGCCGACGTAGATCTGCGCCCCGCTGAAGGTCACCCAGGTCAGACCCTGGTTCTGGCTCAGGTAGCCATTGGTGTCGGTGGGGTCCTGGACATAGTTTCCGACATTCGGGAAGTTCGCCACCTTGGCCCAGGTCGCGCCGTAGTCGGTGCTGCGCCAGAGCCCGTTGCCACCCTCGGCCGCGAAGTACACGTTCTTGTTGTTGGCCGGGTCGACCGCGAGCCGCTCCCCCACGCCCCGGCCCGGCATGTTGCCGCCGACCTTGAACGGCAGGTTCGTCTGCTGCCAGGTCGCGCCCTTGTCGGCCGAGCGCAGGATCGTGCCGTTGTTCGGGTCCCAGCTGTTGGTGTACATGCCGACCGCGGCGTAGACCCGGGCGGTGTCCACCGGGTCGGGCGCGATGCTGAGCACGCCGAGGTGGCCCCAGTCGTCCTGGCCCACCCAGTCCAGCAGCGGCGTCCAGCTCTGGCTCGACTGGTTCCAGCGGTAGGCGCCGCCGATGTCGGTGCGGGCGTAGATCAGGTTCTGCTCGCCCGGGTTGAAGACCACGCCGGGAACGAAGCCCCCGCCGTCGATCCGGACGTTCTTCCAGGCGTACGGGTCGACGGCCGCGGCCGTAGCGGACATCGGCGCGGCGGTGACGACGGTGATCGCGGCGGCGGCGACCAGCAGGGCGGCGAATATCGCGCCGCCGGGGGACCTTCTCATAGGGGGCAGACCTTCCATCGACGTCCATGAAGGTGGGAGCGCTCCCAAAGCGTCTGTCTCCGTCATCTCTCTGTCAAGAGCCGGAAACATTCGATACCCGTCGCCGTTCAACTACGGAGAGCAACAATTAGGTGAACGACGGGGTTCGATCTCCAGCCCCGCGGGTAAAACCCCTAGTCAGCGCGTTTGTCGCCGGCCGTAACGCTGTGAGCTGCGACAAGTTACTGATGAGGCGGCTGTGTATCATTCGGCGGAATGCGCGGGCCAGTACCTACCGGTCGGGCCCGTAGCCGATCGGCGGCGAAGTGACCGGTACACGGCGTGACGACAGCCGGGCGTAGCGGTGGAGGAGATTGCATGAAGGTTTGCGTTGTGGGTACCGGCTATGTCGGTCTGACCACCGGCGTCAGCCTCGCCTTCCTGGGGCACGAGGTGACGTGCGTGGATCTCGACCAGAACAAGGTCGACATGCTGCGCGCCGGCAAATGCCCGATCTACGAGCCCGGCATGGAAGACCTGCTCGCCGAGGCCGCGCCGAACCTCAGCTTCACCACCAGCTACGACGAGGGTGTGCCCGGCGCCGACGTGGTCTTCGTGGCGGTGCAGACGGTGTATAAGAGACAGGAGCGTCGCCCAGTCGCTGGACCACGACTTCACCGTCGTGGTGAACAAGTCGACCGTGCCGATCGGCAGCGGCAACTGGGTGGACGCGATCCTGCGCGAGTCGTTCGCTCAGCGTGACGATCGCCCGGCCGGCGTCGAGTTCGCGGTCGCGTCGAACCCGGAGTTCCTGCGCGAGGGCAACGCCATCGCCGACACCCTCTTCCCGGACCGGATCGTCATCGGCTCGGACAACCCGCGCAGCCTGGAAGTGCTGAACCGGCTCTACCGGCCGATCATCAACCAGACGTTCACCGCGCCCACCTTCCTGCCCCGGCCGGAGGACGCCACCGCGGTCCCGCTGGTCTCCACCGACCTCGCCTCGGCCGAGCTGATCAAGTACGCGGCCAACGCGTTCCTGGCCCTCAAGATCAGTTACGTGAACGAGATCGGCCAGCTCGCCGCGAAGGTCGGCGCCGACATCACCGAGGTCGCCCGCGGCATGGGCCTCGACCAGCGGATCGGCTCCCGGTTCCTGCAGCCCGGCGTCGGCTGGGGCGGGTCCTGCTTCGGCAAGGACACCAAGGCGCTGGTCGCCACCGCGAGCGAGTACAACCTCGAGATGCCGATCGTGAAGGCGGCCCGCGAGGTCAACCAGCGGCAGCGCGCGATCGCCGTCGAGCGCCTGCAGGACGAGCTGCGGATCCTCAAGGGCCGCAAGATCGGCCTGCTCGGGCTGGCGTTCAAGCCGAACACCGACGACCTGCGCGACTCGCCGTCGCTGGACATCGCGAACCTGCTGCTGGCCCGTGGCGCCCGGGTGCGCCTGCACGACCCGGTCGCCGCCGAGCGCTTCCGCCGGGAGCAGCCGGAGCTCGCGCCGTACCTGAGCGACACCCTGGACGGCGTCTTCGACGACTGCGACGCGGTCGTGCTGGTCACCGAGTGGGCGCAGTACCTGGAACTGGACTGGAGCAAGTTCGTCGGCCTGATGCGCAACCCGCTGGTGCTCGACGGGCGGCACGCTCTGGACGCCGAGCGGATGCGCCGGCTGGGCTACAAGTACGTCGCCGTGGCCGGCTGACCACTCCCCCCGTTCTTCCGAACCGCCGTGGCGTACTCGCCACGGCGGTTTCCTTTTGTCGGCCTTCTCCGCTTACGACGTGGTCGATCCACTTAAGGCGCTCTGCTTATGCTTCTCCAGGGATCGCTACGCACGCACTGGAAGCGGGTTCAGGCGAAGCCCAACAAAACCGACTCACCGTCCGTATCATGAGCCCTAAGTACGGAAAAATCCCCTCAAAGCATCCCGGAAGAAGTGGACTCTTCCGTCAATCTTCTTAACCGGTTAAGGTGCCCGGGCGTCGCAGCTATATCGTTACCGACTCGATCACGCGGAAATCATTGCGCAACTTGCCGGTTACCTCTTGACTGTTGGTCGAGAAGCGCTTCGGACGGCGGCGTCACCTGACGCCGGAGGCGCGTCAAGACATAGGGAGCGGTATGTTCGGTCACAGTGGGAGTTCGCGATCTCGAGTCGCGCTCGCCGGTGCCCTCGGCGTCGGGCTGGTCTTCGGCCTGGCTGCTTGCGGCGACAGCAAGGACGACTCGAGCGGTTCCACCGATACAGCGTCGGCGGGCATCGACTGTTCGGTGTTCAGCCAGTTCGGCGACATCAAGGGCAAGACGATCTCGGTCTACACCGGCATCGTCACCCCGGAGGACACTCCGCAGAAGAAGTCGTACGAGCCTTTCGAGAAGTGCACCGGCGCCACGGTGAAGTACGAGGGCGACAAGTCCTTCGAGACCCAGATCCTGGTGCGCGCGAAGGCCGGCAACCCGCCGGACCTGGCCTACGTTCCGCAGCCCGGCCTGCTCCAGCAGCTGGTCGCCACCGGCAAGGCCGTCGAGGCCCCCGCCGAGGTCGGTGCGAACGTCGACAAGTGGTTCGGCAAGGACTGGAAGACGTACGGCACGGTCGACGGCAAGTTCTACGCCGCTCCGCTGGGCGCCAATGTGAAGTCCCTGGTGTGGTACTCGCCGAAGCAGTTCAAGGACAAGGGCTACACCGTCCCCACCACGCTGGACGACCTGAAGGCCCTCAGTGACAAGATCGCCGCCGACGGCTCGAAGCCGTGGTGCGCGGGCATCGGCTCCGGCGACGCCACCGGCTGGCCGGTCACCGACTGGATCGAGGACTTCTACCTCCGTCTCTACGGCGCGGACGCGTACGACAAGTGGGTCAAGCACGAGACGGCCTTCAACAACGCCGACGACATCGCGGTGTGGAACGCGGTCGGCGACTACCTGAAGAACGACAAGTACGTCAACGGTGGTCTCGGTGACGTCAAGAGCGTGGCCTCCACCACGTTCCAGGACGCCGGCCTGCAGATCCTCGAGGGCAACTGCTCGCTGCACCGCCAGGCCTCGTTCTACGCGGCCAACTTCCCCAAGGGCACCGAGATCTCGGAGACGGGCGACATCTACGCCTTCTACCTGCCCGGCAAGGACGCGACCACCAAGCCGGTCCTGGGTGGTGGCGAGTTCGTCCTGGCCTTCGCCGACCGTCCCGAGGTCAAGGCGTTCCAGTACTTCCTGTCGACCGACACCTGGGCGAACCTGAAGGCCAAGGCGTCGAGCGGCTGGGTCAGCGCCAACAAGGGTCTCAAGATCGAGAACCTGACCAACCCGATCGACGCGCTCTCCGCGAAGATCCTGCAGGACCCGAACGCGCAGTTCCGGTTCGACGGCTCGGACCAGATGCCCGCCGCGGTCGGCTCGAACGCCTTCTGGAAGCAGGCCACGGCCTGGATCACCGGACAGGACACGACCACCACGGTGAACAACATCGAAGCCGCGTGGCCCAAGTGATCTGAGTAGTACTCCGAGGCCGGCCGGGATGCTCCCAGCATCCCGGCCGGCCATCGCCCTCTTTCCCCTCGGAAACACGAAGGAGGTCCGGGTCGCGTGTTTTCCACTGCGAGCACCACCCCTGAGAAGCTTTTGCAGATGCTTGCGGCGCTCCTGCTCTTCGCCGCAGTCCTCGGCGTCATCCTTTTCCTCGCGAGCCGGGTTCGGGGCAAACGCTCCGACAACTGGGTCGGCTACCTCTACCTGCTGCCGGTCGTCCTGCTGCTCGCCGTCGGGTTGATCTACCCCGGCCTGCGCACGATCTACGAGTCGTTCTTCGACGCGCACGGCAGCTCGTTCATCGGCATCGACAACTACAAGACGCTCCTGACGAGCAGCGATCAGCTCACCGTGCTGGGCAACACCATCATCTGGGTGCTGATCGTCCCGCCGCTGGCCACCGGGATCGGCCTGGTCTACGCGATCCTGGTGGACAAGTCGCGCTTCGAGTCGTTCGCCAAGGCGCTGATCTTCCTGCCCACGGCGATCTCGCTGGTCGCCGCGTCGGTGATCTGGAAGTTCGTCTACGAGTACCGGGTCGACCAGCCCAACGTGCACCAGATCGGCCTGATCAACCAGATCATCGTCTGGCTCGGCGGCAAGCCGGTCCAGCTGCTGATCACCGACACGTTCAAGCTCAACACCCTGCTGCTGATCGTGGTGTTCATCTGGATCCAGGCCGGATTCGCGATGACCATCCTCTCGGCCGCGATCAAGGCGATCCCGGACGAGATCGTGGAGGCGGCCCGCCTCGACGGCGTCAGCCCGTGGAGCATGTTCTTCAAGATCACGCTGCCGACCGTCCGGCCGACCGTCGTCGTGGTGCTGACCACGATCGCCATCGGCACGCTCAAGGTGTTCGACGTGGTCCGCACGATGACCGGCGGTAACTTCAACACGAGCGTCATCGCGAACGAGTTCTACAGTCAGCTCATCCGGGCCGACAACCAGGGACTCGCGGCGGCGCTCGCGGTCGTGCTGTTCATCCTGGTGCTGCCGATCGTCTTCTACAACATCCGCCAAGTCCGTCGGGAGGCATGATGACGGCCGTACCCGTCGCGACCACGCCGGAGCTGAAGGCGGCCGTCGAGAAACCGTCCGCGATCGCGAAGAAGCGACTCAGCCGGCCGTGGGCCTCGCTGGCCGCGATCGTTCTCGCGGTGCTGTGGACACTGCCGACGTTCGGCCTGCTGCTGTCCTCGTTCCGTCCGGAGCTGGACATCAAGCGGACCGGCTGGTGGACGTTCTTCACCGACCCGCAGGTCACGCTCGACAACTACCGGGCGGTCTTCGACAGCGACAGCGGTGTCAACCTCGGCACCTTCTTCATCAACTCGCTGGTGATCTGCATCCCCGCGGTGCTCATCCCGCTCGCGCTCGCGTCCCTGGCGGCGTACGCGTTCGCGTGGATCAACTTCCGCGGCAAGAACATCATGTTCCTGGCGATCTTCGCGCTGCAGATCGTCCCGCTGCAGGTCACGCTGATCCCGCTGCTGACGATCTTCGTGAAGGTCGGCATCAGCGGCACGTTCTGGCCGCTGTGGCTGGCGCACTCCACGTTCGCCCTCCCCCTGGCCATCTACCTGCTGCACAACTTCATGAAGGAGATCCCGTCCGGCCTGATCGAGGCCGCCCGGGTCGACGGCGCCGGCCACGTGGCGATCTTCTTCAAGGTGATGTTGCCGCTGCTCACCCCGGCTCTGGCGGCCTTCGGCATCTTCCAGTTCCTCTGGGTCTGGAACGACCTGCTCGTCGCCCTGGTCTTCGCCGGCGGCGGCGACGAGGTCGCGCCGATCACCCTCCAGCTGGCCAACCTCACCGGCACCCGGGGCACGGCCTGGCACCTGCTGTCCTCCGGCGCCTTCGTTTCGATCATCGTGCCGGTGACGGTGTTCCTGCTGCTCCAGCGCTATTTCGTCCGAGGTCTCCTCGCGGGCAGCGTCAAGGGCTGACGCCCGTCGTCACACCCCTTCCGGGGCTGCGCCTTGCGGCGTGGCCCCGGTTCGCTTTCCGGTTCCGCTCCGCCGTGGTCCCTCTCGCGATTGCCGCAGTACGACGATAGATCTGCCCGTCCGCAGGCAAGGAGCCGAGTCCACTGAGAGCAGCCCGCGACCCCCGCTCCCCCTGGACCCGCAGCGCGGCCCACTCCGCTCGGCTGGTGCTCACTGTTGTTATTCGTCCCTCATAACAACAGTGAGCACCAGCCAGAACCCGCACCGCGGCACCACTCGACCCGACGCCCCGCCCGCGACCCGATCCCGGCGCCGGCCAGCAACGCGCTCCCGCCCCCAGGGCTGGCTCCCACCGTGGTTATCGGGGTCGGATAACAACGGTGAGCACCAGCCGGAAACCGCAACCGCGGCGCGGCCTCGACCCGATGCCCTGCTTGCGTGCGGGTGGGGCGTTCACTGGGTGACCTTCTCCGGCCTGGGGCGGGTTCGGCGGGGAGCGCGCAGGGTGTGGAGGGCGGTGAGAAGGGCGGCGGCTGTCAGGGTGATGGAGACGATGTGGGTGAGGGCCATCGCGGTGGACAGGGCCGGGCGGTGGAGTTGCCGGGCCTCAGGGGACAGCGCCAGCATCGCCGCCGCCCCGCCCGGCAGGTGCCTGGTGAGCAGCAGGTTCGCGACCACCGCGACGGCTGCGGTGCCCACCGCCGCGGCCAGGCGCTGCACCAGGTTGAGCAGGGTGGTGGCGCGCGGGGTGTCGGCGCCGTCCAGGTCGCGCACCACCAGGATCATGGCGGGCATCAGGGTGGCGCCGGAGCCCACACCCACGAGCACCGCTGCTGTCAGCAGCAGCGGGTACCCGGCGTCGGCCCAGGTCGCGGCGAGCATGCCGACGGCTCCGGCCAGGCCGGTGGCGGTGCCGGCGATGACGATGCGGCGCGGTGGGATGCGGTCGGCCAGGCGGCTGGCGATCTGGGCGGTGAGGCCCACGGCGATCGCCTGCGGGAGGCTGAGAGCGCCCACCACGGCGGCCGAGTCGCCCCGGACCCCCTGGGCGTAGAGCGGCAGCAACGCCATCGAGCCGAAGTACGCCGCGCTGAAGAGCACCGTCACCGCGGTCCCGCCCCGGAACGGCCGCCTGCTCAGCAACCGCAGATCCACCAGCGGCGGGGTGGTCCCGGACGGGCGCCGCGCACGCCGCACGAAGAGCCCGGCCATCGTGAGGCCCGCGATCAGCACGATGACGCCGTGCCAGGTCCGGTCCAGCAGGGTTGCGCCCAGGACGATCAGCACGGCGCCGCCGGGGAGCAGCACGAGTCCGGCCCCGTCGATCCGCTCGACCGGCGCCGGCGACTCCCGGGCGGGATCGGCGGGCAGGATGCGGGCGGAGGCGATCAGGGCCACGACCCCGATCGGGATGTTGATCAGGAAGATCCAGCGCCACGAGGCCGACGCGATCAGCCAGCCGGCCAGGGGCGGGCCGCAGACCGGTCCGATGATCAGGGGCAGCGCGAAGAGGCTCATCAGGCGTCCACGCTGGTCGCGGGGCACGGCGCTCAACCCGATCGCCTGGCCGACCGGGTTGAGCAGGCCGCCACCGAGGCCCTGCAGCGCGCGGACCACGGCGAGGGCGGCGATGTTCCCGGCGAGGCCGGCCAGCAGCGAGCACAGCGTGAAGACGAGCAGCGCGACCACTGTCTCTTATACACATC
>KL571253.1:46251-49061 GCA_000715855.1 Actinoplanes liguriensis
GTATAAGAGACAGCCAGCGGGATGACCGCGACGATGCCCAGCAGGTACGCCGTCGTCACCCACTGCACCTCGGTCAGCGTCGCGTGCAAGCCGGTGACCAGGGCCGGGACCGCGACGACCGTGACCGTCGTGTCGACCACCACCAGCAGGCCGCCGAGCGCCAGGGTCACCCCGAGGCGGCGCATCAGACGCCGTACGGCCGGTCGCGCCGCGCGGTCCGCAGGGTCGTGGCCCACCAGTCGAGCTCGTGGAGCGCGGCGTCGAAGGCCTCGCCGATGGTGTCCGGTGGGGCGAAGCCGACCGGGCCGAGGTGTTCCCACGGCCGGGTCAGGCCGACGACGCGGCGGGTGGTGACGACGTGCAGTTCGGCGAAGACGCCCCGGAGGTGCTCGGCGGCGAGCAGCCCGCCCTGCACGCCGTACGAGATGATGGTCGCCGGTTTGAACATCCACTCGCGGTAGTGCCAGTCGATCAGGCGCTTCAGACCTGCCGGGTAGCTGTGGTTGTATTCCGGCGTCACGATCAGGAACCCGTCGGCGGCGTCGAGGCGCGCGGCGACCGGGGACGCGGCGCTGCCTCCCGGGCGCAGGCCACCGTCGTCGGGCAGGTCGGCCTCGGCGCAGTCGATCAGGTCGACCTCGGTCTTGCCGGTGGCCGCGCGGAAGGCGGCCCATTCCGCGACGGCGCGGCTCATCCGCTGGTCCCGGACGCTTCCGGCGATCACCGCGAGGTGCAGGGGAGAATCGGTCATGCGCCCCAGACTTGACCTTCAACATATGTTGAAGTCAAGGATGGGACCATGAGCATCACGATGTATGTCCGTACGGTCGGCGAGGTCGCCGCCGAGGCGGGCGTGGCGGCGTCCGCGGTCCGCTTCTACGAGCAGCACGGCGTCATCCGCGCCGAGCGCACCAGCGGTGATCAGCGGCGCTTCGACGGCAGCGCGGCCTGCCGGATCAAGGTCGCCAAGGTGGCGCAGCGGGTCGGGCTGACCGTCCGGGAGATCGCCGAGGTCTTCGCGGACTTCCCGCAGGAACCGTCCTGCGAGGACTGGGGCCGGGTCGCCGAGACCCTGGTCGCCGAGGCCGAAGCCCGCACCGCCGCCCTGCGGGCGTATCTGGCGGAGATGAGCTCCGGCGCCAAGCTGTGTGAGCTCTAGAGCGAGTCCACCAGCCGTCCGTCGCGCAGGCTGAGGACGCGGTCGGCCCGATCGATCAGGTTCGGGTCGTGCGTCGCCACCAGCGCGGTCATCCCGCGCGCGTCGACGACCGCCCGGAGCAGGTCCATGATGGCCCGCCCGGTGTCCGAGTCGAGCTGGCCGGTCGGCTCGTCGGCGATCAGCAGGTCCGGGTCGTTGGCCAGGGCGCGGGCCAGGGCGACGCGCTGCTGCTGGCCGCCGGAGAGCTCGCCGGGCCGCTGGTTCGCCTGCCCGCCGAGACCGACCAGCTCCAGGAGCACCGCCACCCGCTCGTCACGCTCGCGCGGGTCGCGCTTGGCCAGGCGCATCGGGAGGCTGACGTTCTCGGCCGCGGACAGGATCGGGATCAGGCCGAACGACTGGAAGACGAAACCGATCGTGTCCCGGCGCAGGTCCAGCAGATCGGTCTCCGCGGCGCCGGTGACGTCGCGGCCGGCGACGGTGATGCTGCCCGCGGTCGGGCGGTCCAGGCCGCCGATCAGGTTGAGCAGAGTGGTCTTGCCGGCGCCGGAACGGCCGCGGACCGCGACCAGCTCGCCCTTCTCCGCGGCGAACGACACCCCGGAGAGGGCGTGCACGACCCGCTCGCCGCTGCCGTAGTCCCGGTTGAGTGCGGAGACCTCGACGACGCTCATGCGGACTCCCCGGGACGGACTTCGACGTGGTCGGGTTCGAGGTTGAGACGGACGCGGTCGCGCAGCTCCAAGGCCTCGACGAACGCGGCGGGCAGCTGGAGCCGGCCGGCCCGGTCGAGGACGGCGTACTCCTCGGAGACGTGATGCTCGGTGCCGTCCTCGGCGAGACGGGCGGAACGACGTACCTCCGAAGCGGTTTTCCCGTCGCGAATAGCGACCGCTCGGCGGACCTGACCGGCCACCGCCCGGTCGTGGGTGACCACCACGACGGTGACGCCGAGCTCCGCGTTGACGGTGCGCAGGGCACCGAACACCTCGTCGGCGGTGGCCTCGTCGAGCTCACCGGTCGGCTCGTCGGCGAAGAGCACCTCGGGGTCGTTGGCGAGCGCGACGGCCACGGCGGCCCGCTGCTGCTCGCCACCGGACATCTCGGCGGGACGACGGCCGGCGCGATGGGCGACGCCGACCATCTCGAGCAGCTCATCGGCCTTCTTACGACGACGGGTGCCGGCCAGGCGCATCGGCAGCTCGACGTTCTCCCGCGCGGTCAGGTACGGCAGCAGGTTCCGCGCGGTCTGCTGCCACACGAAGCCGACGATCCGCCGGCGGTACTCGAGCCGCCTCTTCGCGGTCATGCCGAGCAGGTCGAACCCGGCCACCTTGGCGATCCCGGCGGTCGGCTCGTCCAGCCCGGAGAGGATGTTGAGCATCGTCGACTTGCCGGAGCCGGACGCCCCGACGACGGCGAGCAGCTCGCCGCGGTCGACGACCAGGTCCAGGCCCTGCAGCGCCATCACCTCGACGCCCTCGGTGCGGAAGATCCGGACGAGCCCGTCGCAGACGATGTGCCCGCTGAGCCGGTCCTGTCCCCCGGCCCGGGCGGCGGCCTGTTGCGCCGCCTTCCGTTCCAGGCTCGCAAGGTCGGAAGTCACGACTGCTCCTCTCCGAGCCGCAGCACCGTGCCGAGGCGCAGGGGG
>KL571253.1:49288-53389 GCA_000715855.1 Actinoplanes liguriensis
CCGAGCCGCAGCACCGTGCCGAGGCGCAGGCGGCGGTTGGCGACGTTCTCCACGACGAGCGCGGCGATCACGGCGAGCACCGCGAGCGCCAGGACCCCGCCGGCGAACCGCGGGTCGAGGCTGATCCCGGCGCTCACCCCGGCGGTGAACCCGTTCAGGTCCAGCGCCGGCCCGATCAGCAGCGGCAGCGCGAACCCGGCCAGGCCGCCGGCGATCACCGCCACCGCGATCAGCGGGATCAGCTCGAAGACCAGCAGGCCACGGCCCTGGCCCGCGGACAGGCCCAGGGTGCGCAGGCGGGACAGCGTACGTCCGCGGGTCGGCGCCCCGGTCAGCACCGCGAGCGCCACCGCGGTCAGCGACAGCACCGCCGCCGCGATCATGCCGGCGATGAAGGTGAAGGTCAGCGCCCCGTCGACGCCGCGGTTCTCCAGCCCTTGGCGGTACGAGTCCCGGGTGAGCACCGTCGACGGCACCGGCAGTTGCCAGTCCTCGACGGCCTTGCCGGTCAGCCGGAGGGCCGCCTCGCGCTGCCCGGCGTTCGCGGCCTCGCGCAGCTGCCCGGCGTCGAAGCCGTCCCCGTCGACCAGGATCCGGTTCGGTTTGACCGGCTGGAAACTGGGGATCGACATGGCCTGCTGCGGCAGCACGATGAAGTCCTCGGTCGTCGCGGCCAGCCCGGGCACGTGGTCCTCGACCTGGGCGATCGTGAACTTGTAGGTCCGACCGGCCACCTCGGCGAGCCCGCTGGTCCCGATCTGCCGGGCCAGGTGCGGCGAGACGACCGCCGGCACCGCCCCCTCGGTCCGCTGCGCGCCGGTCAGCACGGCCGGCAGGTCGAGCCCGGCGGTCGACGCGTCCACCACCAGCGCCTGGCCCTGCAGGATGTTGACGCTCGCGTCGCCGCGGATCCGGACGCCGGACGCGATCAGCATCGGCACCGCCTTGGTGACGTGCGGCAGCGCGGCGATCTGCTGCGCGGTCTCCGGAGTGAAGTAGTACCCGTTGATCACCGCGTCGGCCGGCACGGCGAGGTCCGCGGCGCGGTCCCGGGCGGCGTTGACGGTGCTGGTCACGGTGCCGGTGAACAGGCCGGTCGCGATCGCCACGACGAGCACCGCGAGCGGCCCGGAGTGCAGCGGGGCACGGCCGGCACCGCTGAGGCCGAGGAAGGCGATCGCGCCACGGGCCCGGGCGGCCAGCCTCCCGGCCCAGCGCAGCGGGAACGGCACCCCGCGCAGCGCCACGACCGAGGCGGCCAGGGCGAGAAGAACAGGAACCGCGATGAGGTACGGATCCACGCCCGCCCCCGCGTCCAGCCCGCGCAGCCGCACCAGGTAGATCCCGCCGGCCGCGAGCAGCACCAGGAACCCTTCCGCGGTGAGCCGGCGCGGCGACGGACGCAGCGCCGCGGTTTCCGCGCGGTGCCCGGAGAACGAGGGGTGCCGCGCGTCCAGGGCCGCGGAGATCGGTGCGGCCAGCAGCGCGAGCAACGCCACGGCGCCGACCAGCAACGGCTCGAAGTCGTCGGCGCGTCCGGGCGCGAACGTGCCGGCGAACCACCCGATCGCGACGGCGACCGGAACCACGATCAAGACCTCCAGGAGGGTACGCCCGGCCACCGCACCGACCGCACCCCCACGCGCCCGGATCAGGGCGAACTCGGCCCGTCGCCGGTCGGTCATCAGGCGCGCCGCGAGCAGGATCAGCCCGGCCGCGGTGGCCAGGATGCCGGCCTGCACCACGGCGAGCAGCGCCTGCACCGTACGCACCTGCCGGTCGAAGTCGGCGAGCGTGCTGTCCACGCTGCTCTGGATCGACGTCTTCTCCGGCGGGGTACGCCGCAGCGCGGCCACCGCCCGGGTCAGCGCGCCCACCTGGTCGGCGGTGATCCGGTTCTCGTCGAGCCGGAACCGCCACCGATCGGTGAGGTCGTTGAGGCCGGTCGAGGCGAGCTGGGCGCCGGGCTGGTCGGTGAGCATCACGCCCTCGTCCCGCACGCCGTCGTCCGGGTTCGGGCAGCCGCCGGTGTGCAGCAGCTGGTCGGACCAGACCGGGTCGGCCGGGTTCACCGGGGCGTACAGGCCGGTCACGCGCACCCGGGCGGACCCGAACTGGGCGTTCATGGTCAGCCGGTCGCCGACCTTGACCCCGAACGCCGTCGCGGTGTCCTCGGTGAGCATCACCTCGATCGTCCCCGCCGAGTTCGGCGCGCGCCCGTCCACGATCTTCGCCACCTGTGAGGCGTCCGGCTCGTAGCGCAGCACGGCCACGTCGGGGCAGCTCTTCGTCGAGGGGGTGCCGGCCGGGAGGATCGTGTTCGACCGGGTCTCGGCGATGTACCAGGCGCCGCCGACCACGCTCGGCAGCGGGGCGGGCAGGTGCTCCTGGATCTCCGGGAGCCGGCCGCCCCCGGAGGCCGAGCTGAGCTCGCCGTTGGCGTGGATCCCGGAGAAGGTCAGGTCGCGGTTGCCCGACACCAGCTGACGGATGTCGCCGCGCAGGCCGTCGTCGGTGCGGCCGTTCGCCAGCCGCGCCGGGCCGGAGACCAGGAACGCGGCCATCCCGGCGAGCACCGCCAGCAGCAGGAGCTGGCCGAGGAACGCTTTCACACGACGCAGGACGCTCATCGGTCCTCCCCCAGTCTGAGGCGGGATGCCGGCAGGCGGCGGGTCGCGGACACCGCGGTGATCGCGCTGACCCCCAGCGCGATCAGGACCAGCAGCGCCGCGCTGCCGACCGTGCGGCCCCAGAGGACTTCGAGGAGCGCGTCCGGAACCGGGCGGCGGGCCGACGGGGTGAGCACCAGCAGCGGCGCCATCGCGGCCGCCACCAGCAGTCCGACGCCGAGGCCGGCGAGCGCGCCGAGCCCGGCCAGCAGCGCCTGCTCGACGATCATCGAGCGGGCCAGCAGCCGCGGGCCGGCGCCGAGCGTGTTCAGCACGGCCAGCTCGACCGCCCGGTGGCGGGCGGTGGCCCGGGCGTCGGCGGCGATGCCGGCCGCGGCCAGGAGCATCGCGCCGAGGGCGGCGCCGAAGAGGGCGACCTGCGCGGCGCTGCCGAACGGGTCACCGCCCGAGGCCAGCTCGTGCTGGTCGAAGACCTGCAGGCCGCTGAGCGCGGCGGTGTCGGGGGTGCCGCTGATCCACCACTCGCCGGTGGCGTGCAGCAGGCCGTACCCCTGGAAGAGCCGCGCATCGAGCGCGCCCCGGTCGGCCAGGATCGCCGCGTCCGCGGTCGTGCCGGGCACCCGGTCGATCGTGGCAACCACCTTCACCGGGACCGACACGCCGCCGACCTGGAGCTGGTCGAACTCGCCGAGCGCGGCCCGGGTCGCCGGGGTGATCGCGATCGGCACCGGATTCCAGTCCTGCCTCTGGATGACCGAGACCGCGCCCACGACCGGGTAGTTCGGGCCGAGCGACTGCAGGGCGCCGAACGTCTGCCAGAGACCCTCCTGCCCGGTGATCCGCCACGTCACGGTCCCGCCGCCGGCCGCCTCGACGCGGAAGCCGAGCAGGCCGGGGCCGGTCGTGGTGAAGGTCAGCGGTTTGCCGCGGTCGCTCTCGCCGAGGTCGACCCGGCGGCCGTCGGCGAAGATCGCCGTGGTGCCGGCCGGCCCGGTCGTGGTGATCCGGCCGGGCCGCAGCGTCGCGGTGGCACCGGGACCGCCGGCCGCGGCGAGCTTCGCGAACAGCTCGGAGGCCGGGCCGCCGGTGGTGTCCTCGCGGGATTGGGCGATGCCGCCGGCGACGGTCGCGTCGATCGCCACCACCTCGGCCGGGTCCCGGCCGGCGGTCAGCGTCACCGAGTCGCGCCAGGCCGGGGCCACGGCCCGGACGCCGGGCAGCTTCGCCAACTCCTCGGCCCGGCCGGTGGGAGCCGTGCCGCCGGTCTCCACCAGCCGCACGTCCGCGCCGGTGATCTGGAGCGCCTGGTCGGCCCTCGACTGGCTCGCGGTCGCGGCCAGGCACCAGGAGACGGTGGCGGCGGCGACCGCGAGGGCCAGCATGACCATCGGGCCGGCGTGCGACCGGCGACCGGCCTGCCAGGTGCCGAGCAGCGAGGCGCGGGCCCGGCCCTGGTTGAGGCGGGTGGCGG
>KL571254.1:0-662 GCA_000715855.1 Actinoplanes liguriensis
TATAAGAGACAGGGCGTAGGCCGTGCCGGTCCAGTACTGGAGTTTCCACGACGCGGGCAGGTCGATGCCCTGGCCGTCGTCGAAGAAGTAGACCTGGGCCGAGCGCAACGTCTGCGCGGACGGCCAGGTCAGCTCGGCCCACTGCTGGCCGGTGTTGGGCCAGGTCCCCCAGCGCGGGTTCACCGTGTCGTTGGAGGACGGCGGGTCGATGCCGTCGTTGAGCGCGTTCACCGACTCCCACGACGAGGTGTAGGAGGCGCTGGGTGTGGCGCTCGCCGCGAGGTTCTGCGCCGGGGGCTCCACCACCGTGCCGCGCTGGAACAGCTTGACCTCGGTCAGCCCGGTCTTGGCGCTCCCGGTCGGCTGCGTGACCTGGATCCGCAGCCGGCTGGTGCTCACCCCGGCGAAGCTGACCTTGTTGAAGTTGGACTGTGGCACGGCGGGTGTCTTCACCTGCGAACCGGCATTAACAAAGGCCGTGCCGTTCCAGTACTGCACGGTGTACGCCGACGGCGGCCGATACCGGTTGGTGGCCCGGTCGTTCCGGAAGTAGATCCACGCCTCGTCGACCGTCTTGGCCGAACCCAGATTCACTTCGTACCAGTCGGTCGCGTTCGTGCTGCCGTAACTGCCCCACAGCGGCGAGTTCGTCGGCAGCCCGT
>KL571254.1:902-4060 GCA_000715855.1 Actinoplanes liguriensis
CCGCCGCCGTCGTGCCCGACGTCGTGTACGAGGCCGACGCCGTCGCCCCGGCCGCCAGGTTCGGCGTGGCCGAGGTCAGGTCCACGCCCGCCTTGGCGAAGACGTCCACCATCCGCGCGCTGTTCTGCACCACGTTCTGCGGCGCCTGCAGCGACGGGAACGCGGCGCTGTACGCGACGGTCCCGGTCCCGGACGGGAAGGTGACCGCCCCGGTCGCCGGGTTGTAGACGAACCGGGTGAGCTGGTTGACCGTGGCCACCCGCGTCCCGTTCAGGAAGATCGAGTAGCCCTGCGGAACCCCGCTGTACTTGACCACGCCGTCCGCCGGGTCGTCCCAGACGATCGACAGGTCGGCGTTGCGGTAGCGCAGGTTGTTCACGGCGAAGCTCGGCCAGCCGATGGCGATCGGGGACAGCTCGATCTGCGCGTCGTTGCGCGGCCGCAGCCCGGCGACGTCCTCGATGATCGTCCAGTTGCTGCTGCCCAGGATGTTGTGGTGGATCCAGGACCGGTACGTGATCGCGCTGCCGTTCCAGTCCGCCCAGAACTCGTTGGCGTCCGGCCAGTCGGTGCTGCCGTCGACGTACTGCGCCCAGGTGTTCCAGTAGAGCAGCTTCTTGTAGTCGTCGGCGCTCATCCACTGGTTGGGGTAGTTGCGCAGCACCGACGAGTACAACCGGAACTGCACCGTCGAGTTGATCGTCGAGAAGTTGTTGCTCCCCGGGCTCCCGGCCGCTGCCGCCGCGGCCTTGTCCTTCTGGTTCGCGGTGTAGAACGGGAAGATCGGGTACTCCGCCGGGTCGGCGAACAATCGCAGGGCCTGGCGGTATTCGGCCGTGTTCGGCATCAGGCCCACGGCGTACGGGTAATAGTTGTTGATCTCTTTCCAGGGCACGAACGCGTTGGTCGCGACGTGCTTGTGCTCCAGCAATTGGTCGGCGGGGTTCCAGAGGGTGGTGACCACGCCGTTCTTGATGCGGTCGGCGAGCGTCTGCATCTCGGTCGCTTTCGCGGTGTTCCCGGCCAGCGTGTAGGCGTCGCGGGCGGCGTTCGCGGCCGACCAGACGTACGCCGTCTCGGCCCGGTCCAGGTTGCCGGCCTTCCAGTGGAACGAGACCGCGTCGGCGTCGTTGCCGGTCATCGCGCCCCAGTCGTATTCGATCACCCCGTTGTTGTTCGTGTCGTAGGTGGCGAGCTGACCCTTGGCGTCGCCCTCGGCGTACCGGGCGAAGTTGTTCAGCATGGCCGGCTGACCGCCGTGGATCTGGTACGCCCGCCATGCCGCCTCGGCGATGTACTGCGTGTACGAGTTCGACCAGTTCTCCGGGTCGCCCGGGTTGTCGACGAACCGGCCGTTCGCCGAGTACTGCCCGACCGCGAGGTACGGCCCGTAGGAGTACTCCGCGTTCCGCAGATACTTCAGGTCGTCGATGTGCATCGGCTGGGTCAGCGCGATCGCGTTGTTGTACCCGGTCGCGCCCTCCACCGACTGCGGGAACTGGAAGTCCTGCCCGGGGATGTCCGCGTCCAGGTAGTTGAAGCGCATCAGCCACCAGCGGTAGTAGATGTTCTTCTTGATCGCCGGATCCGGCACGTCGATGTAGGGGACGTTCTCGGCCCACCACCTGTTGTACGCCCGGACGTGCGTCGCGAACGCGTCGGCCGCACTCAGGGCGCGGTAGGCGTTGTAGTCGGTAAGTGAAGCCGGGATCTCATTCGCGACCATGCCCAGCTGGACCTTGGTGGTCACGGTCGCACCGGCTGCCACGGTCACCGACCGGGTCAGCGCGCCGCTCGCCGCGGTGAACCCGTCACCGGAGAACCGCGGGTAGATCGTGGTCAGGCTGTTCTTCACCGCGCGGGTGCCGGTCAGCTCGGCGCCGCTGACCGTCGTCGCGTAGGGCGAGGTCGCGTTGAGGCTCACGGTTGCCGACGCGGTGCCCGAGTTGACCACCGCCAGGTTTGTGACCAGCACGTTGTTGGCGGTGATGTACCTGGTGGCCTCGATCCGGAGCGAGCCGCTGGTGTGCACGGTGCGCGCATAGGAGGGGGTCTGCTTGCGCTGCGCGGCCTGCTCGGTGAACGTGCCGGGTGAAGCGGTGATCGCAAACGCGTTCTGGCTGCTGATGTTGTCCCAGTACGCCGCGTTGCCGCCGAAGCCGATCACGGCCGGGTTGTAGGTGTACATGAACGCCGCTCGGCCGCGGGTCATCAGGAAGTTCCCGGACGGATCGGTGCCGGTGCGCGCGAGCAGCCGGTCCATCCAGAAGTCGGTGCCGGACGACTCCGCGTCGTAGATGGCCTTCATGGTGTCGCCGGTGGTGTAGGCGACCGGCGGTTGCGGAACGGCGCTTCCGGAGAACGCCGGGAGGCCGATGGTCTGGGCCGCCTGCGCCGGCGCGGGCAGGCTCAGCGTGCCGGCGATCAGGAGCAGGGTCATGGCGTAGGCACGTCTCATGACTGGAACGCCTTCCACTCGAGAACCCCGGTGGAGTAACCGGACCGGGAGGTGATCGAGAGCCGCAGCCGCGTCGTGCTCACCGAAGTGAACGTGACGACGTTTTCCGAATCCCCGTTAACCCCACAAGACGACTGACCGGGTACGGCCACGTAGGCGCTGCCGTTCCAGTACTGCACCTGGCACGAGGCGGGCAGGTCGATGCCCTGGTTGTCGTCGAACCAGTAGACGGACGACCTGCTGATCGACTGGGCCGTGGGCCACCGGTACTCGATCCACTGGGTGCCCTGTTGCGGCCAGTTGCCGTACGCCAGATGGGATCTGTCCTGTGAATTGGCCGGTGTCCCGCCGTTGTTGATCGCGGCCAGGCTCTCCCACGAGGACACGTAGGACGTGGAGGCCGTCGCGGAGCCCGCGAGATTCGTCCCGGTCGACGAACCGGTCGTCGGAATCACCCGTTGAATGGTTCCGTCGGCGTTGAAGTACATCCTGTCCACCGCCACGGACCGGCGGAAATTACCGCCACCCGGCGCGTCCGCGGTGTGGTAGACGAGGTACCACTGCCCGTTGAACTCGACCGCCCCCGCGTGGTTGGTCGTCGACGACACCTGGCCGAGCACGATCCCGCGCTGCGTCCACGGGCCGAGCGGATTCGTCGCGGTCGCATACCGCTGGCAGGCGTAATTCGAGTTCGTGACGC
>KL571254.1:4275-6269 GCA_000715855.1 Actinoplanes liguriensis
GATTCGTCGCGGTCGCATACCGCTGGCAGGCGTAATTCGAGTTCGTGACGCAGCCGTTGGTGTCGTTGGCGGCGTACATCAGGTAGTAGGTGCCGTTTCTCTTGAACATCCACGGCGCCTCCCAGTAATCGGTGAGGCCGGACGGCGTCACCACGGAGCCGACCGTGTTGATCATGTCGGCGGCCAGCTTGACCGCGCGCGGCCCCCAGTAGCCGCCCCAGTACATGTAGGCCTGACCGTCGTCGTCGACGAAGACCGTCGGGTCGATGTTGAGCCCCGACGAGTTCGGCGTGCTGTCGCTGATCAGCGGCCCGCCCTTGGCGTCGGTGAACGGCCCGAGCGGGCTGTTGCCGACCGCCACGCCGATGTCCATCCACCCGGCGCCGTTGCCGTTGATCGAGGTGTACCAGTAGTACTTGCCGTTGCGCGGCTCGACCTCGCCGGCCCACGCGTCCGCGCCCGCCCACGGGAACGTCGCGATGTTCGCCTTCGCGCCGTTGTCGGTCCAGGAGCTCGCGTCGGTCGAGGACAGCACGTGCCACTCGCGCATGACGAAGTTGCTGCCGCCCGCCGGCGCTTCGTCGCGCCCGGCGTAGACGTACATGGTGTTGCCGACGACCAGCGGCGCCGGATCAGCGGTATAGATGCTGGTGATGATCGGGTTGGCGGCCAGTGCCGGCGTGGCGACCGCGGCCACCGCGGTGATCACGCCGCACGCGGCGGCCACCCATCGTCTGCTGGACATGCGAGCTCCTCTACTGAAGCTGGGAAATCTCGGAGGCGGACAGGGCTCGGCTGTAGATCCGGAAGTCGTCCACGGCCGCGGCGAGGTAGGGGTCGCCCGCATACTGCGAACGGCCGATCCAGTTCTGGGTGGTCGATCCGAGCGAGCCGGGCCGGACGGTGAGCGCGCTGTTGCGAGCCACCTCGGCGCCGTTCACGTAGAGCACGCCGAGGTTGCCGGTGTGCGTCACCGCGACGTGCGTCCACGCGCCGGTCGGCAGCGCGGCCGGGCCGTTGATCTGCTGCTCGGCGCCGGCCCCACCGGTGGTGATCGCGTACCGGACCGTGCCGGCGCTGCTGCGCGGCGTCAGGAACATGTAAATCCCGGTTCCGGAACCGAAGTCGAATACACGTGCCCACGCCGCGGCGGTGTCCACGCGCACCCAGAGAGCGATGGTGAACGCGGTCGCGCCGTTCAAGATCCCCACGGGCAGATCGGCGTACGTCGTGGAGCCGTTCAGCAGCACCGCGTTGCCACTGTGCCCGGCCGTCCGCGTCGAGCCACCGGTCAGCGTCGCCGTCCTCCCGTTCCCGGTGGCGTCGGTGACCGTCGTCCCGGACGTCTCGTCGAACGGGTAGTGCGCGACGAACGCCGGCAGCGGGGGCGGAGTCGAGGTCACCGACCAGTAGACCGAATACCGCTGCCCGTGCGTCTTGTAGAACGGCCGCAGCAGCACCGGCCCGGTCGTGTATTCGAGCGGCACCCCGGTCGCCGTCAGCGTCGCGGGATCGAGCGTGGGCAGCGCGGTCAGATTCTGCGTCCCGAACTGCCCGGCGAGCACGATCGGCCCGCGCCTGACCGCCCGCACCGCCGGGTTGTCCGGCGTCGCCTCGGTGGTCAGCGCCATCGGCAGGCTGACGTCGACGGTGTCGCCACTGGCCCACGTGCGGCTGATCGCCAAGTAACTTCCGGGCGTCGTGGTGCCCGCCGAAACGCCGTTGACCAGCACCTGAGCACCGCTGGTCCAGGACGGAATCCGGATTCGCAGATCGATCTGGCCCGCGCCGGTGATGGTCAGGCGGGACGTGGACGTCTCCGGGAACGTGGTCGTCTGCTGGACCGTGATGCCGCGACCCGGCCAGGTCAGCGTCGAGGCGATGAACAGGTTCACATAGAGCGTGGTGCCGTTGTAGAAGTAGATGCTGTCGCCGAACTTGGTGTTCGTCTCCATCCCGGTGCCGTGGCAACAGGTGAAGTTGTCGTAGTCGTT
>KL571254.1:6506-10456 GCA_000715855.1 Actinoplanes liguriensis
GTCTCCATCCCGGTGCCGTGGCAACAGGTGAAGTTGTCGTAGTCGTTGCTGTAGCTCTTGATCCCGCCGGCGCGCAGTGGCACGTAATAGCAGTGGAATCCGTGCGACGACGACGGATTCTGCGCCCCGAGCAGATGGTTGTAGAGCGCCTTCTCGTAGAAGTCCATCCACTCCGCGGCCCGGCTCGGATCGGTGAAGAACAGCTGCCGGGTCAGCTTGAGCATGTTGTACGAGTTGCAGCACTCACACGTGGTGTCGGACAGTTCGCTCGCGATCCGGTTCGGCGCCTGGAAGTACTCGCCGTTGGAATTGCCCCCGATCGCGTACGAGTGCTGACGCACCACGAAGTTCCAGAAGTTGACCGCGATGTCGCGATACCGGGTCGTGCCGGTGGAGTGGAATCCGCGGATCGCCGCGATCGCCTTCGGGATCTGCGTGTTCGCGTGGAAACCGGCCAGCGCGTCGGTGTTCGCGGCGAGCGGGTCGAGGATCTGGGCGTGGTCGAAATACTGTGCAGTGGTCAGGTGCGCCGCGTTCTCGGTGACCTGGTAGAGATTGAACAGCGTCTCCCCGATGCCACCGAACTCGGTTCGCAGCACCTGCTGGCGCTGGGCGTACGTCAATCGGCTGTTTCTCGTCTGGACCCAGGCCGCCTTGCGTTCCAGAATGGTCCGCGCCTGCGCGTTCCCGGCGAGCTGATACATGTCGAGCAGCCCCGCCACGATCTTGTGCAGCGTGTAATAGGGCGCCCAGACGCTCTGCCCGCTCTCCAGACGATCAAAAAAGCTTTCCGGGTACGCGGACAGAAAGCCGTTCGCCTTCTGGCAGAGCGCGAGCTGAGCGACCAGATAGTCGCCCTTGGTCTGGAAAGCGGTGTCGCCCGTGCCGGCATAGGCCTGCGCGAGCGCGGACATGACGTGCCCGATCGAATGCCCGCGCAGTTCCGTCGCCGGCGACTCCCAGCCGCCGCACGGGGTGGCCGACGAGGACAGCCCGGCGTTGACCCGGAACATGTGCAGCAGCCGGTCGGCGTCGAGGAACCGCAGGTAGGCCTGGGTGCGCCCGGCGTTGTCGGCGAACGGGCCGGCGCCGAGGCGGACGGCGGTGAGCGGGAACGCGTACGCCGAGACGCCGGTGTCCGGGCGGGCGAACGCCGCACCCGGCAGCAGCGCGCCGGCCGCACCGGCGGCGCCGGCGAGCAGGACGGTGCGCCGGGAGAGGGCGGGTTGATGCATGGGGGATCACCTTTC
Source organism: Actinoplanes liguriensis (assembly GCA_000715855.1). Lineage (GTDB taxonomy): Bacteria > Actinomycetota > Actinomycetes > Mycobacteriales > Micromonosporaceae > Actinoplanes > Actinoplanes liguriensis. Next base: position 7,757 of record KL571254.1, read on the forward strand.
GTCAGGGAGCGGGACGAAACGGTCATACATCGACAGATGTCGATTTATTTGGGTGGAGTCCACCCCTCGTGCGGATGGTGCGCGGTGGTCTCGGGCGGCCGGAGCCGGCCGCCGGGAGGGCGGTTCGTCGTGTCGTCATGTTGTCCGGCGGCCGCGGTGACCCGGTCCACCTTGGAGGTCAGCGTTCCTTACGAAAACCTTTTCGGCAAGGTGTCGAGCACGTTACGAAGAGAAACTCATGACCGGCCAATCCCGCTGGTAGCACCCTCGTGGCCGCGGTTTCGGCCCGAAAACCCGTCCCGAAGACCGAAACCCGCCCGTCAGAGCATCCGGCGCCGTCCGCGATTGCGCGCGCGACCGGCCCGGTGGGAGCCGCGCGTGCTCACGGGGCTGTCGCAACGAAGTACGCGGTCGCCACGCGATGGCGCGTCAACGGCCCCGACTCGTTGCCGGTGATCACCGTCCAGGCCTTGCCGGTCGTGTCGATGCCCTGTCCCTCGGGTCCCCACACCGCTTCCGTCTTCGTGCAGGCATAGAAGCCGAAGTAGTCCGTGCCGGCCGGTCGGCCCCACGATCCACCGGTGCGGAGGATGCAGACGTCACCGTTGTCGAGGTCCAGCTGGATCGGCTCCGGCCGGTCCACGTATGTCGCGGGCGCGGTCGCGGGGAACTCGGCCACCAGCTCGATCAACTCTTCCCGGGTGGGGTCGGCGAGGCACAGCACGTGCTTCGGGTTCGTGGCCTTCCAGCAGGTCCCGGCGTTCGCGGCGACCGGTGAGCAGGCGTAGACGTCGCCGGAGCGCGCACCCGTCGCCGCCTGGTTGGCCGAACAATCGACGCCCGGGATGTCCGCGGTGTGGTCGATGACCCTCCAGCCCGGATGCGGTCTGCCCTCGGTATCGACCGGCAGGATCTCCTTGATGGCCGTCTCAGGGCTGCCACCTGGTGCGATCATGCCCTTCCACCCGACTGACGGCGGCGCGAGGAAGACGCTGGCATAGACCGGCAGGCCCGCGCCGAGCCGTGGATCCGGTACGCGTGCCGGATCGACTCCGAGTTTTGCGCCGTCGTTCCGTTGCAGCTCGCCAGCCCATCCGGTGACCGCGAAACCCGGATAGGTGCAGCCGTTCTCGCAATGAGGGTGGGTTGTCATCGATCGGGCGATCGCGGCGCGAATCGAGGGTTGCTGGAGCATCGGCAGTTGCGCCTTCATCGCGTCGTCGTACTCGAACGGTGTGGTGTCACCGGTGACGAGCGCCTGATAGACGGCGACCATGACGACGGGATAGGGCACCGGGTGTCCCCGGTCGTCGACGAGAACCGGCCCGGCCGTTTCCGCGGATGCCGATGGCGTCACCCTCGATCCGATCTTCTCGATCGTGTGCTGCGCCAGATTCTCCAATTCCGAGAGTTGATCCGCGCTCTCCGCCCCGCCGTCTGTGTCGCCGTTGAATCCGACGGTGAGCGTCGACTCGACCGGCGACGACCGTCCGATCAGGAGCGGATTGCTGTCGTCGAACCGGGCATGCACCGTCCAATGTTCGGGGTCGTCGACCATCTCGACGCCGTTCAGGTTGCGATAGCCGTCCGGGTGGGCCGCCTTGATCTCGCCGAATTCTTTGCCGGCCGTCACGACCACGTCCAGCACGCTGCCCTTGAAGTCCTCGGGATTGGTGTATTCGCAGCCGATCACCCGCTCGGCGGTCGGAATCAGCGGTGCCCAGACCACATCCGCATCGGGTTGCCCGAGGATTGCTGCCGCGGTAAGGCTGGGCGGGATGATTCCGCACAGGTAGTCGCCCGGGACCGGCTTCGAGTCATCGCCGAGGGAACATCCGCCCGCAGACAACAGGAGCGCGATGACGAGAAGCGCTCGGCTCCTCACGGCCGGCCACCCCGGTAGGTCTTCGGATCGGTCGGAACGAACGCGCCGTTCTGGTCGCCGTTCGCCACACCGCCCGCGTACACCGCGTCGTAGTACGTGAAATCGGTGACCTCGTTGGCGGTCTGCGGGACCGACGTCAGGACGAACGGCTTGCCGGAGTCGTCGAGCTTCTGCTCGTAGGACGTGTTGTCATTGCCCGGCAGTAGCGTCATGGTGAACGAGAACCGGCAGGACTGGGTCGCTGTGATCGCCTTGAACTGCAGCGTGACGGTCTCGTTCGGTTCGAAGACGATGGTGTTCCCAGGTTCGCTGCCGCCACCGAAATACGGCTGCTTGGTGTCGGCCTGCAGAATCGATCCGGCTGGGTCGTCGAGGTCGGCGAGCAGGAACGTGTTCGACGCGGGGCCGCCACCCACGGGGGAGTAGACGAGCGTTCCGGTTGCCGGGGCCGCGCACTCCTTCGTGATCCCGAGGTCGGTCAGGATGACCTTCTCCTTGCCGGGATTCGCGAGCAGAATCTTCAGGTAGACGTCGCCGGTGGGAATGCCGCCGCTGGTGACACCCCATTGCTCGTACGCCTTGACGTCGCCGCCGACCTCATTGAGCCTCTTCACCTCGGCGGCGGAGAGCTCGGCCCTTCCGGGGAACACGAAATTGCGGTCGATGCTCGTGTCCGCTAGATAGGTCACGGACTGGACCTTGAGTGGCGTTTTGGCTGCGGCGGGCGAGTTGCTACATGCCCTGATCCCCAGAACGACGCCGGCGAACAGCAGCCCGGTGAAGATCGCGGCCAGAGTCGAACGGCGGTTCACGAG
>KL571254.1:10647-12238 GCA_000715855.1 Actinoplanes liguriensis
GCGGTTCACGAGCCGCTCCCCGAGCCGCTTCCGGAGACGACGAACGCCGCGACAATCGCTGAGACGATCGGCAGGCCCAAGGTCACCCAGGCGACGGCGGTGCCGCCGTACGCCAATATTCGTTCCTGTGTCGTGAGCGGCCTGGTCGCCGGCCAGAGACCGTCATAGACGATTGGCAGTACGAGCTGTCCGCCGCCGAAGCCGAGCACCACCAGGACGAACGTCGCGGCGGTCGCGCTTCCCTCGCCGACGACGCCGGTCAGTGCCGCGACCTCGCCGGCCATCAGGACCGACAGCGCCACGGGCTGGGCGATCGCCGCCCAGCGGGCGAGGAGCGTGGCGTGGTGCTTGATGTATCTGTCCTCGACGACGAGAGCCAGGATGATCACCGGGATGATCTGCGCGGTGGTGGTGAAGAAGTCGCTGTCGGGAGTCAGGGGAACCTCACAGGAAACGGCCGCAAACCATGGATCACTATCGAATTCCCTGGTCGCCCGCGCCGCCATCCGTCATGCGCACAGAGGACGGTGGCGGATCGGCCCGGCGACTCGGACGGATCAGGCGTCCCGCCACGTCGGCGGTTCGTGCGAGGCATGCCAACGCCCGGCTACAAGACCGAGCATTGTGGTCGGTCACGCGGACCGCCTCCTGCATGGAAGCACCGCAGTCGGCCGCGTCCACGCCTCGACTCGACCCGCATCAGCGAAGGTCGCCGGGCTCGGGACTGGTCTGGGCGACGGCCGAGCTGGGGTTTGGGCTGGGCTGGTATTGGGGCTCACTCGGGGTGGGGGGTTGTGGCCGGGCGAGGGCCGGGGCTGGGCTTGGGGTTGAGGCTTGGGCTGGGGTCCGGCTGGGCCGGGGTGGAGCTGGGCCGGCCGAATGGTCGGCAGCCGCGTCGGGGGCGGTTCCTGCCCGCCCCCGCGGCCTGTGCGTCAGGTCAGGGACCATTCGACGGTGATGGTGGCGGTGAGCTGCTGGCGGCCCGGTTCGACCGGGACCGCCTGGTCGGCGTAGGCCAGGCCGCGCAGCGGGGACGGGCCCGCGGAGCCGGTGCCGTCCTCGGTCACCCGGATGACCCGGCCGAGCGGGCGGTGCGCCTCCCGGGCATACAGCTCGGCCTTGCCGCGGGCGTCGGCGAACGCCTTCTTTCGTGCCTCGGCGAGCAGCGCGGCGTCGTTCTCGAGCCCGAACGACGCACTGTTCAGGCGGGCCGCGTCGCCGCCCGAGGTGATCGCCGTGGACATCAGGGCGCCGGCGCGCGGCAGGTTGCGGATCTTCGCGGTGAGTCCCTGCACCACGGTGTAGCCGGTGATCTTCTCGCCCTTGCGCCGCGAGTTGATGCTGACGTCCGACGTCCGGAGGTCGGCCCTGGCGACGCCGGCGTGGACGAGAGCGTCCCGCATCCGGGTGGCAGCGGCGCTGGCCCGGGTCAGCGCCGAGTCGACGGCCGGCGCGTCGGCCTCGACCGCGAAGTCGGCGGTGAGCACATCGGGCTCACCGAACACCGCGCCGGTCCCGGTGACGACCACGCTCTCCGGGAGGTGATCGGTGGGCCTGGCGGCCGCGGCCGGAACGGCCGGTGTCACGAGGA
>KL571254.1:12465-15091 GCA_000715855.1 Actinoplanes liguriensis
GCCAGAGCTTCTGCTACGACGCGTGTCTTGTTCATTTTCCCGCTCTCAACGTTGCCTTCGTTACCGCAATTGCGCCTAATACTCCCATTAATCGCATATCGGGCGCATTCGGACCGTAGTGGAGCGGCGGCCGTCGGTCGCGAGGGCGGGGTTGTGAGGGCGGGCTCATCAGGTGATGGTGGCGAGGGTGCGGAGGATCAGGCCGGCGCCGAGCACGACCACTACGGCGGCGCTGGCGAGGGGCAGCAGGCGGACCCACCGGGCTGAGGTGCCGGAGCTGAGACGGCCGGAGAGGGCGGCGAAGCGGCGGGCACGGACGAGCAGGATGCCGATGCCGATCAGGACAGCGGCCAGGCCGGTGCTGAACGAGACGATCAGCATCATGCCGACGGCGATGTGACCGAGACCGATCGCCAGGATCATCACGCCGAGCGCCTCCGGGCACGGGACGAGGCCGCCGGAGACGCCGAGCGCCAGCACCGACCCCAGCCCGACCCGGCCGGACGGGGCGTGATCGTGGCTGTGCCCGTGACCATGGGCGTGGTCGTGACCACGCCCATGGTCATGAGTGTGCCCGTGATCGTGAGTGTGCCCCTGACCGAGGCTGTGATCGTGAGCGTGCCCCTGGCCGGGGCTGTGGTCATGGGTGTGTCCGGAGTGGCCCGCCGCCACGAGCGACCCGGACCGGACCGCGGCGAGGCCGGAGCGCCGCTGCCAGAGCAGGCGGAGGCCGAGCCCGAGCACGAGAGCGCCGGAGATCAACTCCAGCCCGGGAACCAGCAGGCCGGGCACCGCGAAGTGGGTGGTGAGCAGCGCCACCAGACCGATCAGGATCACCGACGACGTGTGGGTGACGGTGACCGACGCACCCAGCGCGAGGGCGTCCCGCACCCGGGCTCCACTGCCGACGAGGTACGCCGCCATCATCGTCTTGCCGTGCCCGGGGCTCAGCGCGTGGAACGCGCCCAGCATCATCGCCAGTGCGACGGCGGCCACGGTGACCCCGATCGAACGGGACGGGTCCTGCAGCATCGACAGCAGGCGCTCGATGCCCCAGCCGCGGGAGGCGGGCTCGGACGTGGGTGCCGCGGCCGTGTCGCCGTGGATCGTGAACGTGGCCGTGACCTGCTGCTGTGTCTCGTCGTGCTGCTGTTCGCCGACCGTGGTCGTCGACTTCTTCGGGGTGAGGACGGCCGCCTGGTACTGCGGTTTCGCCGGCGCGAAGTCGTTGCGGTAGAGGAGCGTGTGATCCCCGGCCGCCGGCGTGAGCGGTGCCGTCGCGGTGACGTGCAGAACGCCGTACCCGGTCTGGGCCTGAAGGTATGTCGGCAGTTCGACGCCGGTCAGCGCGAGCGCCACCGGGATGTCGTCGACGCGCAGGGTGACCTTCGTCAAAAGGCGCCGGGCATAGTCGTCGCCCTCGGCCCGGGTGAGCTCCTTGTTCCGATCGTGGTCGAGGTCGGCGAGGAACGCGGGCGCGACCAGGACTCCGGCCGCCAGTTCGACCTCGACGGTCACCGTGTCGGAGCCGACGGTCACGTAGGAGGTCTGCCGCGAGACGTCCAGCGGATGGGCCGAGGCGGCGGTCGCCGGGAGCAGGATGAAGGCCATTGCCACGAGGGGCGCCAGCAGCCGCACCGGCGCCCGTCGTGTACGGCCCGAGGCCGTCGTCGTCATCCGGTGATCAGTGCCCCGTAGTCGTTCTGCGGGTCACGGTAGATGCCGTGGATGTGGTTCGAGGCCGTGCCGCCCATGGACTGCGGCGAGTACTCGATGATCACCCGCGGGCCGGTGACCCGGAAGTACGCGGCGCCGGTGCTGGTGGTCGGCCCGTACCAGGCGAAGTAGGTCTGATCCAGGGTGGCCTGGATCTCCGCCAGCCGGCTCGCCGCGTCCTCGGCGTTGACCAGGTTGCCGTACTTGCTGATCAGCGTGAGCAGCAGGGTCTTCTGCGCGTCGGTGAGCGACGACCCGGGGACGCCCTCGTAGACCGGCGCGCGGGAGTCCTGACCGGGCCCGTAGAGCAGGTCGATGTACGTGCTGCCCCGCACCGCCTGCGACTTCTGTGCCGTGGTCAGCGAGCTGAGCAGCGCATACGACGAGTCCCAGATGTCGCCGAGCGGTTTGACCGTGGCGCCGGCGTCGGTGTAACCGGCGGGCTGGGCGCCGATGAAGCTCGGGTAGAGCGCGACCTCGGTGCCGGAGATCGTGGCGTTGACGGTGACGTGGTGGCCACCCCACTGCCACTGCCACGGGGTGGTGGCCGACGGGGTGCCGATCAGGGCGATCCAGTAGTACTGCTGCCCGTACTGCAGGCTGCCGCCGCTGGCCAGGAAGTCGTCGGCGCGCCATTCCTGCCGCACGCGCTGGTAGCCCTCCGGGCTGAGGGTCGCCTGCATCACCGCCAGCCACGCGTTCTGCTGGGTGGTGGTGAGGTTGCCCCACATCAGGCCGCTGCGGGTGTAGAGGCCTTGGGGCAGGTTGGACCACTTCTTCTTCTGGGTCGTGTCGGTCCAGGCGAACTGCACGGCGGTCTTCTGCGCGGTGGTCAGGGTGGCGAGGAAGGCATTCGTCGCGCTGACGATCGCCGGGGTGGTGTCGGCGACGGCCGCGACCGCCGCCGGCT
>KL571254.1:15367-16001 GCA_000715855.1 Actinoplanes liguriensis
GCGAGGGCTGCGCTGGTGGCGATGAGAGCGGATCTCGTTCTCACAGGGACTGCCCTTCTGGATGGGGGACGGCTGATTCACCACAGATCGATGGAGGTGAATAGGTGAGAGCATATGCGTTTGCGGCGATCGCGCAAGTGCCGATTTTCCATCACGCCGACTACATACCATTGAGTTTCCTGTGCGAAGTCTGTGCAGCTCAGGGGTGCCGACAGTAAGGTCGCCGAACTGTTCAGGCTTTACCGAAATGAATTCAAGAATGGTCGTCGGGCGCCCCTTTTCCGGGTCGGCATAAATGCGCGCGCGACAATTCTCTGCGTCCGCTGCCTGCGGGTTCGCTCCGAGTGCCCCAAGATTGTCGCCAATTCTGATGACAACTTCGACAGCTTGATCGTCGATGATTCTGCGCGGCCGGGGCACGCATTTCCGGGGCAGGGGCACCCGGCGCGAGCTTGCCGGTGCAACGATGTTGACCATGACGGTCGACTACACCGTGCGACTGCGGTTCTCCGACGACTCGCGGGCCGCGGCCACCCACACCAACCTCTCCGCGGTACGTCTCGACGGACCGGTGCTCTGGATCGCCGGCGACGAGACCGCGACCGTCGAACGGCTGCTCGCCGACAACCCGGAC
>KL571254.1:16186-17626 GCA_000715855.1 Actinoplanes liguriensis
ACCCGGACCGTCCCGCCGAGTTCGGCGCGAGACCCGCTTCCGCCTCGCCGACCTGGTCGACCTGCCCGGGGCGGACGCCGACGAGGAGGCCGACGTGGAGGGGCTGGCCCGGACCGGGCACTTCCTCTGGGCGGTCGGCTCGCACAGCCTGCGGCGCAAACAGATCAAGGGCCATCACGACGGGCCGAAGGCGTTGAGGCGGCTGGCGCGGATCGAGGGTCAGGACAACCGCCAGATTCTCGTACGGCTACCGGTCGCCGACGTGGGTGGGCTGCCCACGCCCGTACGGGAAAAGGTGGTCGACGGGGTTTCTCACCACGCCGCGGCGCTCACCGGTCGTGACGACCTGCGCCGGCTCCTGCGCGACGACGAGCACCTGGCGCCGTTCCTGTCGATCCCCGGCAAGGACAACGGTCTGGACATCGAGGGGATCGCGGTCCGGGACGACCGGGTCTACCTCGGACTGCGTGGCCCGGTGCTGCGCGGCTGGGCGTTCGTGCTGGAGTTGCGGCCGCACGTGACCGACGACGCCCCGACGCGGTTGCGGCTGCGGCCGTTCGAGGACGGACGTCCGTACCGTAAGCATGTTCTTGATCTGAACGGGCTCGGCGTGCGGGATCTGTGCCCGGACGGTGACGACCTGCTGATCCTGGCGGGGCCGACGATGTCGCTGGACGGGCCGGTCCGCGTCTACCGCTGGCACGGGGCGAGCCGCACGGGGATGCCGTCGATCGTGCGCGGCGACCTGATCAGCCGCGAGCTGGAGTTGAGCTACGGCGAGGGCGACGATCACGCCGAGGGGTTGTGCATGCTCGGCGACGACCGGATCCTGGTGGTCTACGACAGCCCGGCGAAGGCCCGGCTGACCGCGGACGGCGCGGTCATCGGCGACGTGCTGCTCCTGCCGCGCGGGTAGTGGATCCGCGGTGAACTGTTCGTCCACCGGCGACGCCTAGCTTTGCCGCCATGACGTCGCTGACATCGGGAACACACAGCTTCACCGCGAACGGCGCCCGGCAGGTGTATCACGTCGCCGGAACCGGCCCGGTGCTGATCGCCCACTCCGGCGGGCCCGGGGTCGAGTACTCCTACCTGCGCGCCCCGCTGCTGGAGGAACACTTCACCATGGTCTACCCGGAGCCGCTGGGCACCGGGGAGTCGGGGGCGCTGCCCGCCGGGGCGGCGTACGTGGACACGTACGCCGAAATGCTCCTCGCCCTGGTCGTGCACCTCGGCGTGCCGCGGGTCCACCTGCTCGGCCACTCGCACGGCGGCATCGTCGCCCAGCGTTTCGCCCTGCTCCACCCGGAGCTGGTCGCCGGCCTCGCCCTCTACAGCTCGACGCCGTCGACCGACGCGGAGTTCTGGGCGGCCGCGCGGGAGCAGGCGGACGCGCATCCGCTGCGGCACCCGGACGTTGCTCTGTCTCTTATACACATC
>KL571254.1:17781-18960 GCA_000715855.1 Actinoplanes liguriensis
GTCCTGCGACGGGACGCGGACGACCGCAGCCACGAGGGGCAGAGCGCCCGGATGGCCGCTGTCCTGCCGCTCTACTTCGCCGACTACTGGGGGCGGATCGGCGAGTTCGGGCCGCTGCGGGAGAACATCCGCTCGTGGGCGACCACGTTCGAGACGACCGCGATCGACTACCGGTCGCAGCTGTCGTCGATCACGGCGCGGACCCTGGTGGTGACCGGCCGGCACGACTTCATCTGCGGGCCGGTCTGGGCCGAGATGCTGCACAAGGGCATCGCCGACTCGCGCCTGGTGATCCTGGAGGAGAGCGGCCACTTCGGTCATCTCGAGGAGCCGGCGGCGTTCGCCGAGGCGGTCCGGTGGCTGCTGCTCGGCTTCGCGGACGAGGTGCGCGCCGCGTTCCGGCGCGGTGACAGCGCCGAGGTGCTGCGCCTGGCGGACGAGGAGCTGCGGCGGTCCAGGTCGGCGGGGGAGCCGGCCGGCGAGGTGGAGGCGCTGTACGCGATGTCCCGGGTGGCGCTGCGCAACGACGACGGGACCCTGGCCGAGCACCTGGCCCGGACGGCGCTGGAGGTCGCGGAACGCTCCGGCGACCGGCGGCTGGAGGAACGGCCGCGGCACGTGCTGGCCGCGGTGGCCCGGCTCGCCGGCGACCACCGTCTGGCGCGGGAGCGGTACCTGGCCGGCATCGAGCTCAACCGCGAGCTGGGACTCGACGAGCAGGTGACCTCGGAGTCGTACAACCTGGCCTTCACCGAGCTGCATCTGGGCAACCCGGACCGGGCGCGCGAGCTGTTCGCCGAGCAGCGGGAGCGGGTGTTCCAGGCCGGCGACGGCGACCACCCCCGGGCCGCGCGGATGATCGGGTTCGCCGACAGCGCGTTCGCCGCGGCGGGGCAGGTGCCCGACCCCGACGATGCGGCCGAGCTGTCCCGGATCCGGGAGAGCACCGTCGCGGCGCTGGGCGAGGACCGGTTCGCCTTCGACTACGCCGGCGGCGCGGTCCTCGACCCGGTCGCCGCGTTCGGCATCAACTGGGCCCACTGACCCCCAGGCCGGCGAGCCGGAGACGCAGGTGCTCCGGGCCGCCGTCCGGGAAGTCGTCCAGCACCGACCGGGCCCGCCCGGCCGCGGCGCGCGCCCCGTCACGGTCACCGGCGGCGACCAGCACCTCGGCGAGCT
>KL571254.1:19160-20155 GCA_000715855.1 Actinoplanes liguriensis
CGGCGGCCGTCCCCGGCCCGTCCCCGGCGGCCCGGAACAGCGTCGTCGCCGTCTCGCCGTGCGCCAGCGCCTCGTCGTCCCGGCCGAGCGCCTCGAGCACCCGGTGCAGGTTCAGGTGCGTGAGCGCCTGCTCCCTGGGCATCGCCTTCTGCTCGAAGATCCGCAGGGCGGCGGAGAGCAGGCCGAGCGCCTCCCCGGGCGCGCCGAGCGACCATCGCGCGCCGGCCAGGCTGCGCAGGACGTGCGCCACCCCGACGACGTCGCCGCTCTCCCGGGCGGCCGGCAGCGCGGAGCGCATGACGTCCTCCCAGTCCTTGAAGTGCCCGGTCCACTGCAGGTACTGCTGCATCGTGACGGCGAGCTGCCAGGACGCGGTGCCGTCACCGGCGTCGGCCGCGAGACGCACCGCCTCCGCCAGGGCCTCCCGCTGGTCGGCGAACCAGGCGACCGCCTGCTCGTAGGTCCCGGGCCGCTCCGGCCGGACGCCCGTCAGCAGCGGCGCCGGCGTGATCGGTATCCGGGCCGGGGACAGGATCTCCTGCGCCTGCAGACTGCTGTGCAGGTAGTACCGCAGCAACCGATCCGTCGCGGCGCGGCGTTCGCCCGGTTCCCCGGCACTGCGGAAGAGCTCATCCGCGTACGCCTTCACCAGCACATGTGAGGTGAAGCGCCCGTCCTCGTGCTCGTCGGCCAGCGCCGCCTCGGCCAGCTCCTCCAGCTCGGCACGGGTCCGGGCGGGGTCGTCGCCGGACAGCGCGGCACAGGCGCCCGCGGTGATCCCCGCGTTCGGCGCCACGGACAGATAGCGGAACAGCCGGGCGGCGTCGTCGCTGAGCTGCCGGTACGACCACGAGAACGCGGTACGCGGATCGGGCCCGCCACTGCCGGACGGAAACGCCCGCAGCCGGCGCGCGCCGTCGCGCAGAGCCGCGGCCACCGAGTCCAGCGACAGGGCGGGACGAGCGACCAGCCGCGCGGCCAGGATCGCCAGGGCC
>KL571254.1:20353-21413 GCA_000715855.1 Actinoplanes liguriensis
AGATGTGTATAAGAGACAGTGCTTCGCCGACGCGAGGTCCGGCAGGTCGACGCGCAGCAGGTGGGCGCCGTCGAAGGCGGCCAGCCCGAGCAGGGGGCGACGGCTCGTCAGCAGCACCAGGCTCTCGGCGGAGCTGGGCAGCAGCGGGCGGACCTGGGCCGGATCGCGCACGTTGTCCAGCAGCACGACGAGCCGGCGGCCGGCGGTCAGGCTGCGGTAGGCGCCGACCCGCGCGTCGAACGTGTCGGGGACCCGGGCGGCGGGGACGCCGAGGCCGTACAGCAGGGAGCGCAGCGCGTCACCGGCCCGGACCTCCTCGGCGTCCAGGCCGGCCCGCAGGTCCAGGTAGAGCTGGCCGTCGGGGAACCGGTCGGCGTAGCGGTGCGCGAAGTGGGTGGCCAGCGTCGACTTGCCGACCCCGCCCATCCCGTCCAGCGCGACGATCAGCGGCGCGAGCCGTTCCTCCGCGCGCATGCCGTCGACCAGCTCGCCCAGGGCGGCGAGCTCGGGGGAGCGCCCGGTGAAGACCGGCAGGTCGGGCGGCAGCTGCGCGGGCCGCACCACTGCCGGAGGCGGGGCGTGCGGCGCCGGCGCCTCCGGGACGAGCACCCGCCGATGGGCGTCCTGCAGAGCCTGGCCCGGATCGATCCCCAGGTCGTCGGCGAGCCGCCGGCGGACCGTGCCGTAGACGGCCAGGGCCTCCGCCTGCCGCCCGGCCATGGCCAGCGCGATGATCAGCCCGGCGTGCACGGGCTCGTTGAGCGGGCTCATCTCTGTCTCTTATACACATGCCTCGCAGAACTCGCTGTCGATCGCCGCGAACGTGGCCGTCGCCCCGACGCTGTCGGCCAGCAGCGCCCCGGAGGGGCCGTGGCCGAGCCGCAGCGCCTCCGCGTAGCGGTCCAGCGCCTCCTCCGGGTGATCGCCGGCGCTGTCCCGCGCCGCGGCGACCAGGTCGCGGAAGGCCGCCAGGTCGAGCACCTCCGGGCCGGCGACGAACCGGTACCCGTTGACGTCGGCCAGCAGGTAGGAGCCCTGCACCCGGACCGGCAGGGCGGGG
>KL571254.1:21612-22890 GCA_000715855.1 Actinoplanes liguriensis
CTTGTGGACGACGTTCACCGCGCTCGCCGGCGCCGCCGGACCCCAGATCAGCGCGATCAGATCGGACATGCCGATCGGGTGGCCCGCCCGGGCCAGCAGCAACGCGAGCAGACAGCGTTGCTGGCGAGGGCCCGCGTCGATCTCGGCACCGTCCCGCCAGACCCGCAACGGGCCCATCACCCGCAGGTGGAGGGGGCGGCCGTCGGCGCTCACCAACTGAGGAGGTCGCCGGTGGCGGCCGGACCGGGCCCCGGGCGCTGCCCGCCGCCGTTCGACACCCGTCGGGTGAACTCCGTCATGACGTGGGTGAACCGCTCCGTCTCCTCCAGGTGCGCGAAGCGCCCGCTGTTCTCGAAGAGCGCGACGCCGGCGTCCGGCATCGCGGCGCGCAGGGTCGCGGCCGCGGACGGGCCGAACACGAAGTCGTGCGCCCCGGCGAGGATCATGACGGGCTTGCCGATCGCCGTGATCGCCGATCGCAGGTCGAACGCGGCGAAGTCGGTGGCGGGCCGGGGCCAGCACCGCACCCTCTCCACCACCTGCGCGAACTCTGTCCGGCGCGGCCGGTAGTGGGCGAAGTGCGAGGGCAGCACCTCGCGCAGGCGCCGGGTCGCCGCCTCGGCGTCGTCCACCTGCTCGGCGGCGTCGCGGTGCAGGTTCCACCGCGCCTGGTCCAGCATCTGCATGTCCGCCACCGGCCCGGTCGAGTAGAGGATGAGGCCGGCCAGTTCGGCCGGCCCGGCCGCGGCGTAGCTCTGCGCGACGAACCCGCCGTGCCCGTGCCCGAGCACGAAGACCGGCTCGTCGGCGAAAGCCCGGACCACCGCCGCCAGGTGCGCGACATAGGTGGCCAGGTCGTAGCGCTCGCCCGGGGGCAGGGCGCCGGAGTCGCCGGTGCCGGCCGGCTCGACGTAGATCATCGTGTGGTCGCGCTCGGCGAGCGGCATCCGCAGGTACTCCCAGTGCATTCCCGGGCCGGCGGGGTGCGCCACGCAGCGCGGGCCCCGGCCCCGGACGTGACAGACCAGTGACAGGTCGCCGACCCGCACGACATGCCGGCTCTCCGACGTCGGACTCATCCGGCGATCGTCGCAGCATCGAGTTTATTGCTTGTTGACGGGACCGGATCGGCCCGTGATCAACCCCGCATATCGATGAAGAAGCACACCAGTCGATGTCAACTGTGCTTCGTCAGGCTGTTCCGGACACGGCCGCCCCGGAGGGAGGCCGCATTCGGAAGGAATCCTGGACGTGAAGCAACACCCTGCCGCGGGCGAC
>KL571254.1:23102-27386 GCA_000715855.1 Actinoplanes liguriensis
ACTGGCTGCTGGCGATACCCGTCGTGACGCCGCTGATGACGGTCCTGTTCAACGACGACAGCCCGGCGCTGGGCGGATTCCCGCTGTTCTACTGGCTGCAGCTGTCCTTCGTCGGGCTGGTCGTCCTGGTCACCACATCGGTCTACCTGCTGACCGGACGGGGGCGATGACCCGTGTGGCGTGATCATCTCACCCAGATCGTCGTCTTCACCGCGCTGTTCCTGGGCGTCAGCGCGCTCGGCTTCGTGGCGGCACGCTGGCGTCGCGCCGGGTCGCTCGACCACCTCGACGAGTGGGGGCTGGGCGGTCGCCGGTTCGGTGGCTGGATCACCTGGTTCCTGCTCGGCGGGGACATCTACACCGCGTACACGTTCGTCGCCGTGCCCGCCCTGCTGTTCGCGGCCGGGGCCACCGGGTTCTACGCCGTGCCGTACACGGTGCTGATGTATCCGCTGGTCATGCTCGTGCTGGTACGGCTCTGGTCGGTCTCCTACCGGCACGGCCTGGTGACCCCGGCCGACTTCGTCCGCAAGCGCTACCGGTCCCGGACGCTCGCGCTGATCGTGGCGATCACCGGGATCGTGGCGACCATGCCGTACATCGCCCTGCAGTTGATCGGGATCGAGGCCACCCTGAACACCATGGGGATGGGCGGGCACCTGCCGATTCTGGTCGCGTTCGCGATCCTCGCCGCCTACACCTACTCCAGTGGACTGCGCGCGCCGGCGTTGATCGCGTTCGTCAAGGACAGCCTGATCTACCTCGTGGTGATCGTCGCGGTGATCTACCTGCCGATCGAGCTGGGCGGCTGGGGACACATCTTCGGGGCGGCGGCGGCCAAGTTCGAGGCCAGCCCGGCGCCCGGTGACGGGATCCTGCTGAACGCCAACAACCAGCTCAACTACATCACGCTCGCCCTGGGGTCGGCGCTCGCGCTGTTCCTCTACCCGCACACCGCGACCGGCGTTCTGGCCGCCCGGGACCGTGGGGTGATCAAGCGGAACATGGCGGCGCTCCCCGCGTACAGCCTCGCTCTGGGTTTGATCGCCCTTCTGGGTTTCGCGGCGATCGCGGCCGGCGTGACGCCGGTGATGAAGGACAACAACACCGTGGTGCCGGTGCTCTTCGACCACCTGTTCCCGCAGTGGTTCGCCGGGATCGCGTTCGCCGCGATCGGGATCGGCGCGCTGGTCCCGGCGGCGATCATGTCGATCGCGGCGGCGAACCTGTTCACCCGCAACATCTGGAAGGAGTACCTGGACCCCGGCGCCGGCCCGGCCCGGGAGGCGCGGGTCGCCAAGATCGCCTCGTTGGTGGTGAAGGTCGGCGCGTTGCTGTTCGTGGTCCTGATCAGCCCGCAGTTCTCGATCGACCTGCAGCTCATCGGTGGGGTGATCATCCTGCAGACGTTGCCGGCGGTGGCGATCGGCCTGTTCACCCGGTGGTTCCATCGTGGGGCGCTGATCGCCGGCTGGGCGGCCGGGATGGCCGCCGGGCTGTGGATGCTCTACCAGATCCCGAACGTGGCGACCGCGCACCAGCACTTCGGCGGCTCGGCGATCGCGCTGAGCAAGCTCGGCCTGGACTCGCCGCGGACCGTCTACGTGGGATTCGTGGCGGTGGCGCTGAACCTGATCGTGGCCGGGGCGCTCACACCGCTGCTGCGGGCGATGAAGGTGGCCGACGGCGGGGACGACACGTCGCCGGCGGATTACACGGCTGACCGGGAGGTCGAGGAGGAGCCCGTCCCGGTGCCGGTCTGATCCTGCTTCTGCACGGCCGGTGGAAACTTTCCGCCGGCCGTCTCCATCAGCGCGGTGCTTTCACCCGGCGTGGTGCTTTCGCCTGGCGCGGTGCTTGACCTGGCGTGGTGCTTTCACCTGGCGCGGTGTGCCAGGCCGTCGGCGATCAGGGCCAGGCCCGCCTCGAACGCCGCCTCGTGCGAGATCCGCGGCAACTCCGCGCCCGCCTCCGCCCCGGCATCGGCCTGCTCCTCCAGCACGCTCCCCACGGTGAACCGGCCGGCGGCGAACATCGCCATCTGAGCGTCCAGCTCCGGCAGCCCGGCCGCGATCAGGAACGCCATCTTGTGCTTCACCCGGCCGAGATCCGCCGCCCCGGGAAGCAGCCCGGCGTGCAGCCGCGCCCCGTCGCGCCGCATCAGCAGCGTGCGCCGGAAACTGCGCGAGTTCTCCAGGAACCACTCCCGCCAGTCGTCGCCGTCGTTCGGCAGCTCGGCGGTCGCGTGCGGCGCCATCGCGGCCTCCGCCATGGCGCTGAGCAGGTCCTCCTTCTTCCGGAAGTGCCAGTAGAGCGACGGCTGCTCGACGCCCAGCCGCTTCGCCAGCTGTCTCGTGCTGACCGCGTCCAGCCCGACCTCGTCGAGCAGGTCGAGCGCCTCGGCGATCACGATTTCCCGGTCGATCTTTCCCACCTTGACAACCTATCGGTGATAGGTCACCGTGTAAAGGAACCTATCGGCGATAGATTGAGGTGCGACATGAAGGTGCTCGTCTGCGGTGGCGGCGTGGCAGGTCAAGCGGTGGCGTTCTGGCTGGCCCGGGGCGGCCACCGGGTCACGGTCGTCGAGCGCTTCCCGGAGCTGCGGGCCACCGGCGCCCAGGTCGACCTGCGCGGCCAGGGCATCGACGCGATCCGGCGGATGGGCCTGCTCGACGAGGTCCGCGCCAACCTGGTCGACGAGGCCGGGGTCGCGTTCGTGGACGCCCGGGGCCGTGCGCGGGCCACCATCCTGGCGAACACTTCCGGTCAGGGACGGCAGACCCTGACCTCGGAGTACGAGATCATGCGCGGCGACCTGATCCGCATCCTGCACGACGCCACCAGGAACGACGTGGAATACGTCTTCGGCGTCAGCGTCGACCGTTTCGAGCAGGACGAGCACCGGGTCGTCGCGCACTTCTCGGACGGCACGACCGGCGAGTTCGACCTGCTGATCGGCGCCGACGGGCAGGGGTCACGGACGCGCCGGGAGATCCTGGACACCGACCCGTACTGGAAGGTCGGCATCCACGTGGCCTACTGGTTCGTGCCGCGGATCGCGTCGGACACCGACATCCGCGACACCTACAACGCTCCCGGCGGCCGGATGATCATGCGGCGGAGTCACAACCCGGCCGAGACCCAGGTCTACTTCTTCCTGCGCGAGGACTCCGCGGAGGCCTCGGCGATCCACCGCGAGCCCGTCGACCGGCAGAAGCGGTTCTGGGCCGAGCGGTTCCGCGACGCGGGCTGGCAGACCGGCCGGTTCATCGAGGGCATGGAGACGGCCGGCTTCTTCTACTCCCAGGAGGTGCTGCAGGTGCGCGCCGACACCTGGTCCCGGGGGCGGGTCACGCTGGTCGGGGACGCCGCGCACTGCGCCTCGCCGTACAGCGGGATGGGCACGTCCGGTGGGCTGGTGGGCGCGTACGTGCTGGCCGGCGAGCTCAACCGCCGGCCCGGGGACCTTCCGGCGGCGCTGGCGAGCTACGACGCGACGTTGCGCCCGTTCGTCGACGAGATCCAGGCGGCCGTGAAGCCGTACCTGCTCAAGGTGGGCATCCCGGCCCGGCAGTGGGAGATCGACGCGTTCCACTCCGTGACCGCGCTCGCCTGCCGCCTGCACATCCCGGAGCTCGTCGCCCGGCTGTCGAAGGAGGACCGCGGCGGCGCCTGGCAACTGCCGGACTACCCGGAAGCCGCCTGACGGTCCTCCAGCGCGGCCCGGATCCGGTTCGTGCCGGGGTGGTGGCGTCCGGCCAGGACGCTCAGCGCAGCGTGCCGCAACCGCTCGGCCATCGCCCGGTCGCCGCGGTCCTGATAGCAGTGGACGAGCCCGGCCAGCGCCTCCGCCTGCAGGTCCTGGACGTCACCGGCCAGTTCGAGCCCCCGCTGGAAGGAGTCGATCGCGGCGTCGTTCGCCCCCGCGTGACGGTGCAGGTGACCCAGCTCCACCAGTGCGATCGCGTGGCCGAGCCGGTAGCCGATGCGTTTGTGGATCGCGATGGCGGACGAGAAGTGGCGGACCGCGGCCGGGTATCCGCCCGGCTGATGCGCCTCGTGCCAGGCGAGGTGATTCAGGATGACGGCCTCGTTGAGCAGGGTGGGGTGGCCCGGCGGGAGCGTCCGGTTGATCCGCAGGGCCTCCACGACGTACGGATAGGACTCCGCGGTCACCTCCCGGCTCGGCACCCCGCCCTCCCCGTTGATCGCCGCGGCGAACCCCAGCAGCCCCTGGACCAGCCGGAACTCGTCACCGGACGCCCGGGTCAGAGTGATCAC
>KL571254.1:27595-28151 GCA_000715855.1 Actinoplanes liguriensis
TCCAGCCGGTACCAGCAGCGCGCGAGGTTCATCCCGAGGTTCGCCATCCACCACTGGTCCTGCTGCTCCTCGGCGAGGGCCAGCGCCCGTTGCAGGTGGAGGACGGCGTCGTCCAGCCGGCGGCGGACGTCGCTCACGTAGTGGGCGATCGCCCAGTTGAACTGCCAGCAGTACGGCCCGTCGGCGTTCTGCTCGGCGACGGTGAGGGCGGCGAGCAGGTTCGGGTACTCCGCGTCGAACCAGGCGAGCGCGCCGGCCTCGGTCGCCGGCGCCACCGGGGTGACACCCGGCGCGGAGGGAAGCACCGTGATCGCGTTCCGCTGCGGGTGCAGCACCGCGGTCGCCGCCATCGCCGACTGCAGGTAGTGGTCGAGAGCGCGCCGGCTGACCAGCGCCCGGGTGTCCGGGTCGTCGTGACGGTCGGCGAGCTCGGTCGCGTACGCGCGGAGCAGGTCGTGGAACCGGAACCGGCCCGGCCGGTGCTCCCGGATCAGGTGGGCCTCGACCAGCTGGTTCATCGCGGCCCGGGCCGCCGCGGGCACGGTCCCGGCCAGGC
>KL571254.1:28313-29060 GCA_000715855.1 Actinoplanes liguriensis
GGAGAAGACGGTACGCGGATCCCGGCTCACCCCCGGCGTGGCGAAAGCGTCCAGCCCCTCGCTGTCCCGTAGTTCCCCGGCGATCGCCGCCAGCGTGAACGAGGGGTTGGTGGCGATCCGGGCGGCGACCACCGCCAGCGCGAGGGGCAGCCCGCCGCAGACCGCGACGATCTCCCGGGCCGCGTCCGGCTCGGCCGTGATGCGCCCGGCTCCGATCCGCCGGCCCAGGTAGTCCCCGGCGTCCCCGGCGGTGAAGACGGACAGGCTGATCGGGTGCGCGTGATGCGTGGTGACCAGGTCGTTCAGCAGCACCCGGCTGGTGATCAGCACGGCGCAACCGGGCGCCCCGGGGATCAGGTCCCGGACCTGGCCGGTGCTGTGGGCGTTGTCCAGGATGATCAGTAGCCGCCGCCCGGTCAGCATGCCGCGCAGCAGGGCGGCACGGTCCGCGACGGAGGCCAGCAGGGCGTCGGACGTCGCGCCGAGCATGGTCAGGAGACTGTGCAGCGCCTCCGCGGCCGACAGCGGCTCACCGGCCGGGTCGAAGCCGCGCAGGTCGATGTACAACTGCCCGTCCGGGTACTCGGCCTGGTGCTGGTGGGCCCAGCGCACCGCCAGCGCCGTCTTGCCCACCCCGCCCATCCCGGTGATCACCGCGACCGGCACGGTCGTCGCCGAGGCCCGGGCCAGCGCGGTCAGCTCGTCCAGCTCGCTGTCACGTCCGGTGAAGGCGGTCAGCTGCAGCGG
>KL571254.1:29302-29704 GCA_000715855.1 Actinoplanes liguriensis
TCGTCGCGGATCAGCTGCCGCGCCTCCAGCAGCGCGTCGGTGTGCTCGCCGGTCCGCAGCGCGGCCTGGACCGCCAGCTCCCGGGCGATCAGCCGCAGCTCGTCGAGCCGGGACGCCTCCGGGATCGCCCAGCGCTCGTCGCGGGCCTCGCCGAACACCGGCCCCCGCCACCAGCCGAGGATCTCGACCAGGATCGGCCGCGCCTCCTCCGGTGGCAGGGCCCGGGCCCGCGTCAGCGCATGCTCGAAGCGCCAGGCGTCGACCGCGTTCTCCGGCAGGCTCAACGCGTAGCCCGCGCCTCGGCGTACCAGGGTGGACGCCGGCCCGTGACTGATCCTGCCCGGTTCCAGGACCCGTCGCAGGTTCGACACGTACGCCTGCAACGACGCCATCGGCCTGTCC
>KL571254.1:29909-31222 GCA_000715855.1 Actinoplanes liguriensis
CGGACGGTCCTGCCACAGGTCCTCGACCAGGCGGTCGGTCGAGACGACGGCGCCGCGCGCGGCGATCAGGATCCCCAGGAACGCGCGCTGACGCCGGCGGCCGAGGTGCAACGGCTCGCCGTCGAACGCGGCCTCGATCGATCCCAGGATCCGTACGGTCAGCATGGGCGCGAAGATAAAGGAGGTGAACAAAGCCAAGTTTTTGCCAAGTTCTCACCCGCATCGTGGGCTCTCCCGATCAAGGAGAGTCGACTTTGACGCCGCAGTCGCGAGCGCCGTGGACGCTGATCGTGGTCTGTGCCGCGATCTTCATGCTGACCCTGGACGTGACGATCGTCTCGGTCGCGCTGGCCGACATCCAGGGCGACCTCGACGCGTCCCTGCCCGGGTTGCAGTGGGTCGTCGACGGCTACACCCTGCCGCTGGCGGGCGGGCTGCTCAGCGCGGCGGTCCTCGGGGACCGGATCGGCCGGCGCCGGCTCTTCGCCACCGGGCTGGTGGTCTTCACCCTGGCCTCGCTCGCCTGCGCGCTGGCCGGCTCGGCGGCCACGCTGATCACCTCCCGCGCGATCCAGGGCGCTGGTGCGGCCCTGCTCTTCGGCACCGCCTTGCCGCTGCTCGGCGCCGCCTACCCGGTGCCCGCCCAGCGCGCCCGGGCGGTCGGCATCTTCGGCGCCAGCTACGCGGCGGCGACCGCGGCCGGGCCGCTCATCGGCGGGGTGCTCGTCGACGGTCCGGGCTGGCGGTGGATCTTCCTGATCAACGTGCCGCTCGGCCTGCTGGCGCTCCTCGGGTGCCTGCGGTTGCAGGAGTCCCGCCCGGAGCGGGCGCCGCGTAACGACTGGGCGGGCGCGGCCCTGCTCAGCAGCGGCCTGCTGGTCCTGCTGCTTGCGCTGATCCGGGGCAACGACGACGGCTGGCGCAGCCCGCTGATCGTGGGGCTGCTCGCGGGCGGCGCCGTGCTGCTGACGGTCTTCGTGCTGTGGGAGCGCCGGGTCACCGACCCGATGCTGTCCCTGCGGCTGTTCGCCCGGCCGGCCTTCGCCGGGGTCGCGCTGCAGTCCTTCGCGACCGCCGCCACCCTGGTCGCGGCCACCTACTACCTGGCCCTGCACCTGCAGAACGTCGGCGGCCACTCGCCGCTCGGGACCGGCCTGCGCGTGCTCCCGCTGACCGTGACCGCGCTGGTGACGGCCCCGCTCGCCGCGGCCCTGCTGCGCCGCAGCGGCACCACCCCGCCGCTGATCGCCGGACTCGTGCTCGCCGGGGCCGGCCTGCTGGGCATGGCCCTGATTCTGTCTCTTATACACATC
>KL571254.1:31405-32079 GCA_000715855.1 Actinoplanes liguriensis
TCAGAGATGTGTATAAGAGACAGCGATCCGGCCGACGCCGGCATGGCCACCGGCACGGTGAACACGATGCGTCAGATCGGCACCGCGGCCGGGGTCGCCGCGCTCGGCGCCCTGGTGCAGTCCCGGGCCGAGCACAGCGCCGCCGGACAACTCGACCGGCTGGGCCCGGCCGTTCCCCGGGAGCAGTTGATCACCGAGGTCGGCGCGGGCCTGGGCCGGCACACCGGTCAGTACCTGCCCGCCGGGCTGCGCGAGACCGTCGCGTCGATCGCGGCCGAGGCCACCACCAGCGCCGTCTCCACGGTGTTCGCGCTCGCCGGCGTGGCGGCGCTCCTCGCGGCCGCGGCCTGCGGCTTCCTGCTGACCCGTCGGCTCCCCGCCGAGACCGGCGTGCGCTCGTCCATCTCCGGTAACTGAATTGATTGGCAATCTCATGAGCTCACTTCTCCTCCCGGTGGTCGCCGTCCAGGCGATGTGGAAACGGCAGCGGGCGGTGGCACCCCCGGCGCCAGGCGGCCGGCCGTCAGGAGTCGTCACCGCATCGGGCGATCTGCGTCCGTTACGGACGGTTGTCCTCGGCGACTCGATCGCCGCCGGTTACGGCGTGGACACCCTCGACGAGGGCTTCGGCGCGGCACTGGCCCGTGACCCTGTCTCTTATACACATCTCTGAT
>KL571254.1:32298-32638 GCA_000715855.1 Actinoplanes liguriensis
CGTCGAGCCGGTCGACGTCGCGGTGGTCGTCGCCGGCGCCAACGACGTGCTCTGCGGGCGGAGGCCTGAGGAGTGGGCCGAGGACCTGGGGGTCATCGTCGACGAGCTGGGCCGGCGTGCCGGGCAGGTGATGGTCGCCGGGATCCCGCCCTTCGCGCAGTTGCCCTGCATGCCCCGGGCCCTCGGCCGCCACTTCGCTGCCCGGGCCACCGCCCTGGACGAGGCCTCGCGGGAGGTCTGCGACGCGCGTCCGGCCACGGCCTGGGTCGACGGGAAGCTGCTGCTGCCCTACGTTCCCGAGTATTTCGCGGCGGACGGCTTCCACCCCTCGGCTCTCGGC
>KL571254.1:32879-34651 GCA_000715855.1 Actinoplanes liguriensis
CGAGATCCCCGCCGGAGCCAATCTCACGGCGCCCCGGGCCGACTGATCGCCGGGCCGCGGGCAGGAATGTCCGTTTCAGTCATGGCAGCAGCCTAGGGAGACGGCCGCGCGAGCGGCATACGTCGGGTGACGTAACTACCGGTCCTCCGGGACCAGGTCACGGAGCTGGGTGCGGGACGCCACACCCAGCTTCGGATAGGCCTTGTACAGGTGCGTCGACACCGTGCGCGCCGAGAGGAACAGGGACGCGCCGATCTCCCGGTTCGTCATGCCGGCCGCGGCCAGCCGGACGACCTCACGCTCCTGGCCGGTGAGGTTCGCCCACGCCGAGCGGGCCGGGCCGGCGGCGGTGACGCCCGCGGCGCGCAGCTCGGTGGCCGCGAAGTCGGCCCACGGGCGGGCTCCCATCCGTACAAAAGCCTGGGAGGCCGCCTGAAGCTCAGCGCGAGCGTCCCGGGATCGCTGGCGCCGGCGCAGCCAGGCGCCGTACTCCAACCGGGCGCAGGCCAGCTCGAACGGCCACTGCGACGCGGCCGGATCGGCGGTCGCGGCCCGGTGGAACGGCTCGGCGTCGTCCCCGGCCAGCTGCGCCTGCGCCCGCGCGAGCTGCAGTCGCAACCGCGGCCCGGCCTGGACCAGCCGTTTCTCGGCGAGATCGACGACCGGCCGGAGCTCCTCGAGGAGGCCGGCGCGCACCGCGGTGACGACATAGAGGCCGATTTCCCGGTACGACATGTGCGGGTGAAGTGGCTCCCCATCGTTGCCGAAGAGCGGCCGCAGCGCGTCCCACGCCCCCTGCGCGTCCCGTTCGGCGAAGGCGAGGTAGGCGCGCGTGACCAGGTTCGTCACCTCGAGCACCTGGTATTCGACGCCCTCCAGCGCGGACAGTCCCTTGGCGCACATCTCCCGGGCAAGATCAACCTGACCGCGTACGGCCGCGGCCCGCGCGCCCACCTCGTACCCGTGCTCCCCGGCGAACGCGTGCCGGACCGTCGCCGCGAGGTCCACCATCACCCGCCCGGTCTGCTCCACCGCGTCGAAGTCCCCGACATCCATCTGGATCTGCGCGAGCGCCATCAGCGCGTTGGTCATGTTGGCCGGGCCGCCCTTGCGCATCAGGTCGATGGCGCGGCCCAGATGGGTCAGGGCGGTGCGGGAGTCGTCGAGCAGCCACGCGGTCGCGCCGAGCATCGCCTCGTAGTTGGCCACGTCGGACGGCGGCCCGCTGAGCGTCGGGGCCGTGCGCACCAGGTCGAGCGCGTCGGCCGGCTGGCTCAGCGGGTCGATCCCCACCCGGATCCAGGCGCGGGCGGCGGTGATCTCGGGGGTCGGCCGTGGCGTGATCGCGTCGTAGCGCTCCACCCAGTGCCGGACGACGGACGCCTCGGAGCCGCGACGGTAGGCGAGGACGGCCAGTGTGGTCAGCGAGAACCAGCCCCACTGCGGATCCTCCTCGACCAGCAGCTCGAGAGCGTCCAGGATGGCCCGCCAGGCCTCCCGCTGCCGGCCGGTCTGCGAGATCGCGTAGCCGAGCATCTGGCCGGCCACCGCCCGGGTCGACGGATCCTCCGAGCTGTCCCGCAGCGGGGTGGTCAATTGGATGATCCACTCGATGAAGCCGCCGCCCGAGGCCATCCAGGCGGCGCTCAGCGTCCGCCGCTCGCGGTCGGCGCGGCTCGGGCTGAGCTCGGCGGCCCGGACCAGGAAGCGGGTGGCCTCGGCGTACGCGGCCCGCCGTTCGGCCCGCCCGGCGACCTCCTCCAGCGCGGCGG
>KL571254.1:34854-36545 GCA_000715855.1 Actinoplanes liguriensis
CGGCCCGCCCGGCGCCCTCCTCCAGCGCGGCGGCGACCGTCTCGTCCGTGACGATCGTGGCCTCGGCCCGATGCCAGGCCCGCCGGTCCGGATCGTCCGCATAGGCCTCCGCCAGCTCCTGGTGGGCCCGGACCCGGTCCGCGGCGGCGCTCGTCTGGTAGGCGGCGGAGCGGGCCAGCGGATGCTGGAACCGCACCGTCCGGCCGGTGATCGTGATCAGCCCGGCGGCCTCGGCCGGGGCCAGCCGGCTCAGCAGGGTCGCGGGATCCCGCGTACGGCCGATGGTCCGCAGGTCGCCGTCACCGGCCGCGACCAGCAGCAGGGTCTCCCGGGTGTCGGCGGGCAGCGCGCGGAACCGGGCGGCGAACGCCAGCTCGACCGTGGTGAGCTCGGTGTTCGCGGCCGCCGCCCGCCCGAGTTCCAGCAGCGCCAGAGGGTTGCCGGCGGCCCGGTCCAGGACCCGGGGGAGCGAGGCGCCGGCCAGGTCGACCCCGGCCTGCCGCAGGAGCCGGGTCGCGTCGTGCTCGTCGAGCGGCGGCAGGGCGACGACGGGCAGCCCGGTGAGCGCGAGCGGGATCTCGTTGTCCCGGCAGGCGGCCAGGAAGGAGACGTTCGTCCCGCGCAGCCGGCGGACGACGAAGCCCAGCACGGACAGGGAGGTGTCGTCGCACCACTGGGCGTCGTCGACGACGATCAGAAGCGGTCCCTTCTCGGCCTCGGTCTCCAGCCACGCCAGGACGTCGAGCCGCAGCCGCAGGGGTGCGGCGGATCACCCGCGAGGCTGTCCCGCAGGCGCTCGTCGGTGATCAGACCGGCGAGGACGGCGTACGGCAGGTGACGGTCACTCAGCGTGCCGGCGGTGTGGCGAACCCGCGGCGCGCTCTCCTGCACGGCGGTCAGCACAGCGGTCTTGCCGGCGCCGGGGATGCCGGTCAGCAGGGCGGTGGCGCCCGGGCCGTGGAGAAGATCCGACACCTCACGTAGCGTGTCCTCGCGGCCGATGAGCACCCGAGCATCCTACGCATCGGCCCCTCTGCGGAGCATTACGCCGCGGGCGAATCCGTTGATCCGCTGGCCGGCCGTTTACGTATCAGGACATACGCATCTATTTACATCGTCATCCGAGCGGTGGGACGCGCTGGTTTTGCCGCCGGGAGCGGGTAGGTTCTGACGCGGCCCGAGGAGGATGGGGAGGAGCCGCCGATGACCGCACCGACAACCACGCGCCCGGAGAAGAAGTCGCCGGGCGCGGAGGAGAAGGGCACGACGATCGGCTCCCTCGAGGTGCTGGCCGTGGTGCTCGTGCTGCTGGTGCTCGCCCGTGGCAGCATCGCCGGGCTGATCTCCGGGGCCGCGCTGCAGACCTGGTCCACCGTGTTCGTCTCGGTGCTGGTGCAGGCCGTGCCGTTCCTGGTCTTCGGGGTGGTGCTCTCCGCGGTCATCGCGGTCTTCGTGCCGCGCAGCTTCTGGGCCCGCGCGCTGCCCAGCCACCCGGCGCTCGCCGTGCCGGCCGCCGGTGTCGCGGGCGTCATCCTGCCCGGGTGCGAGTGCGGCAGCGTGCCGATCGCCGGCTCCCTGATCCGTCGCGGGGTGACCCCGGCGGCCGCGCTGGCGTTCCTGCTGGCCGCGCCCGCGATCAACCCGATCGTGCTGACCGCGACCGTGATCGCCTTCCCCGGCGAGCCGATGAT
>KL571254.1:36787-37578 GCA_000715855.1 Actinoplanes liguriensis
AGCCCGCGGTGTCGCGAGCCTGGTCGTCGCCGTCACGATGGGCTGGCTCTGGCTGCGCATCGGCAAACCGGAATGGATCAAGCTGCCGCATCGTCCGGACCTGGACGACGAGTCGAAGGCCCGGGCGTTCTGGGCGGCCTGCCGCCACGACATCATGCACGCCGGCGGCTTCCTGGTCCTGGGCGCGGCCGCCGCGGCCACGATCAACGTGGTGATCCCGGCCTCGTGGCTGCAGAGCCTCGCGGGCTACCCGGTGGTCTCGGTGATCGCCCTGGCGACCCTGGCGGTCCTGCTCTCCATCTGCAGCGAGGCCGACGCGTTCGTGGCGGCGTCGCTGTCCCAGTTCTCGCTGACCTCGCGCCTGGTCTTCCTGGTGGTCGGCCCGATGGTCGACCTGAAGCTGATCTCCATGCAGACCGGGGTGTTCGGCCGCCGCTTCGCGATGCGCTTCGCCCCGTCCACGTTCGTCGCCGCCATCCTGGTCGGCTCCGCCTTCGGATTGGCGCTCCTGTGAGCAGGATGACCCAGGCGGTGATCATGCTGCTGTTCGGTGGCGCGATCATCAAGGCGACGGTGACCGACGTGTTCCTCCGCTACGTCAAGGCGGGTCTGCAGCCCTACCTGCTGGTCGCGGGCGTCCTGCTGGTCGCGGCGGCGGTCATGACGATGTGGTACGACCTGCGCGCGGCCCGCCGCGGGGAGGACGAGCACGCCGAGCACGATCACGCCGAGCACGCCGGGCACGAGGAGCAGGACGACGGGCACGGCCACGGCGCCCACGAGCCCAAGGT
>KL571254.1:37865-38326 GCA_000715855.1 Actinoplanes liguriensis
CGCCGCTGCCCGCCGGTGACCCGGTCGACATCAGCCTGCTGGACTACGCGTCCCGGGCGGTCTTCGACGGCGGGAAGAGCCTGACCGGCCGCACCGTGAAGCTGACCGGCTTCATCACCCCGGGGCCGGACGGCAAGCCGATGCTCGCCCGGATCGTCCTCACCTGCTGCGCCGCCGACGGCCGGCCGATCAAAGTCGGACTGACCGGCGTTCCGCTGGACGCTCCGCCGGACGCCTGGGTCGAGCTGGTCGGCGTCTACAGCAACCAGGTCGGGACGGATCCGGTGAACCAGGCGCAGGTCGCCTACGTCGAGGTCAAGTCCTGGCAGGAGATCGACCAGCCCAAACAGCCCTACGCCTGACCCGCCCTACTCCTGACCGCCCGCCGTCCGCGGCGCCGCAGAAGCCGCAGCCCCGCGGCCGCCGCCGGATCACGCCGCAGCTCCGCAGCCGACGCCGGG
>KL571254.1:38576-39871 GCA_000715855.1 Actinoplanes liguriensis
CCGCAGCTCCGCGGCCGCCGCCGGGCCTGCGGTTTACAGGGTCGAGAAGTCCTCGGCGCCGCCGGTGGCCTCGGTCATCCGCTTCAGCCAGGCGTGCACCACGGCCAGCTGGTCCGCCGTGAAGCCCTCGGAGAGCTTCGCCTCGACCGCCCGGACCGTGGGCATCGCCTCGTCCAGCCGGGCCCGGCCCGCGTCGGTGAGGAAGACCTGCTGCGCGCGACGGTCCGACGGGTGCGGCCGCCGCTCCACCAGCCCGGCCCGTTCCAGCCCGCTGAGCATCTCGTTCGCCGACTGCCGGGCGGTCGAGACGGCGCGCGCCACGTCGGCCACCGTCATGCCGGGCTTCTGGCTCAGCATCAGCAGCGACGCGAACTGCGCGACCGACAGATCGTGCCGGACCAGATCCTCGGCGACGGCCCAGCGCAGCGACAGCCAGGCATGCCGGACGAGGAACGTCGAACATTCGGCGGGATAGTCCACGCGCCCATTGTGCGCCCGCCATGTTTGACAGGAACCTGTCATTCGGAGAATAGTGACGCCCATGACCGACAGGAACCTGTCAAACAATCCTACGCGCCCGCGGCGGGTGCTGGCCGTCCTCGTCTTCGCCGCGGTGCTCATCTGGATCGACACGAGCATCCTGGGCATCGCCCTGGAGCGCCTGGCCGACCCGGACACCGGCCTCGACGCCACCCCCGGCCAGCTGCAGTGGGCCGTCGGGGCCTATTCGCTGCTCTTCGCGACCGCGCTCTTCGCCGCCGGGGCGCTCGGCGACCGCTACGGCCACCGCACGATCCTGGTGCTCGGGCTGATCCTCTTCGGCGCCGCCTCGATCTGGGCGTCCTGGGCCGGCGGCGCCACCGCACTGATCCTGGCCCGGGGCGTGATGGGGCTGGGCGGCGCGATGATGATGCCCACCTCGATGGGGATCATCGGGGCCACCTTCCCACCCGACAAGCGCGCCGGGGCGATCGCCGCCTGGTCGGCGTCGAGCGGCGTCGGCGTCGCGCTCGGCCCGCTGCTCGGCGGCGTCCTGGTCGACCACTTCTGGTGGGGCTCGGTCTTCCTGGTGAACGTGCCGGTGGTGGTGATCGCGCTGATCGGGATCGCCCTCGTGGTGCCGAACCCGCGGCAGGCGCGGCGCCGCCGCCCCGACCCGGCCGGGCTGCTGCTGTCGACGGCCGGGCTGGCGCTGCTGGCGTACGGGCTGATCGAAGCCGGTCAGGACACCGGCTGGTCGAGTCCACGGGTCTGGGGGAGCGCGCTGGCCGGCCTGGCCCCTGTCTCTTATACAC
>KL571254.1:40065-41209 GCA_000715855.1 Actinoplanes liguriensis
CGTTCGACCCGAGGCTGTTCCGCAACGGCCGGTTCAGCGCCGGGAATGTCGCGATGGGCGCGCTCTTCTTCGCGATCACCGGCCAGATGTTCTACGGCAACTTCTACCTGCAGGGCGCCCGCGGGATGTCCGCGCTCCA
This sequence comes from Actinoplanes liguriensis, assembly GCA_000715855.1. Classification (GTDB taxonomy): domain Bacteria; phylum Actinomycetota; class Actinomycetes; order Mycobacteriales; family Micromonosporaceae; genus Actinoplanes; species Actinoplanes liguriensis. Next base: position 40,205 of record KL571254.1, read on the forward strand.
CACCGGCCTGGTCTTCCTGCCCGGCGCGCTGGGCGTGGCGGTCGGCTCGGGGATCGGCGCGCGCCTGGCCAAGCGCTTCGGCGTCGGACCGGTCAGCGGCATCGGCCTGCTCGTGGTCGCGGCCGGGTTCGTGGCCAACGTCGGCTTCGGGCTGCACACGTCGCTCTGGCTCTTCTGCGCGGTGGGCCTGGTCAACGGGCTCGCCATGGGCTGCGCGATCGCACCGACGGTCGCCGCCGTGATCGCGGTGCTCCCGGTGGACCGGATGGGCGCCGGCTCCGCGGTGAACAACACGGTGCGCCAGGTCGGCAGTGTCCTCGGGATCGCCCTGCTCGGCACGATCCTGACCACGACGTACCGGGATCGGATCGCGCCTTTCCTGACCGCGCTCCCGGAGGCGGCCCGCGACGCGGCGTCACCGTCGGCCGAGCACACCCGGGCGGTGGCCGGCGCCCTCGGCCGGCCCGACCTCACCGGCGCCGCCAACGACGCCTTCATCACGGCGATGCACGTCACCGCGGCCTCGGCGGCGGTCGCCGCGGCGCTCGGCGGAATCCTGCTCCTCACCGCCTTCCGCACCCGCAAGCTGGCCCCGGAGCCGGCGCTCACCCCGGCGTGACTCAGCTTGTCGTTCAACCAGTTCGGCGGCGTTTGGTGTGCCTGCCCAGTGACCAGGATGAGTCCTACGTCGCGGCGGGTGGCGGTCTGCCGGTTGCGGGAGCCGGGCGGGCGTCCGGGGCCCGGGCGGCTGGGCTTCAGGTGCACGCGCTGGCGATTGGCTGGTCGCCACGGCGTCCGTCACGGAGTGGCTCTCCGCCCGGCTCGGCGGACCGAAGCGAGGTCGTACTGGCGGCCGATCTCAAGCGGGTGACCGCGAGCGTATCTTCGGCGGCGGTGGTGCCAAGGGTTCAGGGCGTGGTCTTCCCTCAGCGTCGACGCGCGGCACCGCACCGAACCAGGTAGCGCTGCGTCACAGCGGCCACGATGGAAGCCTCGTCGATGAAT
>KL571254.1:41478-51788 GCA_000715855.1 Actinoplanes liguriensis
TACCACCAGTAAATAAGTAGCCGATGAGAGTGCGCTTGTAAAGGCCAGGGAATCCACGATTTGAATGTTTAGGCTTCCGACAATAAAGTCTTCCTCGATTCTTTCGGTTCACCTGAGAAAAGCGAGCCGCAGGGTGCGACGAAGTCCGTCCAACATTGGCCTGCGACCCGCAGCCAGCTATTATCGCCTATCATTAGGGCAGTATGAGGCCAGAGCAATGATCGCCTGGCCTCATATCGATTCCTAACTTATTGGTCGTTAATGTTCCGATCATCACGGTGTCGACCATGCCCAGAGCGGCCGCGGTGCGGCCGCGCCAGGATGACGCTCGCGAGGTTGACGGCGGCGGTAGCGAACGCAAGCAAGCCGTCGATGGCTGTGAAGATATCCGTCCAGGCGTCCATTCGATCAGGATCCGATCGTTGCGTGTTGGTCCGAGGGCGGCCGCTCCCGTGCTGACATCACCCAGCCTGTGACCACTGGCCGGGACGTATGTGTGCGCAGCTGTGCCGTAGCTGCTTACTAGTCCACATGGAGGCTCTGGCTTCCGGATTGGTCGGTGCAGAGGGCACACTTGGCGTTCACATAGGGCACAGCGTCGACGATGGTCATGAGGGGTTGGTCGGAGCCGGATGAGTCCGCGGCGCGAGGGACGTGGCATGCCGATCGACCAGACGGCTTGGCCCCCTGACGGGAAAAAGCGCGACTGGCTGGTCTACTGCGACCGAATCCACCGGAACAACGGCCTACGCAGTCTCAGCACGCTGGCCCAGGCGATGAAGATGACCTCTCGCTCCCGAATCAGCCAAATACTGCGTGGCTTGGGCCAGCCGGCCGACGAGGGTCAGGCCCGGGAACTGTTGATGGCCTTGGGCGCTGAGGACAGCGAGGTTAATCGCGGAATAAGGATATATCGGGCGACATATGTCGAAAGCGCAGTCCAAGGCCGAGATGTGGCTCCTGTTCACGGGCCGACGGCCAAGGTTGCAGGACAAGCAGCATTAGGTCGATTAATCAGAAATCTTGATCAAGACGATGCCTTGGACTTGGAAGTCCATCAAGCAGTTACGGTCGCTGATCGGGCGGTGCCGGTCCTGCCACCATATCTTCCGCGTGCCCATGACGAGCGGCTGCGCAGCGAACTGGCACAGGCGATCAATCACTCACGACTGATCATGCTCGTCGGAGGGTCGTCTACGGGTAAGACGCGCGCCTGTTGGGAAGCTATACGCGCCGTCCTCCCGCATTGGCGGGTCTGGCACCCACTTACGCCCGAGCGACCCGACGCTCTCGTAGAAGTCCTCGCCCATGGAACGGTGGCCCCGCAAACCGTTATTTGGCTTAATGAGGCACAGATGTACCTCCAACCAGCTGGGATTGGGTCGCGAGTTGCCACTGCTATCCAACAGCTGCTTCGTGATCCCGACTCGCGGCCGGTGATCGTTCTAGGATCAATGTGGCCGAACTACTGGAAGACTCTTAGAGACCCCTTCTCCACTCAGCACGAGGCCGCTCGAGAACTTCTTATGCATAGTCGCGATGTGGCAGTGCCAGCATGGTTCACGAATGATGAACTCGCGTCATTCAGCGACCAGATCAGCGCCGACCCACGGTTGTCCATCGCGGCGAAGTACGGAGGCGGCAGGATTACTCAACACCTTGCCGGAGCTCCGGAACTCGTGCGCCGCTATCAACAGGCCTCGGAACACGCCAAGGCTGTGGTTTGGGCGGCGATGGACGCCCGCCGACTGAGTCGCTGGCTCTTTCTACCTAAAGAGTTCTTCCGTCAGGCGCTTCCCGGGTACCTCGATCCGCAGGTGTGGGACCAGACGCCAGACGACGACGGATGGTTCGATCAAATACTCAAAGACCTAATTGAGACGTATCACGGCGCACCGGGTATCTTGAGTAAGCCAAGACCGCTGCCAGACGAGACACCCGCTCAAGTAGAGGCCTACCGCCTCGCTGACTACTTGGCGCAGGTTGGTCGGCAAGAACGAGATCGAGGTTGTCCGCCAGGAACGTTCTGGTCCGCAGCAGCCAAATTCTGTGACCAACCTGACGTCCTCAACGACCTAGCGCAAGCAGCCGAAGCACGCGGAAGATTGCGGCGCGCTAAGCAGCTGTACGAACGAGCCGGATTTCTTGGGAACACCGATGCGTTACAGAGACTATCGCGATGGTGGGAGGACAGGGGCGACCTTGTCGGCGCAGAACAATGGGCTCTACGGGCAGCGAGCTATGGCAGCTGGGATGCGGTATGGCGGTTAGTGGAGCTGTATGAAATGGCCGGCGACCGTGCCGAGGCCGAGCGACTTGTCCAGCTGGCTGCATCGAGAGGACATACCGAAGTGCTCTGGAGGCTCTTAGCGCGCCGTCCTCGGCCGACTGATAGAGCCAGTGTGAAGTTTCTTTTGGAAGAGGCCGCCAAACACGAAGATGTCAAAGCTTTGCATGCCCTAGCCACACTGCGCGACCAGAGCGGCAACTCGTCTGGCGCCCGGGATCTACTGATCAAGGCGGCCGGACTAGGGGACCTCACAGCGCTCTGGAGGCTGGCGAAGGACTGTGACGATATTGGAGACTCGGACGGCGCGCAGCGATTTCTTAGAGAAGCCGCCAACCATGGCGATCTCGATGCGCTCCGCGAACTAATCGAGCGCTGCGATGATGCCGATGATGCCGAGGGGGCCGAGCGCTTCCTTCGAGAGGCTATCGACCACGGTGACCTTGACGCACTACGTGATCTCGCTAAACGTCTCGTCGAGGCCGGCGACGCGACCGCCGCTGAGGAGCTTGCACTGCACGGAGCGCGCCTTGGCGACACTGAGACGCTGCTGGAGTTGGCCCAACGCCTTGAGGCTGCGGGAGACAGCATCGGCGCGGCACGCCTTGCGGGCCATGCGGCCGCTCTGACTGCGGAGGTCCAGTATCGAGAACGAGTTCAGCATCTAGTCCGAGAGGCCGCTGAGCAAGGTGATGAGTTTGCCTTGTGGGAGCTTATTGATGAACGCGAAACTGCCGGTGATCACGCTGGCGCTGAACGGCTGGTTAGGGAGGCAGCTGAGCGTGGGGACACTTCCGTGTGGTGGCTGCTAGTCGAACATAGATTTGCCTCGGGCGACGGGACCGGCGCGGAGCGCCTCGCCCGCGAGGCAGTCGATCGTGGCGACATCGAGATGCTCTCAAGCCTTTCCGACCGATGGAGAAATCTTGGCGGAAATGAAGGTGCACAGCGGCTACTCGACGCAGCTAGTCGCGGCGACACCATTGCCCTGCGTGAGATAGCACAGCAGCGCGAAACGGTCGGCGATCATATCGGCGCCGAGGATCTGGCGCGCAAGGCGGCGGACCTCGGAGACACCTTCGCGCTATGGGAAATGGCCGAGTGGCGTGCCAATAATGGCGATGATGAGGCTTCGGATCATTTCCTTGAGGAGGCAGCGAGCCGCGGTGACGCTGAGGCGCTGTGGGAACTAGCTGAGCGGCGCGATGGAGCTGGCGATCGTGCAGGGGCGGAGCGTCTTGCTCATAAAGCCGCCGACCTCGGTGACATCTACGGACTGCGAGAGCTAGCCCGGCGTTGGACGACTGCAGGCGAGCGTGCCAGCGCCGAACGGCTCCTGAGAGAAGCAGTTGACCGTGGCCATCCGGGTGCCCTGTCTGAATTGGCTCAGTGGCTGCAGGACACCGGCGATTACACCGGGGCACGTAATCTGCTGAGGTATGGAATGACAGACAAAGGCACTATTTTTGAGGATCACGGATAGCCCTCCACATGGCTTACCATCATGGCGCGATCCGCTCGCTACGCAGCGTCACACCCAGCTTAGGCGCCTGGTCGCACGGTCATGCCGAAGAGAGTGCGTTCAGGTGGGCGAGCCGACCTCAGGAGGAGCCGTCTCGGACATACGGAAGGCTGATGCCGCGCTCGGCAAGGACAGACTCGTAGAACTGAAGCAATTGAGTCATCTCGTCGACGGCGTAGTCGAGGTCATCCAGTGCCTCGTCATTACCCGGATCTAGCCGTAGCCGCCGTGCGACGTGGGCAAGTTGCTGCTGCAGGTCCGCGAACGTGTCGCCTTGGACGTGCACGCCAGGAAATGCTCGGCCGATGAGCTGAGTCACGGCGACGTTCCCGCCGATAGCTAGAACCCGCCCTTGCTCGTCGCTCACTCGACGATGACCGCCGAAAACTACTGACATGCGTTCATCTTCCCAGGCGGATGCGCTGCTGCGCGTGCGTAGGAAGCAGCCGCCCAACCAAATCAGGGTGTGCTCATCTAATAGGTTGCTACGGACTGCCCGGATGCCGTGCTCTACGGAGGCCGCTTGTAGTTCGAACGCTCGCACAGTGAAGCGCGCTCGGTGATGAGTGGCTGCCACCAAGCGGGATATGGCATGATCGCCTCCATGACGGCATCACGAAAGGCCCATGCCGCGTAGGAAGCCGGCCGCACTGCGGCGTGAGTGTTGGAAGCCTGTCCGATTTACTGCGCTTCGCCGCATTCGCGGAGTTTCGCCGCTGACCCGAATCGCGATACAACGAGTCGAGGCTGAGCACTACTGGCCCAACGCCGTAGCGGATTCACTTGAGCGGTACAGGCGCCTACTGCGGCAACCTGGCCGGTATCTCGAAGGCGAATACTGCACCAGCCCCGGCCTCGAGCCCGAAGACGCCCGTGACCTGATTGAATCGGTTTTGCACCACCTGCCGCGCGGCGCCCGCATTGAGCTGGAACGTTTGATCGCTCCCCTCGACAAGGACTTCTTGCGTCGGACACTGCCTAGCCTCTGGTGGACTGATTGGGCGGCGGGCCGATGGTGGTACCAACGCACGCGAGAACTGTAGAAGGATGGCGGTCGTCCGTGTCTGGCGCGGCATTCAACTATCGCGAGCCAGGTGATGGACGGCGGACCGGCATACATCATCGTCAAGCTTCAGCCGAAGACTTGATCCACGGAGAAACTGGGACGTTCGATTCAAGATCGATCGCACCCACATGTCGCAGACGACGCGTGGTCCTGGCCTGTCGCGACTCGTACCGGCTCGGTCGCCGGCACAACCCGTAGTCGTCCTGGATGGCGCAGCGGACTGCTCCGCGGGGACGCCAGGTTGGAGCCGGGGGTTGAACGACAAGTTCAGATGGTGCGCAGGTCGAGGCTGTTGCGCACGAACGACGACTGGTCGCCGGTGGACCACCACAGCACGCCGGCGCGGTAGGCGATGTTCCCCGCATCCGGGCTGACCAGGACCAGGTGCCGGTTGCTCAGGTCGTAGACGAGCAGCTGCTGGTTCCCGGTCAGGTCGGACTGCGTGGTGGTCTTGGCGAGCACCTCGAACCGGTCCAGCACCGCCACGTCCGTGATCGCGGTGGCGACGTTGCCCTCCAGCACTTTGCGGCGGTTCGAGCCGTCCGGGTGGGAGAGGTCGATCCGGGAGTATCCGTCCGGGTTGATCGACACCATCTGGCACCAGGTGGCGCCGCACCCGGTCACGGCCCGGTCGGCGGCCGGCGTCGCGACCGTCGCGTTCGTCTGCAGGTTGAGCAGCGTGGTCGCGCCGCGCGCCGAGTGCTGCCCGTCGACGGCCCACGGCCACGCCGCCAGCCCCCAGGTGCCCTTCTCCGACCGCTTGCTGACCGTGCCGCCGGTCAGCGCCACCGACCGGAACTCGGTCGCGTCGCCGATGCCGCTCGCCACCCAGTGCACCCGGCCGTCCGCGACGACCAGGTCGTGCTCGGAGTCGTAGAACTGCATCGCCCCGACGTCGGCGGTCACCATCCGTGCGGTTTTCGGGTCGCGTCTGTCCGCCGACCAGAGCTGCTGCTTGCCGGAGATGCTCTCCACCCAGAGGAGCGTGGTGCCGCTGGCGGTCAGCGCGGCGAACGGCGCGCGGTGCTCGGCGGGAACCTTCCGCAGCTCCAGCAGCTTGCCGGCGCCGTCCCGCACGACCAGGCGCAACGTCTTCGAGTCGGCCGACTGGGCCGTCCCGATCGAGGTGGTGGCGTCGAGGTACAGCCCGGGCGAATACTCACTGCCGTCGGCAAGCTTCGACGGAACGTTGCCGCGTGCCGCGTTCGGCCAAGCGGCGGAGAGCGGGAGCGGCTGCGGTTCACCCGACTGCGCGGGGGCGCCGAAGAGCAGCGCGGCGCCCGCGGCCAGTGCCACGCCGAGACCGATCACCATGCGCGCGAAGCGCCCCCGCCGTGACATCACGCGATGGTAGCTCGCCTGCTCAGATGCGCGGGCAATTGATGTGCGGGATGGCGGTGACCAGGTCGGCGAAGCGCTGCTGGTCCTCCGGGCTCAGTGCGGCGAGCACGTCGGGGAGGCGGGCGTCGACATCCTCGTACACCGATCGGCCGATTTTTTGTCCCTCGGGTGTCGCCTCGAGCGTGACCACTCGGCGATCCTGCTCGGAGGTGGTGCGGCGGACCAGCCCGCGGGCCTCGATCCGGTCGATGAGCTGGCTGAGGGCGGGCTTTGCCATGCCGAGTTGCGCGGCGAGCTCAGTCATCCGGCGGGGGCCGTCCTTGAGGGTGCACAGCAGTTGGGATTGCGCGGGGGTGAGGTCGTGCTCGGCGCAGATCTGGATGTGGCGCCGTTGGATGCGGGCGGAGAGCCCCAGCAGCTTGTCGCCGAATCCCGGTTGCAGTGTCACCTGCCCATTCTCCTTCATCGAGTGGTTGCGGGCGCCATCGTACTTGCGGACGTTCACGTCATGAACTAACTTCGTTCACGGCATGAACCTTTCACGGGATGAAGGACTTGAGATGGCAACGGCATTTGATGCGTACGACCTCGGCGGCACCAAGCTCAGCAATCGCATCGCGATGTCCCCGATGACCCGCAACCGCGCGTTCGGCCCGGGTCTGAGCCCGACCGAGCTCAACGCGGAGTACTACGCGCAGCGGGCCGGCGCCGGCCTGATCATCACCGAGGGCACCCAGCCGTCCGTCGGCGGGCAGGGCTACATCAACACGCCCGGCCTGCACTCCGACGAGCAGGTCGAGGGCTGGCGCAAGGTCACCGACGCGGTGCACGCGAACGGCGGCGTCATCTTCGCGCAGCTCATGCACACCGGCCGGATCGGGCACCCGGACAACCTGCCCGGCGAGCTGCACCCGGCCGCGCCGTCCGCGGTCGCGCCCGCCGGCCAGATCGTCACCCACGCCGGCCCGCAGGACATGGTCGCCCCGAAAGAGCTGACCGAGGACGAGATCCGCCAGATCATCGCCGACTTCGCGGAGGCGGGGCGCAACGCGATCGCGGCGGGCTTCGACGGCGTCGAGATCCACGGGGCGAACGGCTACCTCGTCCACCAGTTCCTGTCCTCCAACGCCAACCAGCGCACCGACGGCTGGGGCAAGGACATTCAGGGCCGGACCCGATTCGCGTACGAGGTGGCGGCCGCGCTCGTCGAGGCGATCGGCGCGAACCACGTCGCGATCCGGATCTCGCCCGGAAACCAGTACAACGACATCGCCGAGGAGAACGTCGAGGAGCTCTACACCGCGCTCCTGGCCCGGCTCGCCCCGCTGAACCTGGCCTACCTGCACGTCGCCGAGTCCGCCGGCCGCGAGCTGACCAAGAAGCTGCGCGCGCAGTGGCCGGGCACGTTCGTGCTGAACCCGGGCACGTACCCGAACCCGACCGGCCCCGACGCGCTCGCCCTGATCGAGGACGGCACCACCGACCTGGTCGCCTACGGCGCGCTGTTCCTCGCCAACCCGGACCTGCCGGCGCGCCTGGCGGCCGGCGGCCCGTTCAACACCCCGGACATGTCCAAGGCGTACGGCGGCGACCACACCGGCTACATCGACTACCCGACCCTGGGCGCCTGATCCAGTAGTCCCAGGTCACGAAGGCTCTCCGCGGTCTCCACGATCGTCGTCCGCACGGGGCGGGGCTGCCACCCCAGCTCCGTGCGGGCCCGGTCGTTGTGGATGACCGGGCGCGGCAGCTCCGGCCCGGGCGCCTCCTCGACCGGGACCCGGGTGGCGCCGAACCCGTCCCGGAGCATCGCGGCGACCTCGACGAAGCTCAGCGCCGGGCCGTCGGCGAGAGCCAGGAAACGCCGGCCGGCCGCGGCGGGGGCGGCCATCGCCCGTACGTGCAGATCGGCAACGTCTCTCACATCGGCGACACCGAACCGGGCCCGCGGCGCGACGGTCATCGTCCCGTCCAGCATTGCCTTGATCAACAAGGCCGAGGAGCCCAGCCGGGTCGTCAGGGTCGGCCCGAAGATGCCTGTCGGGTTCACCACCACCAACTCGGTGCCGCCGCCCTCGCGGGTCATGAGGTCCCAGGCGGCGCGCTCGGCAATTGCTTTCGAGCGGGGGTACGCCGCGAGACCGGGCGTGTCCGGATCCGTCCAGTCGTCCTCGGTGAACTCCGCCCCCGATTTCGGCGTGTAGCCCACCGCCGCGAACGACGAGGTCAGCACCACGCGGCGGGCACCGGCGTCGCGCGCCGCCCGCAGAACCCGCACCGTGCCCTCCCGAGCCGGAACGATCAGCTCGTCCGGGTCCTTCGGCTGCACCGGTGGGATCGGCGAGGCCACGTGATGCACCTCGGCACAGCCCTTCACCGCCGTCGCCCAGCCGTCGTCGCTCATCAGATCCGCGGCGACGACCTCCAGCCCGGCGTCGTCGGCGCCACCCCGCCGGACCGCCGCCCGCAACTCCTCCTGCTTCGCGACGTCGCGAACCGTGGTGCGGACCGGACTCCCGCCCTTGAGCAGCACCGCGATCAGATGCGTGGCCAGATAGCCGGACCCGCCGGTGACCAGAACCGGGCTCATCGCGCCACCGCCAGACCCGCGATCGCGTCCACGACCCGCCGGGTGATCTCGGACTCGGCGGTCTCGTCACCCCGGTCGCGGGCGTCCCAGAGGGCCGCCTTCTCCCGCAGGTAGCCGAGCCGGGCGTACTGCGCGACGATCTCCGCCTCGATCCGGTCGGCGTGCCGCAGCAGCAGATCCCGCTGCTCGGCCGCCGCGTCCCGGCCGCGCTTGCGGTTCGCCAGATACGTCCGCATGTCCTCGATGCCGACGCCGACCGCCCGCAGGCAGGCCAGCGCCTCCACGGTGTCGACGTCCCCGTCGTGGTAACGCCGGTGACTGCTCCTGAGGTCCCGCTCGATCGGCCCGATCAGGCCGGCGTCCTCGTAGTAGCGCAGTGTGGGCTCACTCAGCCCACTCCGCCGCGCCACCTCTTGAATAGTGAATGTCGCCATGCCCCAAGCACACCAAACCTCAAGCGCTTGAAGTCAAGCCCAAGCCCGGGCTGGTTCCCACCGTGGTTATCGGGGTCTCATAACCACGGTGGGAGCCAGCCGGGAGCCGGCGGTCAGTCGCCCTTGACGTTGACCAGCTGGCGCAGGGTGTGGCGGATCGTGACCAGCTCCTCGGCGTCGCGCATGACCACGTCGATCGGCTTGTACGCCTGCGGGATCTCGTCCAGGAACGCGTCCGTGTCCCGGTACTCGATGCCCTTCATCGCCTCCCGCAGCTGCTCCCGCGTGAACGTCTTGCGCGCCTTCGAGCGCGAGTACGCCCGCCCGGCCCCGTGCGGCGACGAGTTCAGCGACTCGGCGTTGCCCTTGCCGGCGACCACGTAGGAGGCGTCGCCCATCGAGCCCGGGATCAGCCCCGGCACGCCCGCGGCCGCGTTGATCGCGCCCTTGCGGGACAGCCACACCTGCTTGCCGTAGTGCGTCTCCTGCTCGGTGTAGTTGTGGTGGCACTGCACGCGTTCCACCTCGTGCACCGGCCCGCCCACGAAGGCGGCGAAGCAGGCGACGACCCGGTCCATCATCTCGTCGCGGTTGGTGAGCGCGAAGTCCTGCGCCCAGCGCAGCTCCCGCAGGTAGGCGTCGAACTCGCCGGTGCCCTCCTCCAGGTATGCCAGGTCGCGGTCGGGCAGTTCGACGCCGCGCTTCTCCTGCAGTTGCCGGGCGATCTGGATGTGGTGGCCGGCGATCCGGTTGCCGACGCCGCGCGAGCCGGAGTGCAGGAACAGCCACACCGCGCCGCGCTCGTCACCGCACACCTCGATGAAGTGGTTGCCGCTGCCGAGCGAGCCGAGCTGGAGCTTCCAGTTCTTCGCGTACTCGGCCGGGTCGAAGTCGGCGGCCGCTTCCAGGCGGGCGATGCGGCGCTCGGCGGATTCGGTCAGCGAGCGGTTGTAGCCGCCGGCCGACAACGGGATCGCCCGTTCGATCGACGTCCGCAGCGTGCTCCGGTCGGCCGGCAGGTCCTCGACCCGGTACTGGGTGCGCACGGCGGCCATCCCGCAGCCGATGTC
>KL571254.1:51981-53017 GCA_000715855.1 Actinoplanes liguriensis
TCCCGCAGCCGATGTCGACGCCGACCGCGGCCGGGATCAGGGCGCCGAGCGTCGGGATGACCGAGCCGACGGTGGCTCCCTTGCCGAGGTGTGCGTCCGGCATCAGCGCGATGTGCGGGTGGATGAAGGGCAGCCGGGATGCCTTCTCGGCCTGCTCCAGGGTCTCGTCCCCGATGATGCTCGCCCAGTTCATCAGGCGTTCGTTGATCTGCCGCACGTCTGGTTCCTCCCGTGAAATCGAAAGGATCTTTGCACGTACGGGCCCGGCCCCGGGACTGGTTTACAGGCCGCGCCGAGCGGGTCTAGTTTGTCGAAAACGGCTTTCGTAGAGCGAGAGAAGGTGGCACGTGGCGATTGACGAGGATCTGCCGCTCGCGCAGGCCCGCGCGTTCGTGCAGCGTGCGGTGGACAAGGCCGAGCAGCTCGGCCTGCGCGGCGGCATCGCGGTCGTCGGGGCGAGCGGCGCCCTGATCACCGCCTCGCGCCTCGATCACGGCGGCCCGGGCGGCATGGCGCGCGCCCGTTCGAAGGCGTGGATCTCCGCGACGCAGCAGATCCCCAGCGCGGAGCACCTGCACCGGATGACCACGCTGCCGGCCCCGATCTCGGCCGGGTTCGTGCAGGTCAGCCCGGAGGCGGTCTTTCCCGGGGCGGGCGGGCTCCCGGTGCGTGACCCGCGGGGCGTGGTCGTCGCGGGCATCGCCGCGTCCGGTGCGACGGTCAGCCCGTTCCTTCCGGAGGGTGTGGCGCCCGAGGTGGTCAGCGCCGACGGTCAGCCGGCCAACCCCGAGGACCTGCTGATCGCGTACGCGCTGGGGGTGCCCTATGCCGGTCAGCACGGTGACGACGCGGCACGCTGGCGGCAGCGCTTCGGCGACCTGGCGGTGTCCCCGGCGGACAGTCTCGGGACGAAGCCCGCCCCGGTCGCGTCCCGCCAGCCCGTGCTGACCCGGGCGCGCGACCTGTGCGACCGGGTGCTCGCCGAGGCCGCGGGGCGTGGCCTGGCGATCAGCGTCGCCGTGACCGACCGTGGCGG
>KL571255.1:0-10273 GCA_000715855.1 Actinoplanes liguriensis
GTCGTGCCGTCCGCGTCCACCCCGGCCAAGGAGCCGACCGCCGCGCCCTCCCCGGCGAAGGCGCTGCCGGTGAACGCGACAGGCGGCGGCCGTTACCCGGCTCGCTTCTCCGTCGGCGCGCCCGGCGTGAAGCCCTACAAGCAGTCCGACAAGTCCCTGCCGGTCCCCAAGGGGTACAAGGTCGTCAACCCCAGCAACAAGGACAGCAAAGAGTGGGACCTGTACGACTGCAAGGGCACGGTCAATCTCGACCACAAGTACTTCAAGGCGTTCATCTACGTCGGCACCGGCTGCCACGGCACCGTGAACATCACCAACTCGATCATCGCGCCGCCGGCCGGCTCGACCAACCGCGCGGTCCTGGTGAACACCGACGGCTCGGGCAGCCTGCAGCTCAACCTCACGAACGTCACCATCCGGCCGGAACCGGTCGGGCTCGGTGAGAAGAGCACCCCGCTCAACGATCACGCGGTCAACGACTGCGCGACCTGCACCATCACGTTCAACCGGGTGGACGTCGCCAACACCGGCGGCATGTGCCTGTGCGGCGTCCGGACCACGATCCGCAACAGTTGGCTGCACGACAACTACATCGCCAACCTGTCGGATCCGGCAGCGGCACACACCGGCGGCGTCTTCCCGTACGGCGGGACCGGCCCGGTGACCATCGAGAACAGCCGGCTGGAACCGGGAATCGACGCGCACACCGGCAAAGAGGTCAAGAACTATTGGAAGGCCATCACCGCCGTTCTGTTCACGCAGAGCGTCGACGGCTCGGTGTTGCGCAACTATTCCGTACGTAATTCTTTTATTTCTCTCGGTGCTTATGGTCTTTATGCCCAAACCGGTGCTGACCTGCGCATCACTGACAATGTATTCGGACCGACACATTGGGACGCCGCGGGGGGATGCGACTCCAACTGTTCGGTGACGTTCGGCGAGTGGTCGAACAATGTGGTGGGAACGATCGACGGGGTGCCCACCAAGAAACAGGTAGCGAAGCCCAACTGAGTTTTTGCCACGAAAAGAGCTTGAATTGAGATCCAGAATAATTTCCGGCGTCATCTCGGCGCTGATGATCGGGGCGGTGATCGGCCTGCCCAGCGTGGTGCTCGCGGCCGACGACCCATGCGGCGTCAACTCCAACCCGATCGTGTGCGAGAACTCCAAGGAGGGACTGCCGCTGGAGGACTGGTACGGCGACGCCTCCTGGGGCGACATCGAGGGCTTCACCACCAAGGTGAGCGTGCAGCCCGGCGAGACGCTCAAACTCAAGGTGAACTCGCCGACCACGTTCACGGTGACGTTCCTGCGACTCGGCTACTACGGCGGCGACGGCGCGCGCAAGATGCCGACCTCGCCGACCACCACGTACCCCGCCAAGGTGCAGGACACCTGCCTCAAGGACGCGCCGACCGGCCTGGTCGACTGCGGCAACTGGACGACCAACGTCACCTGGGCGGTGCCGTCCGACGCGGTCTCCGGCGTCTACCTGGCGCTGCTCGACCAGGGCGGCGGGCTCGGCTACATGCCGTACCCGTTCGTCGTGGCCAACGACAACAGCACCTCGAACATCCTGGTCCAGACGTCGGACGAGACCTGGCAGGCCTACAACTCGTGGGGTGGCCAGAACCTGTACGAGGGTGGCGGACCCGCCCCGGACGGGCGCGCCTACAAGGTCAGCTACAACCGCCCGCTGCGGATCGCCGGTGACAACTCGATCCTCGGCAGTGAGTACCCGATGATCCAGTGGCTGGAGCGCAACGGCTACGACCTCAGCTACGCGTCCAACCTCGACGTCTCCACCAAGCCCGCCCTGCTGCCCAAGCACAAGGTGTACCTGTCGTCCGGACACGACGAGTACTGGGACCAGGGCATCTGGGACAACGTCAAGGCGGCCCGCGAGGCCGGCGTGAACCTGGCGTTCTTCAGTGGCAACGAGGCGTTCTGGCGGACCCGCTGGGAGCCGTCCATCGCCACCGACGGCGGTGACCACCGCACCCTGGTCAGCTATAAGACGACCAAGCTGGCGCAGACCCCGCCGAACGGCGTCGCCGACCCGAGCGGCCAGTGGACGGGCACCTGGCAGGACCCGGCCGGCGCCGGGACCGGCGGCAACAAGCCACAGAACGAGATCACCGGCACGCTGTTCACGGTCAACGGATACCGGCACGACGCGATCACCGTGTCCTCGCAGTTCAAAGACCTGCGGCTGTGGCAGTACACGACCATCCCGAACCTCGGCGCGGGAGAGGTGGCGACCTTCCCGGTCGGCACGCTCGGCTACGAATGGGACTCCGACGTGGAGAACGCCGCCCGGCCGCCGGGCGCCGTCCAGTTCTCCTCGACGACCCTGCAGATCACCGACAACACGCTGCTGCTCGACGAGGGCAACAACTACGGCAACGGCGTCGCCACCCACAACATCGTGATGTACCGCGACGAGTCGTCCGGCGCGCTGGTCTTCGGCTCCGGCACCGTCCAGTGGTCGTGGGGCCTGAGCACCATGCACAACGGCCTGGAGAGCTCCGAGGACCCGCGGATGCAGCAGGCCACCGCCAACGTGCTGGCCGACATGGGCGCGCTGCCCAAGACACTGCAGTCGAACCTGCACGTGGTGGCCAAGTCGACCGACACCGTCGGGCCGGCCGTGACCGTCGCCGTGCCGTCCGCCGGCGCGACCGTGCCCGTGCTCGGGGCGGTCACCATCAGCGGCACCGCGGCCGACACCGGCGGCGGCAAGCTCGGCCGGGTCGAGGTCTCCACCGACGGCGGAAGCACCTGGTACGCCGCCACCGGCCTCGCCACCTGGACCTACACCTGGACGCCTGTCGCGCAGGGCGCCGCCGCGATCAAGGTGCGGGCCGTCGACGACAGCCTCAACTTCGGCGCCGTCAAGACGGTCAACGTGACCGTCGGGCCGCAGCAGTGCCCGTGCACCACGTACAAGACCAGCGACGTGCCGGCCAACGTCGACTCGCACGACGCGTCGGCGAACGAGCTCGGCGCCAAGTTCCGGGTATCGGTGCCGGCCACGGTCACCGGGGTCCGGTTCTACAAGGCGGCGACGAACACCGGCACACACACCGGCAAGCTCTACACCACCGCCGGCAAGCTCCTGGCCTCGGGGAACTTCACCAACGAGACGGCCAGCGGCTGGCAGACGATGACGTTCAGCTCACCGGTGACGATCGCGGCGAACACCACCTATGTCGTGGCCTACTACACACCGACCGGGCACTACTCGTACAGCAGCGCCTACTTCACCGCGAAGGGCGCCGGCGACGGCATCGTGAAGCAGTTGCAGTCCGGCGTCTCCGGGGCCAACGGCGTCTACAAGTACAGCGGTGGCTTCCCGGACCAGAGCTGGGGCGACACCAACTACTGGGTGGACGCCGTCGTGGACACCTCGTCCGCGGTCACCACGCCGCCCGTGGTGACGGTGAAGTCGCCGGCCTCCGGTGACGCCGGGGTGGCCCGCAACGCGGCCGTCACCGCGACGTTCGACCACGACGTGGACCCGGAGAAGGTGGCGTTCAGCCTCAAGGCGGGCAGCACGACCGTCGCCGCGAAGGTCTCCTACGACGACACCACGCGCAAGGCCACACTCCGGCCGGACAGCGCGCTGGCCGCCAACACCCTGTACACCGCGTCGGTCCAGGCCACCGACGTGTGGGGGAACGCGATGAGCGCGCCCACCACCTGGAGCTTCACCACCGGTACCGGAGTGAGCTGCCCCTGCACGCTGTTCAGCCCCGCGTCCACGCCGGACGTGGAGAGCGCCGGGGAAGCCGCCTCGCTCGAACTGGGCACCCGGTTCACCTCGGACATCGACGGCTACGTCACCGGGGTGAAGTTCTACAAGGGGGACCGGAACACCGGGACGCACACCGGCACGCTGTGGACCGCCGACGGTCAGGAACTGGCCACCGGCACGTTCCAGAACGAGACGGCCAGTGGGTGGCAGACGCTGACGTTCGCGACCCCGGTCGCGATCGACGCCAATACGCAGTACGTGGTCTCATACCACACCAGCGTCGGTTTCTACTCCTACAGCGGGGGCTACTTCGCGCAGGCACACAGCTCGTACCCGCTGACCGGGGTGGCTGACGCCGCGACCGGCCACAACGGCCTGTTCAAGGCGACCGCCAACCGGGAGTTCCCGAACTCCAGCTGGAACGCCACGAACTACTGCTGTCTCTTATACACATTGTATAAGAGACAGATACAGTGAGTTCGGTCAGCGTCGTGATCCCGTGCTACAAGTACGGCGGTTACCTGCGAGCCTGCGTCGACAGCGTGCTCGACAACCCGGGCCTCGACGTCCGGGTGCTGATCATCGACGACGCGTCCCCGGACGACTCGGCCGAGAAGGCGCACGCGATCGCCGCGAGCGACCCGCGCGTCGAGGTCCGGGTGCACCAGGAGAACAAGCGGCACATCGCCACGTACAACGAGGGCCTGCTCGAATGGGCCGACGGCGACTACGTGGCCCTGCTGTCCGCCGACGACATGCTGACCCCGGGCGCGCTGAACCGGGCGGTGGCCCTGCTCGACGCGAACCCGAACGTCGGCTTCGCCTACGGCCACCCGGTCCACTTCCAGCACCCCGGCCCGCCGCCGCCGGCCAACACCGGCACCGGTCAGACCGCGGTCTACCCCGGGCACTGGTGGCTGGAGCGCCGCTTCCGCGAGGGCACCGGCTGCATCACGTCGCCCGAGGTGGTCGTCCGCACCGACCTGCAGCGCAAGGTCGGCGGCTACGACCCGGACCTGCCGCACGCCGGCGACATCGAGATGTGGATGCGCCTGGCCGCACACGCCGACGTCGGCTACGTGAAGGCCGACCAGGCGTTCTACCGCCTGCACGGCAACAACATGTCCACCACGGACTTCGCCGGCCAGCTGGACGACCTGCGCCAGCGCAAGACCGCCTACGAAGCGGTCCTCACCAAGACCCGCGACCTGCTCCCCGAGGCGGACCGCTGGGACGAGATGGTCCACCGCCGCCTGGCCCGCTTCGCCCTCCGCCGCGCCGTCCGCGCCTACGACCGCGGCCGCACCGCCACCGTCCCGGAGGAGGAGCTCGTAGCCTTCGCCGCCGAGTGCTGGCCGGACTACCGCTCGCTCCCCGAGTTCCGCGGCCTCCAGGTCCGCCGTCGGGTCGGCGCGCGCACCATGCCCTACCTCCAGCCGCTGGTCCTCTCCGCGGTCGCCTCCAAGGGCCGCGAATGGCTCTGGTGGCGCTCCTGGGAACGCCGCGGCATCTGACCGCGGGCCGTCTCAGCGTTCGGTGAGGGTGCCGTTCTCGGAGAGGCCGTAGGTCGGTACGTCGCTCCACCCGACGGAGCGGAAGGGCTGCCCGTTGTCGTCGATGGTGGTCTCGTAGCCGCGGCCGTCCTGCGTGTAGGCCAAGGTGGCGGTCCACCGGGTCTCCCTGGCCGGCCCGGCGGTCACGGTCAGGTCGAAGATCTCCGGGTCGGTCGAGGAGACCTTGAACGGGAACTTCACCGCCGGGATGGTCTTCCCGTTCTCGTCCGTGCCGGCCACGGCCTTCAGCCTCGGGGGACGTCGGGTCAAGTCGACGTCGAACGTGCGGGGTGAGGTGTTGCTGCCGCAGCCGTCGGCGGTGGTGACAAGCGACTTGCTGGTCGATGGTTGCTCGCCGACGGTGTTGATCGACAGGCTGGTGAGGATCACGGCGCTCTCCGACCGGCTCTGCACCGTGAACCGCAACCAGCTCACCGCCCGCCACCCGTGGTGTCTCGCGACCCATTGCGCGAACCGGGGGGTGTACTTGTTGGCGTCTTCGCTTGTCATTGTCCTGGGCATGCTGGACTTCAGCACTGTGCCGTCCACCGGGAGGAAGTAGTCCTGCCCGGCGCACTCCGAGCTCGTCCCGCGGCCGACCACTCGGGTGAGGATCGAGCCGGCCGTGGAGCCGGCGCTCTCCGCGTTGCCGGCACTCGTGCCGGACGCCGGTGCGAACTTGACCGCGACCAGCAGCACCCCGATCGCCATGAACGCGACGACCAACAGGCACAGCACGACATACCCGGCCGGCATACCGCTGTTGACGTCCCGGCCGGCCTGGGCGCTCCGGCCACCGGACACCTGGGCGTACTGGGAGTACCCGGCCGGTGCGGCGGCCGGGGGCCCGGGCGACGGTGTGCCGCCTTGCTGCTCCAGCTTCCTGCTCGTGATCGCCAGGGCCGCGCCGGCGACAACGAGAACAACGACCGCGGCGCCGGCCGCCCAGGACGGCTGATCGGTCAGCAGGTTGGTGGCCACGCCGGTTGCGGCCGACAGCACCACCGCACCAGCGGCGCCGGCGCGCGGGAGGTCGTTCGACATGTCGCGGGATCCCAAGGTCTCGATCGGATGGCTGCGCTCGAAGTAACGATCGGAGCGCTTCGGCGGCGGTCGTCCGTCCGGGCGGCCATCGACGCCGATCATGTGAAGGCCCTCGGCGTAGTGGTGTACCGCTTCCGGGTTGTCCGTCCCGGCCGGACGGAGTGAGAAGTCAGGCATCTGGAATGTCTCGGTTCGGATAGTTACCGTCCGGTAACCAGAGCCGAGCCAACTCCACCGGAGGCCGGACATGCCCATTCGCCTGCGCTTTTTCGCTGTGCTGGCTACTGTGACGACTGCTGCCGCGGTCGGCACATCAGCACCGGCGGAAGCCGCCGTCACCATCCCCGCGTTCTATACGCCGCCTGCGACGCTGCCGGCGGCCGACGGGACGCTGATCCGCAGCGAGTCGCTCCCACTCGCGCTGTCACTGCCCGGGATCACCGGAACACTGCCGGGCACCGCGACCCGGATCATGTACAAGTCGACCGATTCGAACGGCGGTCCGGTCGCGGTCACCGGCGCGTACGTCGAACCCGCCGCTCCCTGGCTCGGCGCCGGCGCACGACCGCTGGTCGTGCTGGCGCCGGGCACGATGGGACAGGGCGACCAGTGCTCGACGTCCCTCGCTCTGCAACGTGGCCTGATCCTCGGGACCGAGAACGATCAGCTCACGGTGTCCATCGGCTACGAGGTGCTGGCGATGTACCGGCTGCTCCTCAAGGGCATCGCCGTGGTGCAGACCGACTACGTCGGCCTCGGAACGACGGACCGGTTGCACACGTACGTCAATCGGGTCGACGAGGGACACGCCGTGCTGGACGCCGCGCGGGCCGCTCGTGCGCTGACCGGCACGTCGATCACCGCGAAGTCCCTCATCGGGCTGTACGGCTACAGCCAGGGCGGCGGTGCGGTCGCCTCGGCCGCGGAGTTGCAGTCGACCTACGCGCCGGACGTGAAGGTCACGGCTACCTACTCGGGCGCGCCTCCGGCGAACCTCGCCGACGTGACGTCCGCGATCGACGGGAGTGAGCTGGCCGGGGCGCTCGGCTGGTCCATCAACGGATTCGCCCAGTCCGACCCGGCCCTGAAACCGCTGCTCGACAGGTATCTCAGTGACGCGGGCCGGGCCGTACTGGGAAATCTCTCCTCGATGTGTGTCGGCGACGCGATCCTGAGCTATGCCGGTAAGAAGAGCACGTCGTGGACCACGACCGGCCAGTCGGTCGCGGACATCGTCGCGGCCGAGCCCGAGCTGAAGTCGTTCATCGACGACCAGTTGATCGGTACCCGCAAGCCGGCCGGTGTCGTCCGCGTGGCGACGGGCACCAGCGACAACCTGGTGCCGCACGGCCAGGCTCGGACGATGGCCGCGGATTGGTGCAAGCTGGGCGGCAAGGTCGTCTACGCGCCGGTGGTTCTCCTGCCCACCGTCAGTCCGTTGATCAACCACTTCGGGCCGCTCCTGACCGATCAGGGCACCGCCGTCGACTGGCTCACCGCGCGCCTGGCCGGCGTCCCGGCGGCCTCCACCTGCGCGCTTCTGCCGTTGCAGCCTTAGCCGCCACCGCGAAACCACCGTGAGCACCAGCCCGGCTCCGGCTGGCCCTCACGGTGGTTATCCGGGTCGCATAACCACGGCCGGGACCAGCCGCGCGCGGTTGCGGGCGCGGGCAGCGGAATCAGCGGCGTGCCCGGGGCGCGGCAACGCCCCGGCACGCGCCAGGTCCGGCGGTGTGCCGGGGTGCGGCGGGGCGGCGGGTCAGCGGCGGAGCGGGACGACCGTGGTGGTGACGATCTTCGTCTTGACGGCGTGTTCGGCGGGGACGGAGCTGACGATGACCGCGCCGGAGGCGATGGCCGCGTCGTCCCCGATGACAACGTCCGGCTCGATGTAGATGCCGGTGCCGAAGCGGATCCGGGAGCCGATCGTCACCTTGCCGGACGTGACGACCGAGGGACCGCTGGCGTTGTCGGAGCCGATCACGCTGTGGTGGTCGAACGAGTTGTACGCCGAGAAGAAGTTGTTGTCGCCGACCTGCACACCGGTGGCGATGTGGCAGAACGCGCAGACGATGTTCCCTCGTCCGATGGTGACATCCGTAGCGATCTTCGCCGTCGGGTCGATGGCGTTCGCGAGGGGCACCCCGGCGGCGTCGCACAGCGCGCGGAACCGGGCGCGGACCGCCGGCGACCGCCCGATCGCGATGACCGCCGCGTCGAAGGCCCCGGCGCCGAACAGGTCGGACAGCAGCCCGGACCCGCCGACCACCGGCACCCCGTGCACGAAGGCACCCCACCGCGTGGCGTCGTCGTCCACGATCGCCACGGCCTGCTGAGTCGTGCTCCCGGCCAGAATGTCCAGCACCTGGGTGGCCCCGAGCGCCGCCCCGATGATCAGGATCCGCTGCCGCCCGGGCGCCCCGGGCAGGGGAGCGGGCAGGTCAGCCGGGGTGGCCACGGGAGCAACAGCCGCCTCCACGTCCTTGACCGTGATCAGCCGGTCGAGCCCGAGCATCCCCAGATCAACCCCGAGCTCGGCGGCCCGCTGCTGAGCCTTGACCGTGGCCCGCGGCCCGGAGATGACAGGAGCAGCCACCTGAGCGGCCACGAATGCATCGCGAGCGGCAGAGTCGGGAAAGAGCTGCGCGATCGGCTGGGAGAGCGGAACCTCGGTTCCCTTGGCCGCCGCGTGCAGCAGCACCCCGGCGACCGGCGCGAGCACCTCGAGGACCGCCTTGCTCGTCTCCACCTCGGCGAGCAGTTCGTCCTTCTCCACCTCGGCGCCGTCCTCGGCGAACCACATCACCAGGATGCCGTGCTCGCTGTTGACGTCGTTGGTGGGTACCAGAACCGGATTCAACTGGCCCTCCTGATGGCCGCTTCGATCTGTGCGCTACCGACCAGCACGGCCGCTTCCTTGGTCTTCGACGAGGGGATGATCGTCGGCGAGCTGGCCACCACGTCGACGGGCCGCCGCAGCCGGCCGAACAGGCCCCGGGACACGACCGAGGCGGCTTCGGCGCCCCAGGACCAGCCGTCGGCGCCCTCCTCGACGGTCACCAGGGAACCGGTCGAGGCCACCGAGGAGAGGACCGGCTCCCAGTCCATCGGGGCGATCTGCGCCGGCACGATCAGCTCGGCGAAGATCTCCTCCTCCATGGCCAGGCGCTCGACGACCTTGGCCGCGAGGTGTGCCTGATATCCGTAGGCCAGCACGCTGACGGTGCAGTCCTCGCGGGGCACCGCCGACAGCCGGACCGTGGGGAGCATGCCGGACGAGGACGCGATCAGGTCGCCGACCATCCCGTTCACCGGCAGTGCCAGGTGCTGCGGGTAGAGCAGCTTGTGCTCCACGTACAGCACCGGCTCGTCGCGCCCGAGGAAGTCGGCGAACACGACGCGCGGGTCGTGGTAGAGCGAGGCGGCCACCACCCGTAGGTGCGGGACGCCGAGGAAGTGTTTCTCCAGGCTCTGGCTGTGTGTCGGCCCGTAGCCCCGATGGCCCCCGGTGGCGGCGCGGATGATCACCGGGCAGGTGGCCTGACCGGCGTACATCGTCTGGTACTTGGTGATGTGGTTGACGACCTGGTCGAACATGAGCGTCAGGAAGTCGCCGAACATCACCTCGGCGATCGGGCGGTACCCGGCGAGGGCGAGCCCGGCCGAGATCCCGGCGATCGCCCCTTCGCTGATCGGCGTGGTCCGCACCCGGGCAGGGAAGGCGGTCGACAGGCCGCGGGTCACTTTGAAGGCCCCGCCGTACGGATCGGCGATGTCCTCCCCGAGCAGAACGACGCGCCCGTCGTCGGCGAGCGCGCCCCGCAGCGTGTCGCCCAGTTCTTTCGCGAAGATCACGGCAGGGCCCTCGCCGTCGCCACGACCTCACCGAGCGCGGTCTCCACCCTGTCTCTTATACACA
>KL571255.1:10489-15228 GCA_000715855.1 Actinoplanes liguriensis
GCTCGACCAGCCAGCGCGCGTCGATCTCGTCCTGCGGCCGCTCGTCGTCGCTCTTGGAGTGGTGACACAGCCGGTAGGTGTGGATCAGCAGCACGCGCGGCCCGTCGCCGGCCCGCACCGCCGCGATCTCCTCGCCGGCAGCCTGACTGATTTCGACCACGTCGGTGGAATCAACGGAACGGACCGGGACACCGAACGCGGAGAAGCGCTGAGAGAAAGAGCCCGCCATGTTGGCCGCGATGGGCGTGCTCTGCGCCCACCGGTTGTCCTCGCAGACCACCAGCAGCGGCAGTTTCCACAGCGACGCCATGTTCAGCGTCTCGTAGACCACGCCCTCGCCGAGCGTCCCGTCCCCGATGAACACGACGCTCACCGCGTCGGTGCCGGAGAGCTGATTGGCCATCGCGATGCCGGCCGCGTTCGGGACGATGCCGCCCTGCACGCCGTTGGACTTGAAGCCGGGCGCGCAGATGTGCTGGCTGCCGCCGAGGCCGCGGCAGACCCCGGCCTCCTTGCCCATGATCTCCGCCATCAGTCCCAGCGCGTCACCGGAGTGGGCCAGGTAGTGGCCGTGGCAGCGGTGGTTGCTGAAGATGTGGTCGCCCTCGGCGAGGTGTTCGGTCACGGCGACCGCGTCCGCCTCCTGCCCGATGCAAGCGTGCGTGGTCCCGTTCAACGCACCCTCTTCGAACAGTTGCAGCAGCGTCTCCTCGAACCGCCGGATGAACCGCATACGCCGGTATCGCCGGTGGTCGAGCGGTTCGTCGGCGACTCCGGTGAGCCGCTCGTCGGACCGCGCCGGCGCGAGCGCCGTCGTCATGAAAATTGCCTCCCCGAGGGCGGTGATCCATCACGCCCGACCCCAGGGCCGAGCCGGCCCGTCGCACTCCCGCGCGACAGACCAGCCCGACCCTACCGATGGTCCGGGCCTCATTGGAGACACCTTCAGCCATCGTGGAGCCGACGGGGATCGTCGAATACGAACCGAACGGCCGGTCTGCCCCACCCAACGGATGGCACCGGCCCGCGTGTGGCGCTGACTACAGTAGACGAGCCGATCACGACGTACCGTGACGAAGACCGGCCTGCCGGATAGCCGTCACAGAGCTGCCGGAAGACCCGTCCCGGTAGTAGCGTCCGTCCACTCCAGACCCCCTCTCCCGGGAGCGAACACGTCATGATTCCGCTCGTCGATCTGCAAGCCGCCCACGCCGAGGTCGCCGAGGAGGTCGACGCCGGGTTCAAGCGGGTGCTGGCCACCACCGGGTTCGTCGGCGGTCCCGAGGTCGCGGCGTTCGAGCGCGAGTTCGCCGAGTTCTCCGGCGCGGCGCACGTCGTCGGTGTCGCGAACGGCACCGACGCGGTCGAGCTGGCGCTGCGCGCGGCCGGTGTCGGCCCGGGTGACGAGGTCGTCGTTCCCGCGAACACGTTCGTCGGCACGGCCGAGCCGGTCGCCCGCATCGGCGCTCGCGTCGTACTGGCCGATATTGATCCTGCTACCTACCTCGTCGACGTCGACAAGATGCTCGCCGCGGTCACCCCGAGGACGAAGGCCGTCGTTCCGGTTCACCTCTACGGTCAGATGGCCGACGCGGCAAAGCTGCGCTCACTCCTTCCGGAGGAGGTAAAGGTCGTCGAGGACGCCGCTCAGGCCCAGGGCGCGCTGCGGCACGGCCGGGCCGCGGGTGCCGACGGCATCGCCGCCACGAGCTTCTACCCGGGCAAGAACCTGGGCGCCTACGGTGACGCCGGTGCGGTGCTGACCCCCGATCAAGATCAGGCGATTACGGTACGGACGCTGGGCAGCCACGGCGGCCTCCAGAAATACGTCCACGACCTGGTCGGCGTCAACTCCCGCCTCGACGCGCTGCAGGCCGTGGTGCTGCGCGCCAAGCTCGCCCGGCTCGGCACGTGGAACCGGCAGCGCCGCGAGGCCGCCGCCCGCTATCACGAGCTGCTCGCCGGCGTCGACGTGGTCCTGCCGGCGACGCTGGAGGGCAACGAGCACGTCTGGCACCTGTACGTCGTGCGCATCCCGGGTGGTCCGTCGCGGCGCGACGCCGTCCTGGCGAAGCTGCACGAGGCGGGTGTCGGCGCGGGCATCCACTATCCGTACCCTCTGCACCTGACGCCCGCCTTCGCCGACGAGAAGTACCCGGCCGGCAGTTTCCCCCTCGCCGAGCGGGCGGCCGGCGAGATCCTGTCGCTGCCGCTCTACCCGCAGATCACCGTGGACCAGCAGGAGCAGACCGCCGCCGCGCTGAAAGTGGCCCTGAGCAGCTAGGTAACAAGCGTGTACATCACCATCCGGGACCGGCCGGGCAAGCAGCAGGCCGGTCCCAAGGCGCGAGTGGCCACGACGGTCGTCCTGCTCGGCGTGGTCAGCCTGCTCACCGACATCTCGTCGGAGATGGTGACCGCCGTCCTGCCGCTCTACATGACCGCCGAGCTCGGCCTGAGCCTGCTCGCGTACGGCGTCGTCGACGGCCTCTACCAGGGTGTCAGCGCCCTGGTCCGGATCTTCGGCGGCTACCTGAACGACCGCACGAACCGTCCCAAGTGGGTCGCCGTCTTCGGCTACGGCATCTCCGCGCTGAGCCGGGTCGCCCTGATCCCGGCGCACAGTTTCGCCGCGATCACCGGCGTGATCACCGCCGACCGGCTCGGCAAGGGCTTCCGCACCGCCCCGCGGGACGCGCTGATCGCCGACGCGTCCGAGCCGTCGATGCTGGGCCGGGCGTTCGGCGTGCACCGCACCCTGGACACGATCGGCGCCGCGCTCGGCCCGCTCGTCGCGTTCGGCCTGCTCCTGATCGTCCCCGGCGGATACTCGTCGGTCTTCGTGGCGTCGTTCGCGTTCGGGCTGCTCGGCGTCACCGTGCTGGTGCTGTTCGTGCCGGATCTCCGTACCTCGGGCGGGGGTCTTGCCGCGAAGCGGTTGTTCGTCGAACTGGCGAGTCCGCGACTGCGCAAGCCGCTGCTCGCGGCCGGGCTGCTCGGCCTGTTCACCGTGAGCGACGGCTTCCTCTACCTGTCCCTGCAGCACAGCGGCGACTTCGCGGCCCGCTGGTTCCCGCTGATGTATGTCGGGACCAACCTGGTCTACCTGACGCTCGCGATCCCGCTGGGCCGGCTCTCCGACCGGATCGGCCGCGCCCGGGTGTTCCTCGGCGGGCACGCCGCGCTGCTGCTCACCTACCTGGTCGCGGGTGGCTCCAGCGGCGGCCTGATCGCGACGCTGGTGGCGCTCGGCCTGCTCGGCGCGTATTACGCGGCGACCGACGGCGTGCTGCCCGCCCTGATCAGCAAGCGGGTCCCGGCCGCCGCGCGCGGCAGTGGCATCGCGGCCGCGCAGACCGTCGTCGTGCTCGCCCGGTTCGCCGTGTCGCTCGCCTTCGCCGGGCTGTGGGAGACGATGGGCCCGCAGCACGCGCTCTACCTGGCCGCCGGCTTCCTGGTCGCCGGCATCGGCGTGGCCGGTTGGCTGCTGAAGGGTATCGACAGTTGAGTCTGCGTTCCAAGCTGGCGGCGTTCGCCGTCGTGCTCGTGCTGGCGTTCGGCGGCACGGTTTGGTCGATTCTGCACACCCGGGAGAAGCAGGCCGATGCGGTCGAGGCCGCGCCGCCCGTGCCGGTGACCGACCTGGCCACGGTCGCCGCCGAGCCGCACATCGTCTTCCGCAGCACGGCGATCGGCAACGACTACGGCAGGGTGGCGATGGTGCCGCTGACCGACCCTGACGGGCCACGCGCGTTCACGAAGGTGGCCTGCGACCGGGTCTACGCCCACCGCGACGAGGCCGTGTGCATGTACTCGAAGCCGAGCCTGGTCACGACGTACCGCGCAGAGGTCCTGAATCAAGATTGGGAGGTGCGCGCCTCGCTGCCGCTCAACGGCGTGCCGAGCCGCACCAGGCTCTCACCGGACGGCGGCTGGGCCGCGACGACGACGTTCGTGTCCGGTCACGCCTACTCCTCACCGGGCGACTTCTCCACCGAGACGCTGATCACCCCGCTGTCCGGGGGAAAGAGCCTCAACCTCGAGACCAACTTCACGCTGTACGTCGATGGCAGGCGCAACACCGCGCGGAACCGCAACCTGTGGGGCGTCACGTTCACCGGCGACGACGATCACTTCTACGCGACCGCCGCGTCGGGCGCCACGACCTGGCTCGTCCGCGGCAGCATCAAGGACCGCACGCTGACCGCGCTGCGCGAGGACGCGGAGTGCCCGTCGCTGTCGCCCGACGGCGCCCGGGTCGCGTTCAAGACCCGCAACGGCCAGGCGCAGGGCCAGTGGATGATCGCCGTCTATGATCTCGCGACCGGGAGGTCGACGCTGCTCGCCGAGAAGCACAGCGTCGACGACCAGATCGAGTGGCTCGACGACCAGCGCGTGCTTTACGGCCTGCCGCGCTCGGGCAGCGGCCCCTCGGCCAGCGACGTGTGGGTCGTCCCGGCCGACGGCACCGGCACGCCGTCGATCTTCGTCCCGGATGCCTGGTCGCCCGCGGTCGTTCGCTGACGGGGTGTCCAGTGCTTCAGTGACATCGCCGGCCGCTCGATGAAGTGCCACGACGGGACGGCCAGCGCGAACGTGCCCGCGCTCGCGATCACGATGTAGGCGAACAGGCCCAGATCCGGCACGCCGAGCAGGGCGAGGAGCTGCTGCACCGGGAACGCGTAGATGTAGAAGCCGTAGGAGTAGTCCTGCCGGCGGCCGACCCGCTGGAACGGCTT
>KL571255.1:15459-16892 GCA_000715855.1 Actinoplanes liguriensis
GCGGATCGCCAGCCACAACGTCAGATACGCGAACGCCGGGTAGCCGAACACGTCGAAGCCGCCGAACCGCAGACTGGCCAGCAGCACGACCGCGGCGACGATCGCGCCGAGATCGTTGAGGACGATGCGCCGGCGATACACCTCGAACAGCGCGCCGAGCAGGAAGACATAGGTCAGATACACCAGCGAGTACGTGTCCAGGCCGCCGATCCCCAGGAACGGGCCGTGATCACCCTGCGGGCCGGGGATCTGCGGGGCGGTCACGAAGTCGCGGACGATCAGTGCGAACAGGCCGGCCGCGAGCACGGCCACGACCCAGCGGGCGCGCCTGAGGACGCCGATCAGCGCGAGGCCGGCGACCATGAAGTAGCAGAGCACCTCGTACATCAGGCTCCACAGGGAGCCGTCGAAAACCGAAGTTCCGGTCATTTTCCCGTACGGCGTGTCGAGCAGAAGCCCCGAGATCCCGTACTGCCGGATCGCGATGGCGACGTTGTTCACCACGTAGCCGAACGGGCCACCCGGCTCGCTGAACAGGCCGGACAGGCTGCCGCGCTCGATCAGCGCGACGATCGGGGCGAAGACGAACGCCGTGACGATCAGGCACACCCACAGCCCGGGCAGGATCCGCAGACCGCGGTGCCACAGGTAGCGGGGGAGCGGCACCCGGCCCGCGCTGCGCGTGATCAGGAACCCGGAGATCGTGAAGAAGCCCAGGATGCCGATCTCGCCGAGCGCGGTCTGCCCGTGCGTGAGCCCGCCACCCGGATCCTCCTCGCCGTAACCCAGCGGCAGGGAATGGGAGACCAGGACCGCGAAGGCGAACAACAGGCGAAGGAAACCGAAACTGTTCTCCGGCCCCGAGAAGGCTGAGTCGACAGTCCGCCGCGTCCAGATTGGAGCCCGCATCCGAGAATTAGACCACGCCCGGAGAAGTCAATTCCACAGCGTCGGAAGAGCGACTCGCCGGTACCGGAAAAGGGGGCCGAATGTCGGATTCTCGGGACCTCTGTGGAGACTAGGGTTCCACCCATGATGGGAATTGTTCGGTGAGGTCGTTCCTCGCGGTTTCCGGGGAGCTCGCTCCTACCCCCACCGTCCTGGGCCACCTCGCCGGTTCGCCGGCCGTCACCCGCACCGCGGCAGGCTGGGTCGCCCTCGGCGGCGCCGACCCTGCCGACCGGGTGGACGGGGACTCGTTCACCGTCCGGATCGGCCGGGCCGCCCGCACCCGCGGCGGTGACGTCTCCACCGAGGCCCTCGCCGTGCTGCTGCGCGACGGCGCCAAAGTCGACGGGTCCTCGCTGGCCGCGCTGGTCCCGCCGTTCGGTGCCGCGCACAGCGACGGCGCCTCCGTGGTCGCGGCCACCGACTGGCTCGGCTTCCAGCAGCTGTTCTGGTGGCAGGGGCCGGGCGTCGCCGCCGTCTCCACC
>KL571255.1:17066-19244 GCA_000715855.1 Actinoplanes liguriensis
GTCTCCACCAGCGCGCTCGCGCTCGCCGCCCTGGCCGGCGCGCGGCTCGACCGGCAGGCGCTCGCCGTGCAGAGCCTGGTCGGCTGGCAGGTCGGCCTGCGCACCGTCTTCGACGGCGTGCACAAGGTCCCGGCCGGCAACCTCGCCGTGCTGGAGGACGGCCGGGTCACCCTGCACCGCTACGTCGAGGAGTCCCTCGCCGTCGACGGCCCGCCGCCGTCCGTCGAGGAGGCCGCGGTCGAGCAGGCCGCGCTGATGACCGAGTTCCATCAGAACTATCTGCGCGACCACCCGCAGTCGGTCCTCCAGCTGACCGGTGGCCAGGACACCCGCGTGCTGCTCGCCGCGATCCCCGCCGGCCTGCGCCGCGACCTGCCCGCGCTCACGCTCGACGTGCACGGCGGGACGGATTCGCGCTTCGCCACCCGCCTCGCCGACATGACCGGCATGAACCTGCAGGTCCACTGGATGGACGAGGGCCCTGCCGTCACTCCTTCAGAGGCTTTCGATCTGGCGGTACGTGCGTCCCGCGACCTCGACTGCATGGCCAGCCCCCTGGCGCTGGCGCCGCTGCTGCGCGCCGAAGCCCAGCTCGACCAGGGTCACCGGCTCTCCGGCCTGGGCGGCGAGACCTGTCGCGGTTTCTACTACTTCGGCCAGCCCAGCGGGGCGACGACCGGGCCCAAGCTGATCGAGAAGCTCGCGACGTGGCGCCTCTACGCCAACGAGGCCGTCACACCGGACGCCCTCGCCCCCGACTTCGCCGCGTCCGCGCGCTCCTCCGCCCTTTCACTGATCACTTCCTCCTTCGACGGCTACCCGGCGGAGTGGCTGGCCGCGACTGATCACTTCTATCTGTATCAGCGGATGCAGCGGTGGTCGGGCGCGCACGGCTCGGTCGCCGCCGCGAACCGGCACTTCGTCAACCCGATGTTCGACCGCCGCTTCATCCAGCTGGCCCACGCGGTCCGCCCCGAGGAGAAGCGCAACGGTCTGCTGACGGGCCGCCTGATCTCCCTGCTCGACCCGGCGCTCGCGGCCGTCCCGCTGGACTCCGGCCTGATCCCGAACCGCTTGGGCAAGCCCGGCCTCGCGGCCCGCACGGCGGCCTACCGGGTGACCGCGCAGAAGGCCGCCCGCAAGATCCGCCAGAAGCTCCGCGGCCAGGGCCGTCCCCAGCTGGGCGCCGCCGAGATGGCCTCCCTGGTGGTCGAGCACCTGCGCGCCGAGCCGTCCGTCGCCGCCCCACTGCGCGACACGGGTCTGATCCGCGACGAGTGGCTGACCGACGTGCTCGCCGGCCGCACGACTCCGGAACCCGCCACGGTCGCCTTCCTGATCAACCTCCTGGCCGCCGGCAGGTCCGCCTGACCCCATGATGCGGCGGTCGACCATCCCCACGCGGCCGGGTGCCGATCCGCGAACCGCTCCGCTGTGATCACGGCAGGACTCGTGACCACACCGGAGCGGTTCTGGCTCTACCGGGACATCCGTGGCTGCCGGGCGTCACTAGGGTGAGGCGATGCGGCTGGTCAAGTTCACCCATGCATGTGTGCGGATCGAGGACGGGGATCGGCGGCTGCTGATCGATCCCGGCGTCTGGGCCGAGGACGAGGCGTTCGACGGTGTCACGGATGTCCTCGTCACCCACGAACACGATGATCACATCGACGTCGAGCGGATCAACTCGCGGGACGTGCGCGTCTTCGGGCCGCAAACGGTGCGGGATCTCGGTATCGAGGGCGATGTGCTCACCCCGGTCGCGGCCGGTGACGTCTTCACGGCCGGTGGGTTTTCGGTGACGGCGGTGGGTGGGGCGCATGCCGAGATCTATGAGGGGCTGCCCGGCTGTGCGAACCTCGGGTACCTCGTCGAGGGGATCTACCACCCGGGGGACTCGTTCTTCGTGCCCGAGGAGCCGGTGTCGACGCTGCTCGTGCCGGCTGCCGCGCCCTGGTTCAAGCTGAGCGAGGCGCTGGACTTCGTGCGGGCGGTGGGACCGGAGCGGGCGTTTCCCATTCACGACCGGATGCTGTCGGCCGACATCGGCTTCGACTACGTCGACGGGTGGATGGAAGCGAAGGCGAACACCGATTACGCGCGCATTCCGATCGGTGACTCCGTGGTTCTGGGGTAACCGCGCCCGCCCACGGAGATCGCCCTTTCGGGCTTTGCGTT
>KL571256.1:0-1073 GCA_000715855.1 Actinoplanes liguriensis
TCGGCGGGCGGCGGGTTGCGGGTGGGTCGGGTCAGCGGGTGGTGAAGGCGGCGTCGAACGCGGCCGTCGGAGCGTCGAAGAGGTGCTTGCGGACGAACTCCAGGGCGGACGGCGCGCCGGCCAGGCGATCCATCCCGGCGTCCTCCCACTCGACCGAGATCGGCCCGGAGTAGCCGATCGCGTTCAGCGCCCGGAAGCAGCGCTCCCACGGGACGTCGCCGTGGCCGGTGGAGACGAAGTCCCAGCCCCGGCGCAGGTCCGCCCAGGGGAGATGGGAGCCGAGGCGGCCGTTGCGCCCGTTGCCGACCGCGAGCTTCACGTCCTTGCAGTCGACGTGGTAGATGCGGTCGGCGAACTCCAGGATGAAGCCGGCCGGGTCCAGGTCCTGCCAGACGAAGTGGGACGGGTCCCAGTTCAGGCCGAACGCCGGGCGGTTCCCGATCGCCTCCAGGGCCCGGCGGGTGGTCCAGTAGTCGTACGCGATCTCCGAGGGGTGCACCTCGTGCGCGAATCGGACACCGACCTCGTCGAAGACGTCCAGGATCGGGTTCCATCGGTCGGCGAAGTCCTGGTACCCGGCGTCGACCATGGCGGCGGTGACGGGCGGGAACATCGCGACGTACTTCCAGATCGACGATCCGGTGAAGCCGACGACCGTGTCGACGCCGAGCCGGGCCGCGGTCCGGGCGGTGTCCATCAGGGCGGAGGCCGCGCGTTGCCGGACTCCCGAAGGGTCGCCGTCGCCCCAGACGGCGGGCGGCAGGATGTCCCGGTGGCGCTGGTCGATCGGGTCGTCGCAGACCGCCTGGCCGGTGAGGTGGTTGGAGATCGCGAAGACGCGCAGGTTGTACTTCGCGAGGAGGGCGAGCTTGCCGTCGATGTAGGCGGGGTCGGAGGCTCCGAGCGCGACGTCCAGGTGATCACCCCAGCAGGCGATCTCCAGGCCGTCGTAGCCCCAGCCGGAGGCGAGCCGGCAGACCTCCTCGAACGGCAGGTCGGCCCACTGGCCGGTGAAGAGTGTGATCGGGCGGGTCATCGGTCCTCCTCTACAGAGATCCACGCGGACGTCTCGG
>KL571256.1:1290-2283 GCA_000715855.1 Actinoplanes liguriensis
CTCTACAGAGATCCACGCGGACGTCTCGGCGGACCGGGCCACCGCGTCGAGGACCAGCTGGACCTGCAGCGCGTCGGCGAACGACGGCGTCGGGTCCTCGCCGGCCGCGATCGCCTGGACCAGGTCGTACGCCTGGTGGGTGAAGGTGTGCTCGTAGCCGATCAGGTGCCCGGGCGGCCACCACGCCGACATGTACGGATGGGCCGGCTCGGTCACCAGGATGCGGGCGAACCCCTGTTCCTCGACCGGCGCCTCCGCCGAGTAGAACTGCAGCTCGTTCATCCGCTCGAAGTCGAAGACCAGTGATCCGAGCGAGCCGTTGATCTCGACGTGCAGGGCGTTCTTCCGCCCGGTGGCGAAGCGGCTCGCCTCGTAGGTGGCCACCACCCCGTCACCGAGCCGGGCCAGGAAGAGCGCCGCGTCGTCGACCGTCACGTCACCGGTCCCCGGTGCGGACGGCAGGGGCCGGGACTTGACGAAGGTCTCGGTGAGCGCGCACACCGAGGAGATCGACAGGCCGGTCACGAACTGGGTCAGGTCGACGATGTGCGCCCCGATGTCGCCCAGCGCCCCCGACCCGGCCACCTCCTTGCGCAGGCGCCACACCAGCGGGAACGACGGATCCACGATCCAGTCCTGCAGGTAGGACGCCCGGACGTGCCGGATGGTGCCGACCCTGCCGTCCGCGATCATCCGCTTCATCAGGGCCACGGCGGGGACGCGGCGGTAGTTGAAGCCGCACATCGCCCGTACCCCCAATTGTCTGGCCTTGTCGGCGGCCGCGACCATCTCGCGGGCCTCGGCCACCGAATTGGCCAGGGGTTTTTCGCAGAGCACGTGCTTGCCGGCGGCGAGCGCCGCGATCGCGATCTCGGCGTGCACGTCGCCCGGCGCGCAGATGTCGACCAGGTCGACGTCGTCGCGGTCGAGCAGCGTGCGCCAGTCGTCGGTGTGCCCGGCCCAGCCGAGCCGGCCGGCCGCGGCGGAGACCGC
>KL571256.1:2540-3514 GCA_000715855.1 Actinoplanes liguriensis
GTGTATAAGAGACAGGTGGTTGACCGTGCGCCACGCCTGAGAGTGCGCGGCCCCCATGAACGCGTAGCCGACCATGCCGACCCGCAGCGGTTCCGACATGAGTGCTCCTAGAAGCCGAGCTTCGCGTACTTCGAAGCGTTGTCCTTGGTGATCGTTTCGGAGGCGAGCGTGATCTCCTTCGGCACCTGCAGCTCGACCAGGTCGGACAGGCCCTTGCCCTGGCCGATCAGCCGGGCCAGGCTGATCGCCGACGACGCCATCGACGGGCTGTAGGTGACCGTCGCCTTGAGCACCGAGTCGTCCTTGGCGATCGCGTCGATGGCCGCCTTGGACCCGGCGCCGCCGACCATGAAGAACTCGCTGCGGTTCGCCTGCTTGATCGCGGCGAGCACGCCGATGCCCTGGTCATCGTCGTGGTTCCAGAGCGCGTCCATCTTCGGCAGTGCCTGCAGCAGCGAGGTCGCCGAGGCCTGCCCGGAGTCCGCGGTGAACTCGGCCGGGCGCCGGTTGGCGACCTTGAAGCCGAAGGTGGCGAGCGCGTCGTTGAAGCCCTTGGTGCGCTCCTGGGTCAGCTCGAGGGAGTCGATGCCGGGGATCTCACCGATGATCGGGTTGCTGACGCCCTTGGCCTTGAGCTGCTCGCCGATGTACTGCCCGGCGGCCAGCCCCATGCCGTAGTTGTCGCCCTTGATCTGCAACCGGTAGGCGGCCGCGGAGGGGAACGCCCGGTCCAGGTTGACCACCGGGATGCCGGCCTTCATCGCCTCCAGGCCCGTCGCGTTCAGCTCCTTGCCGTCATGGGGGAGCATGACGATCACGGTCGGCTTCTGCGCGATCAGGGTGGACAGGGCGGCGCGCTGGGCGGCCGCGTCGGCGCCGGCCTCGACCGGCCGCAGCTCCACGTCGGAGTACGCCCCGGCCTGCGCCTTCGCGTTGTTGGTGATGGCCGCGATCCAGCCGTGATCGGCGGGCGG
>KL571256.1:3761-13958 GCA_000715855.1 Actinoplanes liguriensis
GATGTGTATAAGAGACAGCTGCCCTGGGGCGGCGTTCGCGCCACCGCCGCTGGTGTCGGTCTTGACCTGTGCGTCGTTGCCGGTGTCGTTGCTGGTGCAGGCGGTGAGCGCCAGTCCGGCGCCGGCTGCCGCGCTGCCGAGAAGGATGCGCCTACGGCTTATCGGGGTCATTTCTCCTCCTGAGGAGGTGGGTGAGGGAGCGATAACGGAACTGCTGAAGGAGCACGGCGGCCACGATGATGCCGCCCTTGACCATGTTCTGGACCTCGGTGGCAAGGTTGTTGATGGCGAACAGGTTGGTGATCGTGGAGAAGACCAGCACCCCGAACAGGGCGCCGACGATGGTGCCGCGGCCGCCGCTGAGCAGCGTGCCGCCGATGATCGCCGCGGCGATCGCGTCCAGCTCGTAGAGGTTGGCCATCGCCGCCTGCGCGCTGGTGGCCTGCGAGGTGAGCATGATCGCGCCGATCCCGCAGCACAGCCCGGAGAGCACGTAGAGCAGCAGCGTGTGCCGTTTGACGTTGATGCCGGCCAGCCGGGCCGCCTCCGGGTTGCCGCCGACCGCGACCGTGCGCCGGCCGAACGTCGTGCGGTTCAGCAGCACCCAGCCGGCCGCGACGACCACCGCCAGGATCCAGACCAGCAGCGGGATCCCGATCAGTTTCGTGGTGGCGATGCTGTTGATCGTGTCGTTCGCGGAGACCTGCGTCTGCTTGCCGGAGATCTGGGCGGCCAGACCGCGCGCCGAGACCAGCATGGCGAGCGTCGCGATGAAGGGGACCAATTTGCCGTACGCGATGAGCGCGCCGTTGACCACCCCCACGGCGACTCCCACGGCGAGCGCCGTGAAGATCATGCCGCCCGCGCCGTAGGACTGCGTCGCCAGCGTGGTGGCCCAGACGCCGGCCAGTGCGATGATCGCGCCCACCGACAGGTCGATCCCACCACCGATGATCACGAACGTCATGCCGACCGTGACCACCCCGATCCCGGACGCCTGCTGCAGGATGATCAGAATGTTGTTCCGCACCCAGGACGGGTCGGAGTAGAGCTCGGGCCTGGTGACGATCCCGATGATCACCAGGATGACGAGCACTCCGACGAGGCCGAGGTTGCGTAAGAGGTTGTCGTCGTACTTCTGTGCCTTGGGAAGCGCCGTCTCGGCGATCACGCGGCTTCTCCCTCCATCAGCGACCCCGCCATCACGAGGTCGAGCACGGTGTCCTCGCCGATCTCGCCGGCGAGCGCCTCGTGGATCAGCCGGCCCTCGCGCATGACCAGCACCCGGTCGGCGAGCCCGAGCACCTCCGGCACCTCGCTGGAGACCAGCAGGACGCCGACGCCGTTCGCGGCCAGGTCGTGGATGACCTGGTAGAGCTCGGCGCGCGCGCCGACGTCGACGCCGCGGGTCGGCTCGTCGAGCAGCAGCAGCCGGGTCTTCTCACCCAGCAGCCAGCGGCCGACGACCACCTTCTGCTGGTTGCCGCCGGAGAGCGTGCGCGCCGGGCGGTCCACATCGCGCGGGCGCAGCTCCAGGCTGTCGGCGGTGCGCTGGGCGGCGGCCCGCTCGTCGCGGGCGGCGGTGAAACCGGCCCGGGCGAAACCGGCGAACGACGCCAGGGTCATGTTCTTGAAGACCGGTTCGTCGAGGAGCAGGGCCTGGCTCTTGCGCTCCTCGGGCGCCATGCCCATGCCGTGCCGGACGGCGCCGCCGACGCTCGTGATCCGGTGACCGTTCAGGATCACGGTGCCGTGGTCCGCGCGGCGGGCGCCGAAGATCGTTTCGAGGAGCTCGGAACGGCCGGAGCCGACCAGGCCGGCGATGCCGACGATCTCGCCGGGGCGGACCGTGAGGCTGACGCCGGCGAACTCTCCGGCGCGGCTGAGGCCCTCGACCGTCAGCAGCGGGGTGGTCTCCCGGTCCGGGGCGGCGCGGGGCGGGAAGTCGTACTCGAAGGATCGCCCGGTCATCTTTCCCACCAGTTCCCTGGTGGGCGTCCGTGCTGGTAGGCCGGCCGCGGTCGTGCGGCCGTCCTTGAGGACCGTGACGCGGTCACCGATCTCGCGGATCTCGGCGAGCCGGTGCGAGATGTAGACGACCGCGATGCCGTTCGCGGTCAGCTCCCGGATGATCCGGAACAGGTTCGCGACCTCGTCGTGGGCCAGGACGGCGCTCGGCTCGTCCATCACGATCAGCTTCGCGTCGTGCGAGAGGGCGCGGGCCATGCTGACGATCTGCTTGCCGGCCGCCGGTAGGTCCTTGATCAGGCGACGCGGGGAGATTTCCGGGTGACCGAGTTTGGTCAGGATCGTCCGGGTCTGCGCGGCCGCGCTGCGCCGCCGGGTGAACCCGAACCGGGACGGCTCGTGCCCGAGGAACGCGTTCTCCGCGACGGACAGGTCGTCGACCAGGTCCAGCTCCTGGTAGATGGTGGCGATCCCGGCGCGCATCGCGGCCTGCGGGCTGGCCGGCGCGAACGGCTCGCCCTGCCAGAGGATCTCGCCCGAGTCGGCGTGGTGAACCCCGGCGAGGACCTTGATCAGGGTCGACTTCCCGGCGCCGTTCTGCCCCAGCAGGCAATGAACTTCACCCTCAAAAACTTCCAGGTGTACGCCGTCGAGCGCGCGAACCCCGGGAAAAGCCTTCACGACATCCGAGAGTTTGAGAATCGCGCGCGTGGCTGATGATTCGCTCGCAAGCTCGCTCATGGGATCTGCTCGAACGCCGCGTCGCTCGCCAGCACCGCCGCGCCGGTGACACCCGCCCGGCCGCTCAGCTCGGAGAGAACGACGGGCAGGTTGCCGGTGGCCAGCGGAAGGGAGCGGCGGTAGACGACGCTGCGGATCTCGGCCAGTAGTACATGGCCGAGCTGCGCCAACCCACCCCCGATGACGATCATCGACGGATTGGCGAAGCTCACCAGGGCCGCCAGCACGCCCCCGACGCGCCGCCCGCCCTCGCGGATCAGCTTGATGCAGACCACGTCGCCCTCGGCCGCGCCGTCCGCGACGTCCTTGGCGTTGAGCTGACTGCTCTTCGACAGGCGCTCGGCGAGCGCGGGGGAGGCCCCGGACCGGGCCGCCGCGAGGGCGTCCCGGGCCAGCGCCGCGCCGCTGAACACCGCCTCCAGGCAGCCGGTGTTCCCGCACGAACAGGTCGGGCCGCCCGCGTCGACCTGGATGTGCCCGATGTCGCCGGCGCATCCGTCGACCCCGCGGTAGACCCCGCCGGACAGGTGGATCCCGCACCCGATACCGGTGCCGATCTTCACGAACAGGAAGTCGTCGACGGAGCGCGCGACCCCGCCGTGGCGCTCGCCGACCGCCATGATGTTGACGTCGTTGTCCACCACGACCGGGCAGCCGTGCTCGCGAGCGAGCAGTTCGCGCACCGGGTAGCGGTCCCAGCCGGGCATTATCGGCGGCGACACCGGCACGCCGTCGCGGAAGCTGACCGGCCCCGGGACGCCGATGCCGACCCCGTCCAGCCGGTCGTAGACGCCCTCGGCGCGGGCCTTGGCGAGCAGTTCGCCGACGCGGTGCAGGATCGGCTTCGGTCCTTTGCGGATGTCGGCCGGCTCCCGGTACGCCGCGAGCGTCTCCAGCCGGCCGTTGACCACCTCGACGTCGATCGACCCGGCGCCCAGGTCGACCGCCGCGAACCGCAGCCGCGGGTGGATCTCGACCAGCGTGGAACGGCGGCCGCCCCGCGAGGCGGCCATCCCGGCCTCGGTGATGAAACCCGCTTTGATCAGGCGTTCTATCTCGCCGGTCAGCCTCGGGCGGGTCAGCCCCAGGCGATCGCCGAGCTCGGCCCGGGAGACCGGACCGTCGTCCCGGAGCGCACGAAGAATCGATAACACGACAGCCACCTCACGTCCCGTGCTGTGTTGGCCGTCACGTTAGGACGCTTCCGTCGGCGTGGTCCACACCTTCGTTCTGTTTGGACCGAACTTTTGTCGCTCCGTGCAAAAGTCGGCGCGCGGACCACCCCGCGAGGCCGCCGCCGCGCCCCCGATCCGGGCTGCGCGGGGCGGCTCACGCCGTACGGGAAAGGGATTATCTCCGGGCTTGATAGC
This sequence comes from Actinoplanes liguriensis, assembly GCA_000715855.1. Lineage (GTDB taxonomy): Bacteria > Actinomycetota > Actinomycetes > Mycobacteriales > Micromonosporaceae > Actinoplanes > Actinoplanes liguriensis. Next base: position 7,841 of record KL571256.1, read on the forward strand.
CGGACGTGGTGATGCGTTCGGCGGACATCAGGTAGGCCCGCGGGTCCTCCGGGCCGCGGGTGCCGAGACCGTCGACGTAACGGTTGAACATCGCGAACGCGGCGGCGATCAGCACCGTGTCGTGGATTTCCGGGTCGGTCGCGCCCTCCGAGCGGGCGGCCGCGACCAGAGCCTCGGTGACGTCCCGGCCGTCCCGGCGGACCGCCTCGGCGATCCGCAGCAACGCCCGCAGCCTGGCCGGGATCGGCGCGGCCGACAGATCCGCGCGGACCTGCTCGACCAGCGCCATGCCCTCCGGCAGCTGCGCGGCGGCGGCCGCCGAGTGCGAGTCGCGGCAGAAGTCGCACTCGTTGAGCGCCGAGACGTGCGCGGCGATCAGCTCACGCTCGCCACGGGTGAGAGAGTTCGGCCCTCGCAGCAGGGTCTCCGCGAGGGCCATCAGCGGGGCGGCCGTTTCCGGCCGGTACTTCAGCAGGCCCTGGATGCCGGGCAGCGCCCGCTCGTCAACGCCGAGATCGATGTACGCCATCCGGCCACCGTATCGACCTCAGTCACAGCCGAGACCCTGCTGCCAGGCCGGCGGGATCTTGCCCTTGGCGACCTTGTCGGCCACCTCCCAGAACGACTCGGCCCAGTCGCCCTCGTCCACCATCGACTTCAGGACCTTCCAGTTGTGGCTGCTGCGCATGGCCTGCTCGGCGCGCTTGCGGGCGGCCTTGTCACCGGCCTTGTCGGCGCGCTCCCACTCGGCGATCCAGGCGCACCCGACCTTCCCGGTGACCTGCGCGCCGAACTGGTACGGGTCGTTGGTGCCGAAGCCGAGCAGCGCATCGGTGTCGAAGTTCGGCGGCATCGGCACGTCGGCGAGCACCTTGTTGGCGGCCTCGGCGGCCTTGTCCGGCGTGACGACCTCGGGCGGCATGGCGGCCAGGAACGCCTTCGAGTCGACCCGCTCGACGTTCTTCACCACCGCGTCGAACGTGGCGCGCGTCCATGTCCCGCCGGTGCGCAGCTCGGCGAACATGCCGTCCCGGGCGTGCAGCATCAGGGCGAAGTCGCCGGCGCTGTAGGTGAAGACGTCGCCCGGCCAGTCGCCGATCGCGGCGGCCTCCGGCTTGCTCACCTGCAGCCGGTCGTCGTAGTAGCTCTGGTAGTACTTCGCCGGGTACCAGGTGATGTCGAGCGAGCTGGCGCCCTTCGCGAAGAAGATGTCGCCGCTCTCGTCGGCGAAGCCGTAGACACTGGTGATCTTCCAGCCCGGCTCGTCGATCAGCAGCCGCGGGTTGGCCTCGGCGGCCTTGAGCACGAACGCGTACGAGTCGGCCGCGTCCGGCGCGGCGATCGAGATGTTCGGCAGCGGGGCCGCGTACTCGGTGGTGTCGCGCTGGTGCACGAACACGGCGGCGGCGCCGACGACGCCGAGCACGGCGGCGGCGGTGGCCAGGGGGATCAGCACCCGCCGGGGTGGTTTGCGGACAGCCATGATCTCCTCCAGGAGCTCCTGGTCAGCCCCGTGAAGGTCGTGGATACGGTACGGATCGGCGTCGCGGACCAGGTGGTCCAGGCGGTCGTCGGTCATCGGTCCTCCTCCGGGGTCGGTGCGGTCAGGACGCTGGAGACATGTCCGGGTGGGTCCAGATCGTCACCGACGAGTTCACGCAGCCGGGCGCGGGCCCGGGACAACCGGGTGCGGACCGCTGCCGCGTTCACCCCGAGCACCTCGGCCACCTCGCGCGGCTCCAGACCCTCCCACACGGTCAGGGTCAGCACCTCGCGGTCCAGGGCGCCGAGGCGGGCCAGGGCGTCGCGGACCGCCAGCCGCTCCGGGACGTCGTTGCCCGGGTCCGGGATGACGGCCGCCAGCCGCCGGCGCAGGCGCTGTCTCTTATACACGGGCCACGCCGTACAGCCAGAGACGGGTCTCGTGGCCGCCCGGCATCTCGGCGCGCCGCCGCCAGGCGATCAGGAACGTCTCGGCGACGATGTCGGCCGCGTCCGCGGGCTGCTCGACGCGGCGCAGCGCGTAGCCGAGCAGGGACGGGAAGGTGGCGGCGTACACCTGCCGGAACTGGTCGTCGGAGTTCACACCTCACCTCATGTCCGGCTGCCTGCCCATCGTGACAGGCGGGAGCGTGACGATGAACTCCGATCCGCGGACCGGCCCCGGACGGTACTGCACGTCGCCACCGTTGGCCCGGGCCAGCTCGCGGACGATGTACAGGCCCAGCCCGGTCCCGGCGACCTGATCGGCGGTGCGCTCGGCGCGGGCGAAACGGTCGAAGAGGCGGTTGCGGAACTCCGGCGGGACGCCCGGGCCCCGGTCGGACACCTCGACGGTGACCGGGCCGGAGCTCGAGCGGCGGGCGACGATCGTGGCGACGCCACCGCCGTACTTGGCAGCGTTGCTGATCAGATTGGTGAGGATCTGGTCCAGGTGGCCGGGCTGGGCGCTGGCGGTCAGGTCGCGCGGGCAGGAGACGGTTGCGGCGATCGTCCCGGTGGCGCCGAGCGCGGACTCGATGTGCTCGGCCACCCGGACCGGCCGGGGCGCCGCGACGAGCCGCCCGGCGTCGATGCTGACCAGCGCGAGCACCTCGTCCACGATGGTGACCAGCCGCCGGGTGGTGCCCTGCACCCGGGTGATCATCTGGGTGACGCCGGCCGGCAGCGGCTCGTCGAGGATCAGGTCCAGGTAACCGAGGATCGTGCCCAGCGGGTTGTTGATCTCGTGGCCCAGCATGCCGATCAGGTCGGACTTGAGCTGGTTCGCGTCCTCGAGGTCGCGGTTGCGGTCGGCGAGCTCGGCGGTCCGGGCCCGCACCTCGCTCTCCAGCGAGTCGTAGAGCAGCGCGTTGTCCAGCGACACCGCCAGCTGCCCGGCGATCAGCTCGACGGTCTCCAGCCGGCCGGTCGAGAAGACGCCGCGCTGCCGCCGGTTGGCGAGCACGAGCACGGCGTCCTCGGCGCTGTTGCAGGCGATCGGGATGACCAGCAGGCTGCACACGTCGAGGCCGGCCAGGTACGGGTCGTTCGCGAACCGGTCGTCCCGGGTCGCGTCGGCCACCAGCAGCGTCTGCCGGGTGCGCCGCACGTAGCGGACCGCGGACCACGGCTGGTCGGTGTCGGCCGAGCCGGAGACGGTGTGCTCGCGCAACGACAGGCGTACGTCGGTGGCCCCGGTCATGGCGCTCAGCACGTCGCCGACCCGCGCGGTCAGACCGGACACCGTGGTCTGCGAGCTGAGCGCGCGCGACGCCCGCAGGATCGCCATCAGGTCGAGCCGGTCGGCGCCGCTGCCCGGGGCGCTGCTCGCGGTGTCGCGCAGGAACGGATGCTCGGTCTCCAGCCGCGCGACCGGACCGTCCGCGCCCCACGCCCGGTACGCGTCCCGCGCCTCGGCCAGCAGCTGACGGCCGGTGTGCGTGAGCCCGGCCGCCAGGTGGCAGCGGGCCGCGCGCTCGGCGAGCAGGGCGTGGTGCCAGGGCCGCCCGTCGACGGCGTGCAGCCCGTCGTCGAAGCAGCGGATCGCGGTGGCGGTGTCCCCGCGGCCCCGGGCGATCTCCGCGTCGACCAGCAGCAACAGCGGCCGCAGGTTGTGCGGCGCGTCGGCCGCGCGCCGGGCCAGCCACTCCCGCGCCTCGTCCCGTTCGGTTGCCGGGCCACCGCCGGCCAGGCTCATACAGCGGGTCACCCGCACCAGCGCGGACGCGTAGAACCCGCGGATCGCGTCGACCCGGGCTATCGCCGCCGCCGAGTGCGCCGCGAGCGCCACCGGGTCGTCGAGAAGCAGCGCCGCCAGCGCCCGGACCTGGTGGTAGGTGGCCAGCGCCGGCGGGAACGCCGCGACCTCGGTCAGGTAGGCGGCCTCGTCGAAGTCGTCCCCGCCGAACGACCCGGGCGCCCCGGTCCGCCCGCGCAGCAGCCGGATCAGCTGCCGGTGCCCGAGCGCGAGCAGCCGGGCGTAACGGTTGCCGGTCCGCTCGGCGAACCCCAGCACCGCCTCGGTCTCCTCGGCGCACGGCTCGAGCGTGTCCTCGATCTCCGTCATCAGGGTCAGCAGCCGCGCCCAGTGCAGCCCGGCCACCTGCACGTCCCCGGCCGCCAGCAGGTCGTCGCGGACCTGCCGGGCCGGCTCGGCCAGCTCCTCCAGGGGCCGGAACCAGTGCCCGCCCAGCATCACGTGCATGTAGGCGGCGACCGCGGTCTCCGCCGGAAACCCGTGCCGCCGCCCGGTCTGCACCGCGTGCCGGGTCAGCACGTATCCGGTGCGGTAGTCGTCGAGCAGCCCGACGGTCACGCAGATCGCCGCGCCGAGCGTGCCGGTCAGCGGCGCGCACACCCCGTTGTCCCGCCACATCAGATGCGCCTGGCAGACCAGCCAGGCGTGCCGCTCCCGGTCGATCAGGAACGACGGCGGCAGCATCCGGTGCATGATCGTGGCGATCGCCACGATCCGCGGATCGCTCGTCTCGACATCGGGATAGGCCGGCCCGTTCGCGGCCACCCAGTCCCGCAGCCCGGCCGCGACGCGACGATTGTCCGCGGCGAGGTCCGCGGGCGGCGCCACGCCGAAACGCCGCAAGACGTCGAGGCCGAGAGCGATTGCCGCGCGGCACTCTCCGCGCTGCGTCAAAGAATTGAGTTGTACGGCCGTGGCCCCGGCCGTCGCCAGCGGACCGCGCGGCCGTGCCATCAGCCGGCGGTAGATCCGATCGCCCTCGGCGTGCCGTCCCAGGTAGTAGAGGGCGGCGTGCCGGTCCACCGCGAGCGCGTCCCGAGCGGCCAGGTCGGCCTCCCCGTGCAGCGGCGCGAGCAGCCGGTCCGCGGCCGCGAACAGCTCCTCGGCCACGAGGTAGTTGGTCAGCCGGGTGGTCCGCCGCCCGGCCCGCTGCAGCAGGTCCGCCGCCGTGCGCCGCTCCCGGTCGTCCTCGATCATCCCGGTCACCGCGAGGTACTGCTCGGCGGCTTCCCGGGTGTGGTCGGCGCTCACGGCGAGCCGCCGGGCCATGGTGAGCTGCAGCCGCGCGAGCTCGGCGGCGGAGAGCAGCTCCCGGGCGGCCTGCAGGACCAGGTCGTGCCGGAACCGTACGGTGCTCTCCAGGCTGATCAGCCCGTCGGCGACGGCCGGGGCGAGCCGGGCCGGGAGGGTGGCCGGCAGCGTGCCGGTGGCGACCGCGAGCAGGTCCGGACGCACGTCGGCGCCGAGGCAGGTCAGCGAGGTGAGCAGGTACCGGGTCTCCGGGGGCTGCTGCCGGAGCCGGCCGGCGAGCAGCTCGGGGAGTCGATGGCGGGCGACGAACTGCCGTACCTCCGAGGGGTCCCAGGCCCATCCGGCGTCGGCCGGGGTCAGCAGGCCCTCCGCGCGCAGGGCGTTGAACAGCTCCACGGTGGTGTACGGATTCCCGGCGCTCGCCGCCCCGATCAGGTCCGCGAGCTCGGCCGCGGAGCCGGGCGGTAGCCGCAGGACCTCCCCGGTCAGCGCGGTCAGCCCGGACCGGTTCAGCCCGCCCAGCCGCAGTGGCCGGGCGACCAGGCCGTCCCGCTGCCAGCGGGCGGCGAGCGGCGCCAGCGGATGATCGGCGTCCACCTGCTCGTCGCGGTACGCGGCCACGATCAGCAGCCCCGGCACCGGCCCCCCGGCGAGCACCCCGTCGAGGATCCGCAGCGAGGACGCGGTCGCCCACTGCAGGTCGTCGACGAGCACCGCCAGACGACGGCGCTCGGCGACCGCACGCAGCAGCGCGGCGACGGTGGTGCTGAGCCGGGCCGGCACGACCGGCGCGTCACCCGGCACCGGCGGGGCGTCGAGCTTGAGGAACGCGGCCATCTCCGGGATCACGCCGGCCAGCACGGCGGCGTTCGGGCCGAGCGCCGCGAGGATGCGCCGCCGGTCCTCGGCGAGCTCCCGCTCGGGCTCGGCGAGCAGCAGCCGGCCCAGGGCACGGACCATCCGGGCGATGCCGCCGCTGTCGGTGCCGGTGCGGAACTGCTCGTACTTGCCGGCGACGAACCAGCCGCCGTACCCGATGATCCGCGGATGCAGGGACTGGACCAGGGCCGACTTGCCGATCCCGGGCGGGCCGCTGACCAGCACGGCGGGGGCGCCGGCGGCCATCGC
>KL571256.1:14155-14818 GCA_000715855.1 Actinoplanes liguriensis
GACCATCGCGCGGTCCAGCGCCCCGGCGAGCCGGCGGATCTCGCGATCCCGGCCGATCAGCGCGGCCGGCGGGGTCAGGACCGCCGGGAAGTCACGTTCGCCCAGCTCCCACCCGCCGTCCGGGTCGGCCTGGAAGCGGGCCAGGTCGTGCGCCAGCCCGTCCGCGCTCTGGTAGCGGTGATCCGGGTCCTTCTCCAGCAGCCGCATCACGATCTCGGTCAGCCGGGGCGGCAGGTCCGGGGCGGCCGGGGTGTTCACCAGCGTGTCGCGGACCAGTTCGAGCTGGTCCGTGGCGGGGAACGGCGGTGCGCCGGTGGCCAGCGTGTAGACGGCGGCGCCGAGCCCGTAGAGGTCGGCGCGGCGGTCCGTGGCCAGGCCGGTGCGGCCGGTCTGCTCCGGCGCCAGGTAGCCGAGCGTGCCGACCGGCCCCTCGTCCGGCTCCGGTGCGCCGGTCAGCGCGAGGTCGTAGTCGATCAGAACCGGCGGGGCGTCCGGCGGCAGCAGGACGTTGGCCGGGGTGATGTCCCGGTGCAGGACCCCGGCCCGGTGCACCGCGGCCAGCGTGCCGGCCAGGTCGTGCGCCGTGCGGACCAGATCCGGCACCGGCATCGGGCCGCCCTCCGCGGGCGCGCCCCCGTCGTCGTGCAGGACCAGCATCTGCCG
>KL571256.1:15057-16607 GCA_000715855.1 Actinoplanes liguriensis
GGGGGGGGGGGGGGGGGGGGGGGGGGGGGGGGGAGCCGCTCCAGCACGGCGCGCTCGTGCTGGACGCGGCGGACCGCGCCCGGCCCGGTGGCGCGCTTGCAGACGGTCGGCGGGGCCTCGGGTGAGCTGCGGCGGGTGACCACGGTGCGGTCACTCCGGTACAGCAGCTCCTCTCCCACTTACCGGATGATCCTACGTTTAACGCCGGTTTTCTCTCCTTTCACATCCTGTCCCGCCGGGCGCCCGGCCACGGGCCCGGAGTCTCCGCCGGCAGCTCCACGGTCTCCGTCTCGGTGCGGTAGACCCGCATCCCGCGGGCCTGGTAGTTGGCGAGCGCGGCCGGGCCGTCCAGGCTGCAGGTGTGCAGCCAGACCCGGCCGACCGGCGGCAGCTCCGGCCAGCGGTCACCGAGCGACCAGGCCCGCTCCAGGCCGGCGGTGAGCAGATGGCCGCCGATCCGCTGACCGGTGAACCGGGGGAGCAGCCCGAAATAGCTGATCTCCACCTCGCCCGGCCGGGTGCCGTCCAGCTCGACGTAACCCGCCGGGGTGCCGCGCACATAGGCGACCCAGGTCTCGACGCCCGGCCGGTCCAGATGGTCCAGCCACCGCTGCCAGGTCCAGGCCAGGCGGTCGGTCCAGAACCAGTCGCCGCCAACGGAGGCGTACAGGAACCGGCTCAGCTCCGGCGACACCACCTCGGCGCGAATCACCTCCACCGGTACGGTGGGCGCGCTCCCGCCGGTCAGCGACGTGCTCTCGTTCTGTTCCAGATACCAGGTCGTGATCTCCATCGGCCCATGATCTACTCTCGGCGCCGGGAACCCTCCGGGCGCTCCTCCGGACTGCCGCAACAGCCGGTCCGAACTGGCCGGATGTCCTCGTGGTGAATAGCCGTGGGCGGCGCTACGGTGGGGCCCGAGCGGAGCCGAGGCAGGGAGCCGGAATGGACCTGGAGTCGACCGGGCCGTTCTACGACCACGTCGAGACGCTCCTGCGCGGCGGCTCCCCGGACGCCCTGCCACAACTCCGGCAGGTCAGCGACACGATCTTCGAGGGCGACCTCGAGCCGTTGCGCCGGTTCCTCGCCCGCTGCGCCCCCCTGCTGCCCGCGGCCGCCGACCACCAGGCCTGGGACGAGTGGCTCGCCGGGCTCCTCGACCGCGACGACGTGCCGCCCGACATCGCCGGGCTGCTGCTCACCGCCCGCGTCCTGGTGCTCGGCGTCCACGACGACCACGTGGCGGCCGCCCGGCTCACGCTCGACCCGCGGCTGGCGGCGGAACCACCGTCCGACGGGTCGCTGCTGGCCGCGCTGACGGCGGTGCTGGCCAAACTGTGCGTGCGGTTCTCGACGACGGCGTTCCTGTGGGCGGTGCCGTCCGGCGAGCTGCTGCCGACGACACAGGAGCGCCTCGCGGCGCAACAGCTCTTCATGACGTACGGGATCGGGATCGCTCTTCTCGACGCGGCGCTCGACGATGCCGACCCCGGGCCGCGCCCACCGCTGCTCGCCGGGGTCGGTGTCACCGGGCACGCGCCGCCGGCCTG
>KL571256.1:16872-17512 GCA_000715855.1 Actinoplanes liguriensis
TGTGTATAAGAGACAGCCGACCTGCTGGGCGACCCGGAGCTGCGGACCGTTACCCGGCTCGACCTGGCGGCGGCGCTCGCGGAACGGCCGGACCGGGACGGGCTGGGCGAGATCACCGGGGTGCTCGGCGAGGTGCGGGCGTTCGCCGGGGGATTTCCCGAGCTGGTGGAGCACGTGGAGGGGGTGCTGGCGCGCTACCGCGAGGAGCGGGTGACCGAGTTGGTGCTCACCTTCGCGGAGGTTCCGGCCGCCCCGATCTCTCCTGCGGCCCCGATCTCTCCTGCGGCCCCGATCTCCCCTGCGGCCCCGATCTCTCCCGCGGCTCCGCTCGACCCGCTTTCTCCGGCCGTGCCCCTCGAGGCTCTTTCGCCTGCTGAGCCGCTCGATCCCGCGCCGCCGGCCGCCCCTGTCTCGCCGGCCGCGCCGGTCCCTGCCGTTGCGCCGATTTCTACCGTTGCGCCGGTTTCTCCTGCTTCGTCGACTTCTCCTGCGGTGCCCGTTTCTCCTGCGGCGCCGGCTTCTGTGCCGCTCGATCCGTTGGAGGCGGTCGAGGCCCGGATCATCCAGGCCCAGGAGGACGGCAACCTCGACCTCGTTCTCGGCCCCGAGGCGACCGCCGAGGCCGAGCGGCTCCCCCCCC
>KL571256.1:17746-18119 GCA_000715855.1 Actinoplanes liguriensis
CCCTCGGCTGGCTCTTCTGGCTGCGCTCCTGCGCGCTGCCCGAGCCCGAGCAGGCCGCGCCCCGCGAGGTGGCGCTCGATCACCTGCTCGCCGCGTTCCTGGCCGGGATGCAGCCGGACTTCGTCCCGGCGGCACTGCTGGCCGAGGTGGTCGACCGCGCCTTCCCGTCCGCGCTGCAGGCGCAGGAGCAGCTGACCCACGAGTTCGAGGCGGGCCTGGCCGCCGCCACCGTGCTCCTCTGGGAGAACATCGTCCGGGCGCTTCCCGAGGAGCAGGCCACCACCCGCTCGTCGGCCCTGACCCACCTCTCCGCCACGCTGCTGCTGCGCGCCGAGTCTGTCTCTTATACACATCTCTGAGCGGGCTGGCAAGG
>KL571256.1:18315-18770 GCA_000715855.1 Actinoplanes liguriensis
CCCGATGCTCTGGCAGAACTACCTGTTCACGGTGCACCACTCGTACCTGGCGACCGGCGAGGACGCGCTGCTGGAGGCGGGCCTCGAGGCCGGCGCCGAGGCGGTCGCGCACGTCGACCGCGACTCGCCCGCCTTCGCCTCGCTGCTGGCCAACGTCTCCGTCGTGGCCCGCAGCGGCGGCCCCGACTCCGCGCCCGGCCGGATCCCGGCGGCGATCGCGCTGATCGAGGGCGCCTACCCGTTCGACGAGGCGGACCGGACGGCGTTCGCCGCGGACCCGGAAGCCGAGGCCGAGCGGGTCGCCGAGCTGGCCGGCCGGCCCGGGGATCTGCATCTGCGCGGCGAGCTCGGCCAGCTCTGGCTGCTCCACTCGGTGCAGTTGGACTCGGCTCAGCTGGACGAGAGTGAGGGGCTGCCGGCGTTCGAACGGGCCGTCGCGCTGTTCCGGACCTGCC
>KL571256.1:19032-19488 GCA_000715855.1 Actinoplanes liguriensis
CCGAGGGTGCCGCGCTGGTCGCGATCGCCGTCGCGGAGGAGTTGGACCGGCGGGCGAACCGCAACCGTGCGCCCGAGGCGATCGCGGACCTGCCGGCGATGTGGCTGCGGCTGCTCGAAGTCCTCCCGGACGGCAACGAGCACCGGCCCGCGGTCCTCGCCTCGCTCTCCGCAGCCCGGCTCAAGCGGTTCCAGATCGGTGATGGCGACCCGGCGCTGCTCGACGAAGCCCTCGCCGACCTGGGTGAGGCGGCCGGGATGACACCGGAGCCGGAGCGCGGGCCGGTGCTGCGGGCGCTCGGCGACCTGTACCGGACCTCGTACGAGCAGACCGGCCGGACACCCCACCTGACCACCGGCCTCGCCGCGGCCCAGGAAGCCCTGGCCCTGGCCGGGACCGACGCCGAGCGGGCCGCCTGCCTGCACGGCCTGCGACGGCTGCTGCTGGCCCGGCACC
>KL571256.1:19706-27032 GCA_000715855.1 Actinoplanes liguriensis
GGGGACGCCCGGGCGCTCGACGACGCGGTGGGGCTGGCCGTGCGGGCGGCGAACGCGTACGCGGACGGCCCCCGGCGGGCGGTCGAGGTCCTGGAGCTCACGCTGCTGCTGATCGCCCGGCACGAGGCCGGTGGGCCGGTCTCCGACCTCGACGCGGCCGCCGGGAACACCCGGCACGTGCTCGGGTCGCCGATGGACGAGACCGAGGACGAGGTACGGCTGCGGTCCGCCCTCGGCGTCGTCCTGCGTCACCGGTACGCGGCCGCCGGGGCCGGCAGCGACCTCGACGAGGCGATCGGACTGGCCCGTGAGGTGCTCGACGCGACCCGGCCGGACCATCACGCGCGCGCCTCGCGACTGTCGGACCTGGCGGAGGCGCTGCTGCTGCGGTTCGGGCGGGACGGCGAGCGGGCCGACCTGGACGAGGCCGTGGAAGCGGCCCGGGCCGCCGCGTCGCTGCGGTCCGGCGTCGAGCATCCGGTCCTGGTGTCGCGGTGGGCCGCGGCGCTGCTCCTGCGGTTCGAGGCGCTCGGCGATCCGGGGGACCTGGACGCCGCGATCACGGCCCGCCGCATCGCCGTCGAGACCACGCCGGCCGGGCATCCGGCGCGGGCTGAACGGGTGAACGCGCTGGGCCTGGCCCTGCGTCGCCGGGGCGAGCGGTTCTCGAGCGCGCCCGACCTCGCGGAGGCGGATTCCCTCCTGGCCGCCCCACCACCCGTCCCGGACCTCCCCGGCCCGGCGCCCACCTCGGCCGTTCCCAGCCCGCCGGATCCGGCCGGCCCAATCCCCACCTCGGCCGTTCCCAGCCCGCCGGAGCCTGCCCGCCCAATCCCGACCTCGACCGTTCCCCACCCGCCGGAGCCTGCCCGCCCGATCCCGACCTCGGGCGTGCCCGGCTTCGCCGAGGCGGAAGCCGACAACTATCCGGGCATTGATGCGGACAGCGATCCGGTCGAGTCCGCCGAGCGGGTGCTGGCCGCTGCGGCGCCCGGCGACCCGGACGCCGCGTGGCGCGCGCTCGAGGTGCTGGAGACGGGCCGGTCGGCACGGCTCGACCGGGCGCTGGGCCGGCCCGGCGCCCGCACCCCGCTGCGGGACCTGCTGGGCGAGGCCGCCGCCGGCACGGTGGTCACGTTCGCGGTCGGCCGCAACCGCAGCCACGCGTTGCTGCTCACCCCGGCCGGGATCACCGCGGTGGAGCTGCCCGGCCTGAGCCACGACATCCTCACCATGCGCGCCACCGCGTTCCGCACCGGGCTGCGGATCGCCGCCACAGCCGTCGTCCGCGAGGACGCCCAGCAGGCGATCAGCGGAACGCTCGCCTGGCTCTGGCAGACCGTCGCCCGCCCGGTCCTCGACGCGCTCGGCCACCCGGCCCGTCCGGGCGCCGACCCGGAGTCGCTGCCCCGAGTGTGGTGGGCGCCGGGCGGCCTGCTGGGCACGATGCCGTTGCACGCGGCGGGGCTGGGCGCCGACACCGTCCCGGATCGCGTGGTCTCGTCCTACACGCCGACGATCAGCGCCCTGCGGTACGCCCGCCGCCCCGCCGCCCCCGCCACCGGGCAGCGGCCGCTGGTCGTCGCGCCGTCCTCGTACCTTCCGCCGCCGGCCCTCGTGACGGACGCCGTGTCGGCCCCGCCCACGGCCGCGTTCGTGGAGCAGTTGCCCGGGCACTCGATCGTCCACTTCGCCTGCCGGGGCTGGACCGACCCGGAGGATCCGTCCCGCAGCGGCCTGCTCCTGCCCGGCGACGCCGGGGCCCGGTTCCCGGTCGCCGGTCTGCTGCCGGCCCGCATGGAGTCCGTGCGGCTCGCCTACCTGGCCGCCGGTCAGACCGCGGTGACCCGCTCCGACGAGGCCGTCCACGTGGCGTCCGCGCTGCAGCTCGCCGGTTGCCGCCACGTCGTCGGCACCCTCTGGGAGGTGGACGACGACGACGTGGTCGCCGACGACTTCTACGCGGTGCTCGACCGGGACCCGGCCCGCTCGGCGGTTGCCCTGCACCGGGCTGTCCGCCGGGCCCGCGACCGCTCACCGGGCCTGCCGTGGCTGTGGGCCACCTACACGCACACCGGCGCCTGACGGTCGTGCGGATGTGAGATTCCGGGTGGCCTGTCACAAACGTGAGGGCTGTCCAGTCCATGTATCGAACCCGAACTGTTCGAGAGGTGGACGAGATGCGGATCGCGGTGGCCGGTGGGACCGGCTTGCTCGGCAGGCTGGTGGTCGAGGCGGCGACGGAGGCGGGCCACCAGGTGGTGGTGATGTCCCGGGCGCGTGGCGTGGACCTGACCACGGGCCGGGGCCTGGACGAGGCGCTGCACGGCGTCGACGTGGTGATCGACGTGTCGAACATCGAGACGCTCAGCGGGGCGAAGGCGACCACGTTCTTCGAGACGGTCACCCGGAATCTGCTGGAGACCGGGGCGCGGGCCGGGGTCAAGCACCACGTGCTGGTCTCGATCATCGGCATCGACCGGGTGGAGTGGGCTACTACCGGGCGAAGCTCAACCAGGAGCGGGTGGCGCTCGCCGGCCCGGTGCCGGTGACGGTGCTGCGGGCGGCACAGTTCCACGAGTTCGCGCTGCAAATGCTGACCCGCTTCGGGGGCCCGGTCGCGGTGGTCCCGGCGATGCTGAGCCAGCCGGTGGCCGCCCGTGAGGTCGCCGCCGAGCTGGTCCACCTGGCCGGGGGCGAGCCGCGCGGCATGGCGACGGAGCTGGCCGGCCCGGAGCCGCTGCAGATGGCCGACCTGGTCCGGAGGGTGTCCCGCGAGCACGGCCCGCGCAAGTGGGTCCTGAGCTTCCCGCTGCCCGGCAGGGCGGGCAGCGCGATGAAGTCGGGCGGCGCCCTGCCCGACGGCCCGGGCCTGCGCGGCACCCAGACCTTCGACCAGTGGCTGGCCGCCCTCCCATGACCACCGAGCCAACCGCGAACCCAGCCGCAGGGCCGACAGCGACGCCGCGCGCGGAGCTGGCCGCGGCACCGCGCGCGAAGCCAGCCGCGACGTCGCCCGCGAAGCCAGCCGCAGGGCCGACAGCGACGCCGCCCGCGAACCCGACCGCCGGCCCGGCCGCGGAGCCGGCGAGGACGACAGCGGCGACCGTCGCCACGACGATCCTGGCGCTGAACGCCGCCCTGGTCGGCGTCTGGGCCGGCGCCTTCCCGCTCTCGTTCTACCGCGACTTCCCCTGGCCGGGCGCCCACTGGGTGTCAGCGCTCGGCCCCTACAACGAGCACCTGGTCCGGGACGTGGGCGGCCTCTACCTGGCCCTGCTGGTCCTGTCGGTGGCCACCCTGCGCCGCCCGGCCCTGCGGACCACCACCGGCGGCGCGTGGCTGATCTTCAGCGCGGAGCACTTCCTGTGGCACGCCTTCCACCTGGACGTCTTCCCGCGCTTCCACCAGGTTGCCAGCATGGCGGCCCTGTCCCTGCCGCTGCTGCTCGCCGTGGTGTTGCTGCTGCCCGGGCGCGCCACCGCGCCGGCAACCCGCGGCACGTGACCGCGGGCGGTCGATCCGGACCGCCGGCGAACGTGGCCACCAGCAGCGCGAACAATCTGGTGGCCACCACGGCCAGCAGCACGGAGAACAGGAGAGTGAGCGCGTCGTTACTCATGCCCCCATTCTCGGCCGGGGGTACGACAGAAAACGCCCGCGATCACCGCGCCGCAGAGAAGATCGGCATCGCCGAGGTGAGCATCGCGCGCCAGTCCGGCAGCGGCGCGACACCCGTCCCGGCCCAGCGGGCATGACCCAGCACGCTGTAGGACGGCCGCCGAGCCGGCCGGACGAAACGGTCACTGGTCGTCGGCCGTACGCGGGAGGGGTCCAGACCCGCCTCGGCGAAGACCGCCCGTGCCAGGCCGCACCACGTCGTCGACCCCGCGGCGGTGCCGTGGTAGACGCCGGGGGCGGCGGACGACCCGGCCAGCGCCACGAGCTGCCGTGCCAGCGCGAGCGACCAGGTCGGCGGTCCCACCTGGTCGTCCACGACGTCGAGCGTGTCCCGTTCGGCCGCGAGGCGCAGCATGGTCCGGACGAAGTTGGGCCCGTGCTCGCCGTACAACCAAGCCGTTCTGACCACGAAGCCACCCGCAGCCAATACCGCCTCCTCGCCCGCCGCCTTGCCCCGGCCGTAGGCGTTGATCGGCGCCCGCGCCGCGTCCTCCGGGATCGGCGTGGTCGCCGTCCCGTCGAAGACGTAGTCGGTGGAGAGGTGGATCAGGCGCTTGCCGGCGGCGTCGGCCAGAATTCGCGCGCCGTGCCCGTTGATCGCGGTGGCCGCCTCCTCGGACGTCTCGGCGCCGTCCACGTCGGTCCACGCGGCCGCGTTGATCACCACGTCCACGCCGTCGACCGCGTCCCGGACCGCCGCGGCGTCAAGGATGTCCAGCTCGGCCCGGGTCGCCGCGACAACGTCCTGACCTGCGAGAACGGTCTGCAGGTCACGGCCGAGCATCCCGCCCGCGCCGGTGATCAGCCAGCGCATCAGAGCCCGGCCCGCGCCTTGAGCGGCTCCCACCAGGCACGGTTCTCCCGATACCACGCCACGGTGTCGGCGAGCCCCTGCGAGAGGGTGACCTGCGGCTCGTACCCCAATTCGTTCTTGATCTTGGTGATGTCGAGTGAGTAGCGGCGGTCGTGCCCCTTGCGGTCCTGGACGGGGGTGACCATGTCCCAGCTCGCGCCGCACGCCTCCAGGAGCAGGCCGGTCAGGTCGCGGTTGGTCAGCTCGGTGCCGCCGCCGATGTTGTAGACCTCGCCGGCGCGGCCCTTCTCCAGCGCGAGCTGGATGCCGCGGACGTGGTCGGTGACGTGCAGCCAGTCGCGGATGTTGCCGCCGTCGCCGTAGAGCGGCACCTTCTTGCCGTCGAGCAGGTTCGTCACGAAGAGCGGGATGACCTTCTCGGGGAACTGGTGCGTGCCGTAGTTGTTCGAGCAGCGGGTGACCACGACGTCCATGCCGTGGGTCCGGTGCGCCGCGAGCGCCATGAGATCGGAAGAGGCTTTCGAGGCCGCGTACGGCGAATTCGGGTCCAGTGGCCACGTCTCCGTCCACGATCCCTCGTCGATCGACCCGTACACCTCGTCGGTGGAGACGTGCAGGAAGCGCCCGATCCCGGCCTCCCGCGCGGCGTCCAGCAGCACCTGCGTGCCGAGCACATTGGTCGTCACGAACGGCACCGCGCTGTTGATCGAGCGGTCCACGTGGGACTCGGCGGCGAAGTGGACGATCGCGTCGTGGCCGGGCAGCAGATCACGCAGCAGCCCCGCGTCGGCGATGTCCCCGCGGACGAAGTTGAGTCGGGAATCCGTCACCGGCAAATTGGCCCGGTTCCCGGAATAGGACAACAGGTCCAGGACGGTCACCGAGGCACCGGCCGCGCCCGCGAATTCACCCTTTAGTACCGCCCGGACATAGGCCGAACCGATGAAACCGGCGCCTCCGGTCACGAGAATCTGCACAGCGGGCGAGTGTACTACCGCCTCCACTGTGTTTAGTCTTCGTCGGTGCGCGGAATCCTCCTGGCCGGTGGCACCGGCTCCCGGCTCTGGCCGATCACGATGGCCATGTCGAAACAGCTGATGCCAATTTTTGACAAACCGATGGTGTACTACCCGTTGACCACACTCGTCTCCGCCGGAATTCGGGAGATCCTGGTCATCACGACTCCCGAGGATCAACCGCATTTCGAGCGGTTGCTCGGTAACGGCAGCCGATTCGGTCTGTCCCTTTCTTATGCCGAACAACCGAAACCGGACGGGATCGCCCAGGCATTCCGGATCGGTCGCGATTTCATCGGCGACGAGCCCGTCGCATTGATCCTCGGCGACAACATCTTCCACGGCGTCGGCCTCGGCCGGCAGCTCGCGCGCTTCGGCGAGCCGGACGGCGGGCGCGTCTTCGCCTACCCGGTGGCCGACCCCGAGCGGTACGGCGTCGTCGAGTTCGACGAGTCCGGCAAGGTGCTCTCGATCGAGGAGAAACCGGAGAAGCCGAGGTCCACGTACGTCGTTCCGGGCCTCTACTTCTACGATGCCGACGTGGTGGAGATCGCGGACGGGCTGGAGCCCAGCGCCCGGGGCGAGCTGGAGATCACCGCGGTGAACGAGGAGTACCGGCGCCGCGGCAAGCTCGACGTGACCGTGCTGGACCGGGGAACGGTCTGGCTGGACACCGGCACGTTCCAGTCGATGGTGCAGGCCTCGGAGTACGTCCGGGTGATCGAGGAGCGCCAGGGTCTGAAGATCGGCTGTGTCGAGGAGGCCGCGTGGCGGCTCGGCTTCGTCTCCGACGACGAGTTGCGGGAGCTGGCCCGTCCGTTGCTGAAGAGCGGCTACGGGGTCTACCTGGAGCGACTGCTGGAGACCGGCCCGTTCGGGGGAGCGCTGTGAAGATCCGGCCACTGAGCATCGAGGGCGCGTGGGAGATCACCCCCGTGCAGTACGGCGACGACCGCGGGACCTTCCTGGAGTGGTACCGCTTCGACCACCTGGCCGATGTGGTCGGGCACCCGCTCGACCTGGCCCAGGCGAACCTTTCCACCTCCGCCCGCGGGGTGGTGCGCGGCGTGCACTTCGCCGACGTCCCGCCCGGCCAGGCCAAGTACGTGACGTGTGTCTCGGGCGCGGTCCTCGACGTGGTCGTGGACCTCCGCGCCGGCTCGCCGACCTTCGGCCAGTGGGAGACGGTCCGGCTGGACGACACCGACCGGCGGGCCGTTTACATCAGTGAAGGGCTCGGGCACGCGTTCTGCTCGCTGACCGAGGGCGCCGTCGTGACGTATCTCTGCTCGGCGACGTACCGGCCGGGCCACGAGCACGGGATCAACCCGCTCGACCCGGAGCTGGGCATCGTCTGGCCGGTCGAGACGGCGTTGCTGTCGCCGAAGGACGCCGCCGCGCCGTCGCTGTCCGAGGCGCTCGCCACCGGCCTGCTGCCGCGCTACGACACGTGCCGTCACTACTTGGAAACAATGCGTCGAGATGGCGACAGTCAATCGTTCGCCGCGAGCGATTGACCTGCTCGGATCCACGTAGTATGGCCGCGGACTCCGAACTGGACGGACGCCTTTCATCCTCATCCGAACCGCCAATCGCGTCGGACGGAAAGGTGTAGCGCTGAACGGGTACGGTTCGGAAGTCTGTCTCATGTGTCCGGTGGGTTGCCCGCATGTGATCGACCGATCACTCTAAGCTAGGCAAGTGCTTCGGCGCCTGAATGGATCCGGGTTGTCCGGATTCCCACTAATTCTCAGTAATGGATTGACCGCAGCCAATGGGGGCAGAGGCGTGCAGACAATCGAGTCTGTCTCTTAT
>KL571256.1:27316-30823 GCA_000715855.1 Actinoplanes liguriensis
AGAGATGTGTATAAGAGACAGACCTCGTCGTGGGGCTCGGCGCCGCCTGCTGGGCGCTGGTCCTGCGGTTCGGCCCGGACGGCGACGAGCCCAACATGCGGGGCTACGCCTGCTGACGGCGCTCCTGCCGATCGCGTGGGTGATCTGCCTGTCGGCGAACCGGGCCTACGAGCCGCGCCACCTGTTCGTCGGCACCGACGAGTACGCGAGGGTGTTCCGCTCCGGCGTGGCGCTCACCGCCGCGCTGGCCATCGTGTCGTTCGCCTTCGACCTGCGCCTGGCCCGTGGCTACGTCAGCATCGCGCTGCCGCTGGCCATCGTGGTCGATCTCGGCGCCCGCTACCTCTACCGCCAGCGCCTGCACCGTTCCTGGGGCCGCGGCAACCGCCTGCACCGGGTCCTGCTGGTCGGGCACGAGCAGGCGGTCTCCGACATGACCCGCCGGCTGCGCCGCGAGCGCTACCACGGTCTCGGCGTGATCGGCGCCGTGCTGCCGGTCGCCCCGACCCCCAAGACGTTCGCCGCCGGCATGCCGCCGGTCTACGGCACGTTCGAGAAGGTCGACTCGGCCGTGACCCGCGCCGACGCGGACACCGTGATCGTGCTGGCCTGCCCGGAGATCGACGGCCCGGCCCTGCGCCGGCTCGCCTGGCAGCTCGAGCGCGAGGAGATCGACCTGATCGTGGCGAGCACCCTGGTCGACGTCGCCGGCGACCGGACCACCATCCGCCCGGTCGACGGCCTGCCGATGCTGCACGTCGAGCACCCGAAGCTGAAGGGCAGCGCCCGGTTCTTCAAGGCCACCTTCGACCGGGTCGGCGCGATCCTGCTGCTGATGATGCTGTCGCCGATCCTGCTCGTGGTCGCCGGTCTGGTCATGTTCGGCAAGGGCGGACGCGGCCCGGCGATCTTCAAGCAGGAGCGGGTCGGCAAGGACGGCCGCACCTTCATGCTCTACAAGTTCCGGACCATGGTCGTCGACGCCGAGGCCCGCCTCGCCGAGCTGCAGGCGCTCAACGAGCACGACGGCGAGCTCTTCAAGATCAAGCAGGATCCGCGGATCACCCCGATCGGCAACTGGCTGCGCCGCTTCTCGGTCGACGAGCTGCCCCAGCTGCTCAACGTGGTCAAGGGCGACATGTCGCTGGTCGGGCCGCGCCCGCCGCTGGCCCGCGAGGTGGCCGGCTACCCGTCGGACATGCTGCGCCGGCTCGTCGTCAAGCCCGGACTCACCGGCCTGTGGCAGGTGTCCGGCCGCTCCGACCTGTCCTGGGAGGAGTCGATCCGGCTCGACCTCAGCTACGTCGAGAACTGGTCGCTCGCCATGGACCTGGCCATTCTGTTCCGTACCGTCAGCGCCGTCGTGCGCAGCTCGGGAGCCTATTGATGACCGCCCGTCCCCGTCTCACCGTGATCGGCACCGGATATCTCGGCGCCACCCATGCGATCTGCATGGCCGTCATGGGCTTCGAGGTGCTCGGCGTCGACGTCGACGCGAGCAAGATCGAGAAGCTGAACACGGGCGAGGTCCCGTTCTTCGAGCCCGGCCTGCCCGAGCTGCTCGCCAAGGCGTGCGAGTCCGGCCGGCTGCGGTTCACCACCGACTTCCGCGAGGCCGCCGCCTTCGGCGACGTCCATTTCATCTGCGTCGGTACGCCCCAGCAGGCTGATTCCGAGGCCGCCGATCTGCGGTACGTCGATGCCGCCGTCACGAGTCTCGCTCCGCACCTGGACCGCCGCACGCTGGTGGTCGGCAAGTCCACCGTGCCGGTCGGCACCGCCGCTCGCCTGGCGGCCCTGCTGCGCGCGTCGGCGCCGGCCGGTGACCAGGTCGAGCTGGCGTGGAACCCGGAGTTCCTGCGCGAGGGCTTCGCCGTCGACGACACGATGAAGCCCGACCGCCTGGTCTTCGGCGTCACCTCCGAGTGGGCCGAGGAGCAGCTGCGCGCCGCGTTCCAGCCGGTCCTCGCGCAGGACGTGCCGGTGAAGGTCACCGACCTGCAGACCGCCGAGCTGGTCAAGGTCGCCGCGAACTCGTTCCTGGCCACCAAGATCTCCTACATCAACGCGATGGCGGAGGTCTGCGAGGCGACCGGCGCCGACGTGCACGACCTGGCCGAGGCGCTCGCCTACGACGAGCGGATCGGCGGCAAGTTCCTGCGCCCCGGGCTCGGCTTCGGCGGTGGCTGCCTGCCCAAGGACATCCGCGCGTTCGCGTACCGGGCCGAGGAGCTGGGCGTCGGCCAGGCGGTCGGCTTCCTGCGCGAGATCGACGGCATCAACCGCCGGCGTCGCGCCCGGACGGTCGACCTGGTCGTCGAGCTCTGCGACGGTGACGTGGCCGGCAAGCGGGTCGCCGCGCTCGGTGCCGCGTTCAAGCCGAACTCCGACGACATCCGGGACGCGCCGGCCCTCGACGTGGCGGCCACCCTGCACCGGATGGGGGCGGAGGTGACCGTTTTCGATCCTGCCGCGCTGGACAACGCCCGGCGGGTGCACCCCGAGCTGGGGTACGCCACCAGCGCGCTCGGCGCCGCCCGGGACGCCGACGTGGTCGTGCTGCTCACCGAGTGGAACGAGTTCCGGGAGATCTCGCCGTCGGCGATGGCCGCGGTGGTGCGCCGCACGAAGATCGTCGACGGGCGGCACGCGCTCGTCCCCGCCCACTGGGCCGCCGCGGGCTGGGACTACCGCGCGCTCGGCCGCCCGTCCGTCCACGGATCGGTTCCCGCGTGAAGATCACCGTCGTACGCCCGGACGAGCTGGGCCCCGCCGAGCTGACCGCATGGCGGCAGTTCCAGAAGGACCGGCCGGAGCTGCAGAACCCGTTCCTGGCCCCGGAGTTCACCCTCGCCGTCGCGCGGCAACGCCCGGCCGCCCGGGTGGCGGTGCTGGAGGAGTCCGACGGGCTCGCCGGATTCTTCCCGTTCGAGGTGCGCAACCGGGTCGTCGGCGTCCCGATCGGCTTCGGCATCAGCGACTGCCAGGGCCTGATCCACCGCGACGGTCTCGCATGGGACGCGAAGGAACTGCTCCGGGCCGCCAAGCTGCCGGTGTGGGAGTTCGACCATCTGATGGCCGACCAATTCACCGAGCACCACACGTCCCGGGCGCCGTCGCCGCTGATGACCATCGGGGACGGCTATCCGGCGTACGTCGAAGATCGCAATAAAGCCGGTGACGTCGTGAAGCAGACGTTGCGAAAGCAGCGGAAAATGGCCCGCGAGATCGGCGACGAACAATTCGTGTGGGACGACCGGAGTCCGGCCGCGCTCACCGCTCTGCGCGAATGGAAGTCCGCACAATATCTTCGCACCCAGCAGTACGACCGATTCTCCACACCGTGGATCTCGGGCGTGTTGGAGGAGTTGCAGGCGTCGGCCGCGGAGGGCTGCCGCGCGGTGGTCTCCACCGTCTACGCCGGTGGCCGCCCGGTCGCCGCGCACCTCGGCCTGCGCAGCCAGTCGGTGCTGGCCCAATGCCACTTAGCTTAAGTTGATCTTGGTG
>KL571256.1:31073-32266 GCA_000715855.1 Actinoplanes liguriensis
GGTGCAATGCCACTTAGCTTAAGTTGATCTTGGTGCGGGCTGGAGTGGAAAAAGTCGGATGGTGGCCGGGCCGTCATGGCGGATGCTGGCGGCCTCTTCGGGGTTTTTGGTCGGGTATCGGCTGTGGCGTCGGCGTTTGACGACGCGGGGGCAGGTGCGGTGGCGGCGGGCGGGGTTGAGCTTGGCGGTGATCTCGGTGTGGATGCGCGTTAGCTGGTCAGTCCAGTCCTGAGGGGGAAATGTCCGCCGTCGCGATGGCGGTGCGGCGGATGATGCGCAGGGTCCGGGTGAAGCTGATCCGGTCGGGGTCGATGTCGGCGGCCTCGGCGGCTCGGGTGATCAGGACGCTGGTCGCGTAGTGGACCAACAGCCAGGCCCAGATTTCTTGGTGCACGAGGTCGGGTAGGCGGGACCTGAGGATCCGGCCAGGTCCACGGAGGTGGGTTTTCAGCTGGTCGTGGGCGGTTTCTTGTTCCCAGCGCAGGTGGTAGGCCTCGGCGAGTTCGTCGGCGCGGGCCGCTTGCGGGTCCAGGATGCTGGTCACGAGCACGATCAGTTCGCCGGTGCCGTTGCCTTCCCGGTCCGGGATGTCGTATTCGATCACCCGGACGATGTGCGCGACCGGCAGGCCGCGGTCGTCGACGGCTTGCGGGCAGTCGGCCAGGGTGCCGGCCCGGGCAGCGGCCAGGATCTTCTGACGGCGGGTGGCGCGGATGTTCTTGGTGGTCAGCATGCTCAGGTAGGTGCCGTCGGCCAGGACTTCGACCACGGGCAGTGGGATCCCGGATCGTAAGCGCCATAGGCAGTCGGCGCCGGTCGCGGTGGCCCGGTCCCAGGCGGCGAACGAGTAGAAGTTGCGGTCCGCGGTGAGTAGTTCACCGCGGTTGAGCCGCGAGTACAACGGCATCGACAGGGTCTGCTCGCCGTCGGACCACGGCCCGACCTGTGCGGCCAGGAACGCATGCGTGCCGCACTCGGTCAACGCGAGCACCCGCGCTTTCGGGAACGCGGACTCGCCGTTACCGGCCTTCGTGCGGCCGAACTCCTCAACGTTGCCGGGGGTGTCCGCGACGTCGACATCGAACCCGTCGATCGCCAGGACCCGCCAGTCCCGCAGCCACGCACCCCGGGTCGCGGGCGTCGCGATCGGTTCGGCGACCTGCTCGAACACCTCCGCGAGAGTGTCGCGGCCC
>KL571256.1:32452-32865 GCA_000715855.1 Actinoplanes liguriensis
ATGTGTATAAGAGACAGGGAGTGTCGCGGCCCAGCCGCTGGCGGGCCTGGCTGATCCCGCCCGAAGTCGGCACCGACCAGGCGGCGTTCCAGCACCCGAACCGGTCCAGAGCACCGGTCACCTTCGTCGCGACCTCGGCATAGTCATCGTCGGGGAACAGCCACAACCCCATCGTCAGATACGCGGTCACATGCGGCGGCAGCTTGCCATCCGACCGTTTCGCCTGCACCCCGCACGCCTCGACCGCCACATCGATCCTGTCTCGCGGCACCGCGGTGACCAGAACCCCGACCGACACCTGATCTGGCGACACATCCACACCCGACACGGCCGCCATCTCACCAGAACAACCGCAAGGCACCCGGCGACACGCTCACAGTCACCAAGATCAAATTAAGCTAAGTGGCATTGGG
>KL571256.1:33094-37052 GCA_000715855.1 Actinoplanes liguriensis
CTGGGGTGGGCTGGGGCTGGACGTTGTTTGGCCACTGGTGGGCGGGCTTTACTGGTCGACTTCGGCTCGGGGGTGGATCGGCGGGGAGGCCGGGTCGCAGAACGAGCGGTTCGGGGCCGGCTTCGGGGGGAGACGACTCGGAATGATGAGGAATGCGGTTACCGCGCCCACCGCCATCAACCCCGCGCAGATCAGCATCGCGTTCCGGTAGACCGGGTGAAGCTGAGCGGACTCGGTCAGCGACCCCGACCCCGACCCCAGCCCGGCGGCCAGCGGCAGAACGGCGACCGACAGCAGACCGGCGGCCCGGGCCACCGCGTTGTTGACGCCGGAGGCGATGCCGGCGTGCGCGTCGTCCAGCGCGCCGAGCGCGGTCGCGGTGAGCGGGGCGACGAGCAGTGCCAGGCCGAACCCGAACAGGATCACCGCGGGTAGGACCCGGGTCAGGTAGGGCGCGTCCGCCCCGATCATCGACATCAGCACCAGGGCCGCGCCGCAGAGCAGCGGCCCGGCCGTCATCGGGATGCGCGGCCCGATCCGCTGGCCGAGCGCGCCGCCCCGGGCCGAGAGCAGCAGCATGATCACCGTGACCGGGAGCATGGCCAGCCCGGCGCCGATCGCCGGATAGCCCGCCACGACCTGCAGGTTGACCACGACCAGGAAGAACACGCCACCGTTGGCCGCGTAGACCAGGAACGTCACCAGGTTCGCCCCGGTGAAGGCACGGTGCCGGAAGATCGCCGGTGGGACCATCGGGTGCGCCGAGCGCGACTCGGCGAGGACGAACGCCGCCATCCCGAGCACCCCGATGATCAGTGGGATCAGCACGACCGGTGAGCTCGCGCCGTGCGCCGGCCAGGCGGTGAACCCGTAGGTCAGGCCGCCCAGCCCGGCGGCCCCGGTGAGCAGCCCGGCCAGGTCGAAGCTCCGGGCGGCGCCCGGGTCGCGGGACTCGGGCACGTGCCGGGACGCCACCCAGAGGACCAGCGCCGCGACCGGCACGTTGATCAGGAACAGATAGCGCCAGCTGCCGATCTCCAGGAGCCAGCCGCCGAGGAACGGCCCGAGCGCGCCGCCGACGCCGCCGAGCCCGGACCACGCGCCGATGGCCTTGGCCCGATCCTCCGGGGCGAAGGACGCCTCCAGGATGGCGAGCGCGCCGGGGGTGAGCAGCGCGCCGCCGATGCCTTGCAGGACCCGGGCGGCGATCAGCAGCTCGATGTTCGGCGCGAGGCCGCAGAGCAGGGACGCCACCGCGAACCAGGCGATGCCGGCCATGAAGATCCGTTTGCGGCCGAAGCGGTCGCCGAGCGAGCCGCCGACCAGGATCAGGGAGGCGAGCGAGAGCGCGTAGCCGTTGATCGTCCACTGCAGGCCGGCCGCGGACGCCCCGAGACTGCGGCCCAGCTCGGGCAGGGCCAGGTTGACCACGGTGGCGTCGACGAACGCCAGGCTGGAGCCCAGCACGGTGGCCAGCAACACCAGGCGTCCGGCGTTGGTGCCGTACCGAACCGGATTCATGCGCCGACCCTACGCTGCGGCCGGTATCAGTCAGGTGTCATGCAGAGTGTCGGATCTGGATCTCTTCGTAACGGGTGATCGGCGCGGGTGGGACGGCGTGCCGGGCGGCTGCCAGGGCGACGCGGGAGGCGGAGGTGGAGCGGGCCGCCCCGGTCCCCGGCCGGCGCAGGAGATCGCCGAGCCGTGCGACCAACTCGTCCCGCCCGAACGGCTTGCACAGGTAGTCGTCCGCTCCGGCATGCAGCGCATCGGTGATCCGATCGCGGTGCACGTCCGCGCTGACCACCATGATCGGTAACGACTCCAGGGCGGGATCGCTGCGGATGCGGCGGCACAGCTCGATGCCGGACTGGCCGGGCATGCGCACGTCGATCAGGGCGGCGTCGACGCCACCCCGGGACAGGACGTCCAGCGCGCCACGGGCGTCGTTGGCGGTGACGATCTGGTACCCGAAGCGGCGCAGGGAGAGAGCGAGCAGATCACGGTGGTCGACCTCGTCGTCGGCGATCAGAACGGTGAACACGCGGACCTCCAGAGGTCGGGCAGCGACGTGCTTACTCCTGTTCGGCAACTCGGTGGAACCACTGAGCCGTTGTGGGGTTGAATCAGGCCGCCCATGTCAGGGGGACGAATGATCAGAACTGCCCGGGAAGCCGACATTCCGGCGATGCAGCAGATCGAGGTCGAGGCCGGTCGGATGTTCCTCCCGCTCGAGATGCACCTGGTCGCCGAGGACGACCCGTTCAGTGCCGACGAGCTGCGGGAGTACCTGACGGACGGCCGTGCCTGGGTTTCCGTGGACGAGGCGGACCGGCCCATCGCGTACGCGCTGGTCAAATGGGCCGATGACGTCGCGCATCTGGAACAGGTCTCGGTCGACCCGGCGTTCGCCGGCCGCAGACTCGGCGTGGGTCTGGTCGAGCGGATCGCCGCCTGGGCCCGGGAGCGGGGCTCGCCGGCGCTGACCTTGACCACGTTCGCCGACGTCCCGTGGAACGCGCCGTACTACGAGCGCCTCGGTTTCCGCCCTCTCGCCGACGACGAGATCACGCCCGATCTGCGCGCGATCCGGGCCGAGGAGGCCGCGCACGGTCTGGACCGGTGGCCGCGTCTCGCCATGCGTCGTGATCTCTGACACGGCATAGGGTGGGGTGATGCGCGCTGCCGTCTTCTCCGAGCCCGGTCCCGCCTCCGAAGTCCTCCAGCTCACCGACCGTGAGCTGCCGCTGGCCGGCACCGATGAGGTACGGGTCCGGATCGTGCTCTCGGCGGTGAACCCGACCGACACCGGCACGCGCGCCGGCCGTGGCGTGCCGGACGGCGTCGCCCCGCCCCGGGTGCCGAACCAGGACGGCGCCGGCGTGGTCGACGCGCTCGGCGAGGGGGTCAACGACCTGGAGCCGGGTGACCGGGTCTGGGTGTGGGACGCGAGTTACGGCCGGGCGAACGGGACCGCCCAGGAATATGTGGTGCTGCCCCGCCGCCAGGTGGTCCGGATGAACGATGACATCCCGTTCGAGGTCGGCGCGGCCCTGGGCATTCCGGCGCTCACCGCGCACCGCTGCCTGACCGTGGCCGGCGACGGCCCCGCCCGGTTGGAGCCGGGCGCGCTGTCCGGGCGGACGGTGCTGGTCGCCGGTGGGGCCGGCGCGGTCGGCAACGCCGCGATCCAGCTCGCCAAGTGGGCCGGCGCGACCGTCCTGACCACGGTGAGCAGCAAGGAGAAGGCGGAGCTGGCGACGGCGGCCGGCGCCGACGTGGTGATCGACTACCGCGAGGAGGACGTGGCCGCCCGGATCCGCGAGGTCAGCGAGACCGGGCCGCACGTGATCGTCGAGGTCAACACCGACAACCTCGAGCTGGATCTGGACGTGATCGCCCCGGGCGGCAACATCGCGATCTACGTGGGCGGCAAGTTCAGTGTGCCGAGTTTCAAGGCGATGCTGAAGAACGTGAGCCTGGACTTCGTGCTCACCTACACCACCACGCCGGAGGAGAAGGACAATGCGGTGGCCGCGGTCGCCGCCGCGGTGAACGCCGGCGCCTTCCGGGTCGGCGAGGAGCACGGCCTGCCGATTCTCCGATTCCCGCTGGACGGGGTGGCGCAGGCGCACGAGGCCGTCGAGAATCACGCCGTCGGCAAGGTGGTAATTGATGTGACCGCGCCCTACTAGTCGGGTTAACCCTACTGTCGGGTGGGCGGTCCGCAGGATCGGAACGGAGGGCTCCGATGCCTAGCGTGGAGAACATGACAACCTCGTACGCCGGTGCTCCGGCCGCCGTCACTCCCGCCCCGGGCCGGCGCTACCTGCGTCAGCTGGGCATCGACACCCAGTATGTGCTGGTCGGCTTCCCGTTCGGGCTGATCACGCTCACGCTCTGCATCGCCGGTTTTGCGACGGGCATCGGCACCGCGATCATCTGGATCGGCCTGCCG
>KL571256.1:37307-41244 GCA_000715855.1 Actinoplanes liguriensis
GAGCGGCTGCGGATCGGCCCGGTCCTGCGCCGGCGGATCCCGCACCCGCATTATCGTACGGCCCGCTCACAGAGCTGGATCGGCAAGATGTTCAGCCCGCTCGCCGACGGCCAGTCCTGGCTCGACCTGGTGCACGGCATCTTCCGTTTCATCCCGAGCACGATCGCGTTCTGCTTCGTCTTCACCTGGTGGACCGGGACGCTGAGCGGCATCACGTACGCGCTGTGGGACTGGGCGCTGCCGCACACGCCCGACAATCAGGAACTGCCCGAGTTGCTCGGCTTCCAGGACACTGCGCCCGTACGGATCGCGTTCTACCTGGCCATGGGCCTGTTCTTCGCGGTCACGCTGATCCCGGTGGTCCGCGGTTCGGCGCTGCTCGAGGCGCAGTTCGCCCGGGGCCTGCTCAGCGGAGTCGACGAGCTGCGCCAGCAGGTGGCCGACGCGAACGCCGCCCGGGACACCGCTCTGGGGCAGAAGGCGGCCGCCGTCTCGGCCGAGGCGACCGCGCTGCGCAAGCTGGAACGTGACATCCATGACGGTCCGCAGCAGCGTCTCGTCCGGCTCGCCATGGACCTGGGCCGTGCCGAGCAGCAGTTCACCACCGATCCGGAGGCCGCTCGCGCCACCGTCGCCGAGGCGCTCAGCCAGACTCGCGAGACGCTGGACGAGCTGCGTGCCCTGTCCCGCGGGATCGCCCCGCCGATCCTGGTGGACCGTGGCCTGCAGGCGGCGCTGACCGCGCTGGCCGGCCGCTGCACCATCCCGGTCGACCTGGACGCCCCGGTCTTCGAGCGGCTGGACGCGGCGGTCGAGTCGACGGCGTACTTCGTGGTCGCCGAGGCCCTGACCAACGTCGCCAAGCACAGCCACGCCAGCGAGGTGCAGGTCAGCGTCCAGCGGATCGCCACCGGCCTGCTGGTGACCGTCGCCGACGACGGGGTGGGCGGCGCGAGCCTCGCCAAGGGGCACGGCCTGGCCGGCCTGGACGATCGGGTGAAGGCGGCCGGCGGGGTGCTGGCCGTGGAGAGCGCCGAGGGCGAAGGGACCCGCCTGACAGCGGCGCTGCCACTCTGACAGAGTGGCCGCATGCGGGTGGTTATTGCCGATGACGCGGTGCTGTTGCGCGAGGGCCTGATCCGGCTCGTCGAGGAGAACGGCCACACGGTGGTGGCGGCCGTCGGCGACGGGCCGTCCCTCGTCGAGGCGGTCGTCGAACATCGTCCGGACGTCTCCATCGTGGACGTCCGGATGCCGCCGTCGCACACGGACGAGGGCCTGCGGGCGGCGGTGGAGGCCCGGAGCCGGGTGCCGGGCTCACCGATTTTGGTGCTCTCCCAATATGTCGAGGTCTCCTACGCGGACGACCTGCTGGCCGATCGCCGAGGGGCGGTCGGATATCTGCTCAAGGACCGGGTGTCGCTGGTCGCCGACTTCCTGGACGGTCTGCGCCGGGTCGCCGAGGGCGGCACCGTGCTCGACCCCGAGGTGGTCGGCCAGTTGCTGGTCCGGCGCCGGCGTGACGATCCGCTGCGCAGCCTGACCCCGCGTGAGCGCGAGGTGCTGGGCCTGATGGCCGAGGGCATGTCGAACACCGCGGTCGCCCGCAAGATGGTGGTCACCGAGGGCGCGGTGGAGAAGCACGTCCGGAACATCTTCACCAAGCTGAACCTCCACCAGGACGAGGAGCAGCACCGACGCGTCCTGGCAGTGCTGGCCTACCTCCAGACGTAGGGTTATCCCCACCCCGAGTCGGGGGCTCGCCTGATTCAAACCGGTCTCTGCGATCCATAGCGTTCTCAGGCATGGAGCACAGGGGGAAAGTCAAAGGGATCGCACCTCGCGTCGCGATCTGGAGCGCGCGACACCGGGCACTCGCGATCCTGGGTTGGGTCGCATTCGTGGTCGCCGCCACGGTCCTCAGCGGCATGATCGGCAGCCTCGCGGCGTCCAATGCGGACCAGGGCAACGGTGACTCGGGCCGGGCCGAGAAGATCGTCGAGGGGGCGGGCTTCCCGGAGCAACCGGCCGGCGAGATGGTGCTGATCCAGAACCGGTCGGGCGCCGATCGGGCCGCGGCCACCGGTGAGGTCACCAAGGCGCTGTCCGGGCTGGGTGACGTCACCGACGTGCAGGATCCGATCCAGTCGCCGGACAAGCACTCGACGCTGATCACGTTCAGCGTCAAGGGCGACTCGGAGACCGCGAAGGACCGGGTCGGCCCGGCGCTGGACGCGGTGGCGAAGGTGCAGGCCGCGCACCCGGATCTGTTCATCGCCGAGGGCGGTGACGCCAGCGGCGACAAGCTGATCGGCGACGAGCTCGACGCGGGTCTCGCCCGGCTCTCGATGCTCTCCATCCCGGTCACGCTCGGCATCCTGCTGGTGGCGTTCGGCGCGGTGGTGGCCGCGCTGCTGCCGGTCGGCCTGGCGGTGACCGCGGTGATCGCGGCGATCGGCCTGATGGCCGGGTTCAGCCGGCTGGCGCCGACGGTCGACGCCACCTCGCACGTGATGCTGCTGGTCGGCCTCGCGGTCGGGGTGGACTACTGCCTCTTCTACATCCGCCGGGAGCGGGACGAGCGCCGCAACGGCGCCGATCCGGAGCGGGCGCTGATGATCGCCGCGCAGACCTCCGGCCGGTCGATCTGGGTCTCCGGCCTCACCGTGATCGTGGCGATGGCCGGCATGTTCCTCACCCACGACACCACGTTCGTCAGCTTCGGGCTGGGCACCATCCTGGTGGTCACCACCGCGGTCCTGGGTTCGCTGACCGTGCTGCCGGCCCTGCTCTCGGCGCTCGGTGACCGGGTCGACGCGATCAAGATCCCGGGGCTCTACCGGCGTCGCAGTGACGGCCGGTTCTGGGGTGGCCTGCTCAAGGTCGTGCTGGCCAAGCCGCTGATCTCGGTGCTGGTCGCGGTGGCGGCACTGGGCGCGCTGGCGGCCCCGGCGCTGGACCTGAAGACCAAGGCGGAGAGCATCCAGGACCTGCCGCCCGACCAGCCGATCGTGCAGGCGCTGAAGGCGATCACCGAGGCCTTCCCGAGCAAGACCTCTCCCGCGCGGGTCGTCGTCGAGAGCGCCTCGGTCAAGGGTGACGGGTTCCAGCAGGCGCTCACGAGGTTCCGCGCCGAGGCGAAGGCGAGCGGTCAGCTCGTCGAGCCGATCGACGTCGAGGTCAACCCCGCCGGCACGGTCGCGGTGGTCTCGGTCGGCCTTGTCGGAAAGAGCGATGACAGTACGGCGATGGCCGCCCTGGACACCCTGCGCGGCCGCATCGTCCCCGCCACGTTCGGCGCGCTGCCCGGCACGACCGCCCTGGTCTCCGGTGAGACCGCGGCGAATGCCGACTTCAACCATCAGCTCGACGACAGCCTGCCCTGGGTGTTCGGCTTCGTGCTCGGGCTGGCGTTCCTGCTCCTGCTGGTCTCGTTCCGGTCGGTCGTGGTCGCGATCACCGGCGTGGTGCTCAACCTGCTCTCGGTCGCCGCGGCCTACGGCATGCTGGTCTACGTCTTCCAGTACGGGCACTTCGAGAAGCAGCTCGACTTCGTCTCCAGCGGCGGGATCACCAACTGGATGCCGCTGTTCCTGTTCGTGATCCTGTTCGGCCTGTCGATGGACTACCACGTCTTCGTGCTCAGCCGGATCCGTGAGGGCTACGACCGGGGCCTGAGCACTCGGGACGCGGTCCGTGAGGGCGTCGGCCGGACGGCCGGTGTGATCACCAGCGCGGCCGTGGTGATGGTGGCGGTGTTCGCGCTCTTCGCGACGCTCCCGCTGAACTCGACCAAGCAGCTCGGGATCGGGCTGGCGGCCGCGGTGCTGCTGGACGCGACGATCATCCGGGCGGTGCTGCTCCCGGCCGTGATGGCGATGCTGGGCCGGGCGAACTGGTGGCTGCCGAGCTGGCTGGGGTGGCTGCCGCAGATCGT
>KL571256.1:41430-43810 GCA_000715855.1 Actinoplanes liguriensis
GGGGTGGCTGCCGCAGATCGCTCACGACGTGGAGCCGGCGGTGGAGCCGGTCGAGGCGCGACGTTCGCTGACTCCGGTCGGCTGAGGTCCGCGGTCCGGTCCGGACGCGCTTCGCGTCCGGACCGAACGGCTTTCGGCGTACGGAAATCGGGGGTTGATCTTGATGCGCGAAGCGCCGAGTCGCGGGGGCCAGGTTTCCGCCGCGCAAGATCGTCCCCTACAGTGGACTCTGAAACCGCTGAGGCACAGGTCAACGGGCATTTACATCGCCTGTTTCAGGTCGTTTCATGCGATCGTAGGATCTGTCCCAAGCGCCCGGAACCGGCCGGGGAGGACGCCGCCACGTCCCCCCGGCCGCCCGCGCGATAGCGTGGCCGGAAATGGATCTCGACGTGGACCGCCCAGCCCTGGCCGTCGTCGCGGCCGGTGGGGTGATCGGCGCGCTGGCCCGCTACGCGATCGGCGTCGCCTGGCCGCACACGCCGGCCACGTTCCCGTGGGCGACCTGGTCGATCAACGTGTCGGGGTGCTTCCTGATCGGGGTGCTCTACACGCTGCTCGCCCGATTTCGCCCGGGACATCGTTTGACCAGGCCTTTTCTCGGCACGGGCGTGCTCGGCGGGTACACGACGTTCTCGACCGCGGAGGTCGACGTGCAGCGCGGGGTGCCCGCGGTCGCCGTCGTCTACCTGGCCGCGACGATCGTCGGCGCGCTGCTGGCGGTCTGGGCGGGGAGTGCGCTGGCCTCGGTCGGGGAGAAGCGGGCGTGATCACCGCGCTGCTCGTGGCGCTCGGGGCGGCGGTCGGGGCGCCGCTGCGCTACCTCACCGACCGTTATGTCCAGGCGCGCTACGGCACCGGTTTTCCGTGGGGGACGCTCGCGGTGAACGTGGCGGGGTCGTTCGTGCTGGGGCTCGTGCTCGGGCTGCCGCTTTCGCATGGTTTGACCGCGCTGATCGGGACCGGCTTCTGCGGGGCGCTGACCACGTATTCGACGTTCTCCTGGGAGGCGCTGACCCTCGCCCGGCGCGGGGAGCGGGCGAAGGCCTTCGCATACGTGCTGGTCAGCCTCCTGGCAGGCCTCGGCGCCGCCGCCCTGGGCGCGATCCTCGCCGCCGCCGTCTAGGCGTCGGCCGATCCGGGCGGCGGCTTGTCGGGGCGGCGCCCGGCCGCGGGGTCAGTCCTCCTCGGGCGGGGTGCCTGCCGGGAGAAAGCCGTCCGCGGCCGGGGGTTCGGCCTTGGGCGGGGTGCCTGCCGGGAGAAGGCCGTCCGTGGCTGAGGGTTCCGCCTTGGGTGAGGTGCCGGCGGCGAGGAGGTCGTCCATGGCGTCCGTCGTCAGGGGCTCCGCGAAGTAGTAGCCCTGGCCCAGCTCGCAGTTGCCGTCGGCGAGTTCGCTGAGCTGGCCGACGTGCTCGATCCCCTCGGCAATCGTGGAGAGCTGCAACGCCTGACCGAGCTGGATGATGCCCAGGGTGAGCGCCGCCGCGGCCGGCATGTCGCCGATGTCGTCCACGAACGACTTGTCGATCTTGATGATGTCGACCGGGAAGTTCCGCAGGTACGCCAGCGAGGAGTACCCGGTCCCGAAGTCGTCGATCGCCAGCCGCACCCCGAGCGCCTTGACCGCCTCGAGCCGTTGCAGCGTCTCCGGCCGGTGATCCACCAGCAGCGACTCGGTCAGCTCGATGATCAGGCACTTCGCCGGCAGCCCGCTGTCCGCCAGCGCCGACGAGACCAGCATCGGCAGGTCGGCGCGCTCCAACTGGACCGCGGACAGGTTCACGCTCACGGTGAGCGGCGTGTCCCCGTCGCGCTGCGAGTTCCACCGGGCGGCCTGACGGCACGCCTCGCGCAGCACCCACTCGCCGATCGGCACGATCAGCCCGGTCTCCTCGGCGAGCGGGATGAACTCCATCGGCGGGATGATCCCGCGTTCCGGGTGCTGCCAGCGGACCAGCGCCTCCAGCCCGGAGATCTCCTGGGTGCGCAGCCGGACGATGGGCTGGAACCGCAGCTCGAACTCGTGCCGCAGCACCGCCCGGCGCAGGTCCGCCTCCATCTCCAGGTGTTTCTGGAACGAGGCTCGCATCGCCGGGTCGAAGACCGCCAGTTGATCCTTGCCCTGCTTCTTCGCCTCGAACACGGCCAGGTCCGCCCGGACCAGCAGATCGTCGGCATCGGTGCTGGCCGCTTCCGCGTAGGCCACGCCGACGCTGCAGCTCGCGTAGACCTCCCGCCCGTCGAGATCGAACGGCTCCCGGAGCGCGGCCACGATCCGCCGGGCCACCGGGACGGCGATCTCGATCCCGGCGACGTCCGGCAGCAGCACGGCGAACTCGTCGCCGCCGAGCCGGGCCGCGGTGTCCCCGCTGCGCAGGCA
>KL571256.1:44028-45396 GCA_000715855.1 Actinoplanes liguriensis
GCCGGTCGCCGACCGCGTGCCCGAGCGAATCGTTCACGACCTTGAACCGGTCCAGGTCGACGAGCAGCGCCGCGACCCCGCTGGACCCGGTGGTGGCGAGCGCGTTCTCCATCCGGGTGGTGAAGAGCGATCGGTTCGCCAGGCCGGTCAGCGAGTCGTGGAACGCGTGGTTCATCTCGCGCAGTGTGCGTGCGTCGGTGATGGCCAGGCTGACGTGTTCGGCGAACGCCTGCAGGACCTCCTGAGAGGCACGATCCCATTCCCGTACGTCGTGGAAGGAACCGACGAACAGCGCGCCGACCACCTCGTCGTCCTCGTGCACCGGCACCGCCATCACGCTGCGCAGCTGTGCACGGACGATCTCCGGCACCGCGATCGGCGAGTTGGCGTAGTCGTCGACGGCGACCAGCTCGTTGCCCATCATCGCGAGCCCGGCGACGCCGAGCGAGGCGACGGGCATCGACTGCATCCGCTGCACGCCCTCGTCGGAGACGCCGCGACTGGCGATCAAGCTGGTCCGGCTCGGGTCGTCGATGTCCAGCACGGTGAGGCCGGACAGCTCGACGTTCAGCAGCTCGGCGGCGCTCGCGGTGATCTGGTCGAGGATCCGGCGCAGCGGCTCACGCCGGGCGATCGCCCGCTGCACCGCGCTGAGCTCGTCGAAGAGCCGCTGGCGGCGCTGCAGCGAGTTGATCAGGGTCTCGTTCTCGGCGGACTGCCGGCGTTCCACCTCGATCAGGTGCAGCGCCTGCAGGCTCAGCTCGAGCACCCGGGCCATGCCGCGGAGGAGGCACACCTCCTCCAGGGTGAACGGCGTCTCGCGGCCGAGCAGCAGCACGCCCGGCGTGACACCGCCGAGGTGAGCCAGGGTGACCGCGTACGGGCGCCCGTCGGCCTCGAAGGTGGTGCGACGGCCGGCGGCGATCTCGGTCAGGGCGTACGCCGGGATTCGCTCGACCGGCAGGCCGACCGCCGCCACCGCGCCGCCGTCGACCATCAACACGGCGAGGTCGGCATCGAGTGCGCGTACGGCGCATTCGACGGCAGCATGCTGGGCGGCAGCCTCATCGGGCCGATCGGCTACGACGGCGAGAAACTCCGTCAGTTGCTGGGTGGCGAGCACAACGTTGCAGTCGGCTGTCGCGCAGCCCAGTTGAGGAATTGCAACCGGAGTGCCTCCTGGTGCGGGAGAGGGCATGTGCCAATCTGGTCACGAGCGGTCATTGTGTCGTCACCCGTGGTTGTCAAAGTCCGGTTCGGTGCGCCTGAATAGAGTCCGTGGCCACCCCTGACGAACCCCCGCACGCGGAGCCGGCCGGGCTCGCTCACGGTCGTCTCGGCGCCGGTTCGGCCCTGTCTCTTATACAC
>KL571256.1:45663-49330 GCA_000715855.1 Actinoplanes liguriensis
TCTGGCCGCCGGCGCCGGCCCGCTGGCGGCACTCTCCGTGGCCGCGGTCGCGGTCGTCCTGCTCATTTTCGGTACGTCGTATGCCGCCATGATCCGCCGCCGGCCCGCCGCCGGAGCGGCCTATCCACAGATCGCCCGCGGCCTCGGACGCCCCGCCGCGCTCACCGGCGCCTGGCTCGCGCTCGCCGGTTATCACGCCATCCAGTTCGGCCTCTACGCGCTCGCCGGTCAGGCCGCGGCGCCCCTGCTGCACAGCTGGTTCGGCGCGACCGTGCCCTGGTGGGCGGTGGCCGCCGGGTGCTGGGCGGTGGTCGCGTTCTGCGGCACGCTGCGTCTCGAGTTCGCCGCCATGCTGATCGCGATCCTCACCGTCGCCGAGGCCGGGGTGCTCGCCGGGCTGGCCGGGGCCAGCGTGGTGCGGCCCGCCGGCGGCCGGATCGAGCCGAGCACCTACCTACCCGCCGACCTGTCCGGGATTGATCGCCCGCTGCTCGGCCTGCTGCTCGCCGTGGCGGTGCTGGCGTTCGCCGGCTTCGAGACCGTCGGGACGTACGCCGAGGAGGCCCGCGACCCGCACCGCACCGCCGGCCGGGCCGTCCGGCTGGCGGTCGTGCTGCTCATGCTCCTGCTCGCCGGGGTCACCTGGAGCCTGGTCGTGGCCGCCGGGCCCCGCGGGGTGGCCGGTCGTGCCGCGGCTCGCGGTCCGGAGCTGCTCTTCGCGCTGGCCGACGACCGGCTCGCGCCGTGGGCGGTCACGATCGGCCGGTTGATGCTGTTCACCGGCCTGCTCGCGGCGATCCTCGCGGTGCACCACGCGATCGCCCGCTACCTGTTCGCGCTCGGGCGGGAACGGGTCCTCCCCGCCGTACTGGGAAATGTCTCGCGACGCACCCGCGCGCCGCGCGCCGCCTCCCTGACCCAATCGCTGATCGCGGGCGCCGCGCTGCTCGGCGCGGTCGTGGCGGGCGCCGGGGCGTCGGCTCGGACCGCCCGTTGGCTGACCGTCGGTGGCAGTCTCGCCATCCTGGTGTTGTTGCTGCTCGCGGCGATGGCGGCGCTGCTGCACCTGAACCGGGTGCCGGGCCGCGAGAACGTCTGGAGCCGGTTCGTCGCGCCCGTGGTGTCCACCGTGTCTCTCGGGGTGCTGGTCTACCTGGCGTTCCTCAACCTTGCCGCGCTGCTGGGGGTGCCGGCCGGGTCGCCGTGGGTGGTCGTGGTGCTCGCCGGGCTCGGCGGGTGTCTGGTGACCGGTTCGGTACATGCGCTGGTGCTGCGGTCGGCGCGGCCGGTCCTCTACGCGGGCATCGGGCTCGGCGGCGCCGCGATGGTGATCACCCCGTCCGGGCCGCCTGTCGATGACAAGAGCCGCGCCGACGCGGAAAGCAAAGCCAACGCGGGAAACAAAGCCGACGGCAAAAGCCGAGCCGACGCCAACAGCGGAGCCGACGTCGGCCCTCCTCCTGCAGAGGCATCGGCCGGTGGGATCAAAAACAGACACAGCGAGAACCCGTGGTCCGGGAACACACCACCGGGCACTCCGGAGGTCTCCCCGGACGAGCCGGCTGACGGGGAACCGGCCACCGATGAGCCGGCCGGCGGAGAGCCGGCGAAGGTGCCGCGACAACGCACCCCCGGCGCCCACCGCCCCGAACGAATCCACCCGGAGGTCAACAGCTGAGCTAGGCCCCGTCCGGCTCCGCCGCCAGCGGCACAGCGCTGCCCCGGACCAGCCCGAGCTGCACCGGCTGCCGCGACAACAGCCCGTCGAGAATCCAGTCCGCCGCCACCCGCACCCGGTTCCCCGGCATGGACATGAGGTGATAACCCCTGGTCACGGCCTTGGCTGCGGCCCCGCCCAGCGGCACCCCGAACGGATCCGCAGCCGCCGACCACCCACCGAGATCCACCACGAACCCCAGATCCCGATGCCGGTACGCCCGCCGCCGCCCATGCCCGTAGGACGCCGCCACGTTCCCCGCGACCAGGTGCCCCTGCCGCACCGCGTGCTGCGCCGTCATCCCGGTCAGCGCCCCGGGGTGCAGCACGTCCGGCACGGCCGCGGCGTCCCCGCAGGCGAAGACGTCCGGCCGCCCGGGCACGTTGAGGAATTCGTCCACGATCAGCGGCCCGTCCCGGGTGGCCAGGCCCAGCCCGGCGACCAGCGGTTCCGGACGGACCCCGACGCACCAGACCAGGGTCCTGGTGGGCACGCTCTCCCCGTTCGTGAGGCGTACCGCGTCGGGCCCGGCGCGCGACACACCGGTCCCGGTCAGCACGCGGACTCCGCGATGGCGCAGGACTTCCGCGGCCGTACGGGAAAGCCTGGGGTCGAGAGTGGGAAGCACGCGATCTGCCGTGTCCAGGATCAGCCACCGCGGCGACAGCGATCTGCCGGCGGCCAGCGCTGCCGTGAACAGCGCGCCCTGCGCGGCGACCTCGGTCCCGGTGTATCCGGCGCCCGCCACCACGAACGTACACCTGGCCTGCCTTTCCACCGGATCGGTGGACTGCGCCGCCAGCTCGATCTGCCGGGTCAGGTGGTCGCGCAGGTAGAGCGCTTCGGCGATGCCCCGGAACCCGTGGGCATATTCGGTCACCCCCGGGACGGGCAGAAGCTTGTTCACGCTGCCGAGGGCGAGCACCAGCCGGTGATAGCCGACGACGCCGCGCCGGCCTTCCGGGTCGGCCCATTCGACGGTACGGGCATCCAGGTCGAACCCGCCGGCATGCCCGAGCAGCATCCGCACCCCGGGCAGCGCCAGCGGCACCGAGATCCGCCGTGGCTCCAGCACCCCGGTCGCGACCTCGGGCAGCAGCGGCAGATACAGGAAGTAGTCGGTGGGGTTCAGCAGCACGATCTCGGCCCGTCCCCGGGCGATCCGCACCAACCGCCGGGCCGCGGTGTATCCCGCGAAGCCGGCGCCGACGATGACGATCCGTGGCCGTGGCATGCCGAACAGACTGCCACCAGCGCAAACCTGTGCGGTGAAGTTGCCGAAAGTTCTCCGGCGAGGTGGCACGATCGAAGGTGATGACCGCGACCGGCGCTCCGGCGGCGGCCACGCCGGCGACCGGCCCGCCCCGACGGTGGCGCCGGGGGCCGCTGGTGGCCGTCGTGATGGTGGTCGTTCTCGGCACCGAGCTGATCCTCGGCTGGTCGTCCCTGCGGGAGGCTTTCGCGCAGCTCAGAGCCCCGCGCTGGGACTGGGTGGGCGCGGCGCTGGCCGCCGAGATCGTGTCGATGGGCACCTACGCGCGAATGCAGCGGGCCCTGTTGCGCGGCGCCGGCCGGAAGGTCAGCGTGCGCCGCCACGTCGCGATGGCCTACGCCGCGCATTCACTGAGCGTGACCCTGCCCGGCGGACCGGTCTTCTCCACGAGTTTCAACTTCCGGCAGATGCGACGGTACGGCGTAACGCCCGCCGAAGCCTCGTGGTGCATCGCCCTGAGCGGTGTCCTCTCCACCGGCGCCCTGATCCTGGTCGGTTCCGTCGGCGGTCTGCTGGCCCGTAACACCGGCAGCTGGCGCTCGCTGGCCGGCTACGCGGCCGGGGCGATCGCGGTCACCGCGGCCGTCCGTCTCCTCGCCGGCCACCCGTTGTGGCTGGACCGGCCGGTACGCGCGCTGCTCGGCGGCGTGAACCGGGTCCGCCGCCGCCCGCCGGAG
>KL571256.1:49554-51164 GCA_000715855.1 Actinoplanes liguriensis
TCAGAGATGTGTATAAGAGACAGCCGGAGCACGGTGCGGACCGGCTGTTCGGATTCTTCACCCAGTTGCGGGCGATCCGGGTGCATCCCGTGCACTTCGTCGTCGCGGTGCTGCTGGCCTGCGCGAACTGGCTCTTCGACGCGCTGTGCCTGTGGGTGTGCTGCCTGGCGGTGGGCGCGGATCGGATCACGCCGGTGCATCTGCTGATCGCGTACTGCGCGGGGATGGCGGCGGCCAGTGTCCCGGTGATCCCGGGCGGGTTGGGGGTGGTCGACGCCGCCCTGGTCCTCGGGCTGGTCGCGGGCGGTCTGACCAGCGCCGGCGCCGTCGCGGCGGTGGTCCTCTACCGCGTGATCAGCTTCGGGTTCATCATCGGCGCCGGCTGGCTGGTGTGGCTGCTGCTGAGGCATCGGGCCCGGGAGCGCGCCTGATCAGGTCCGCTCCTCGGGGCGCACCGGCGCCTCGTTCCCCTTGCGCCCGAACAGCTTCCACCCGCGCTTCTTCTTCTCCACGACGGGCACGGCGTCCCCGTTGAGGATGTCCAGCCGCTGCCGGGCGACCGGGTTGTTCGGCTCCAGCCGCAGCGACGTGGTCAACGCCTGCCGGGCCTGGTCCACGTGCCCGAGCGCGGCCAGCGCCACCCCGTGCGTGAAGTAGTAGTGCGCCTCGTTCGGGTCCAGGCCGATCGCCGTACGCGCGGCCTGTTCCGCGTCCGCGAGCTGGCGGTCGGCGGCGAGCAGCGCCCACGCCACCCGGTCGTGCCAGAGCGGGTTCTTCGGTTCCACGATGACGGCCCGGTAGGCCATCGACATCGCCTCGTCGTGTTTGCCCTGCAGGGTCAGGGCCCGGCTGGCGATCGCGAGCGGCCGCGGGTCCTCGGGCGCCAGCTCGATCGCCTTGTGCGCGGCGGCGAGCGCCGGTTCGACCTGGTCGAGCGCGAGCCGGATCCGGGCCATCAGGATCCAGCCGGGCGGGTTCTGCGGGTTGCCGGCCAGCGCCGGTTCGAGCATGCCGGCGGCCTCGGCCGGCTGCATGTTCTCGAAGAGCGCGGCGGCACGGGCGACCGCCATGTCGGTGGGGTCGGCGAAGGCGCGTTCGGCGACGCCGGGGTACGGCGCGACCGCCGCGGGCGGGGGGAATGCGGCGGTTGGGGCCAGGTCAGTCATCGGGCCGCTCCGGGTAGCCAGGGGACAGGGCTCACAAGGCTCACTTCGGCGTCGGACCGTGATTTGTTAGGAGAACCGCCTCAGATCCGGGGGACCATCGACGTCAGCAGGCGTACCGCGAACCCGGCGAGGCTCGCGACACCGAGCAGCGCGGGCAGCCAACCGGCCGGCGCCACGGTGGCGACCAGCAGCAAGGCGAGGGTCAAGGCCGCTGCCGAACTCGCGGCCCGCTGCCGGCTGACCACCTCTTTGAGGTACGACCGCAGCACCCGATCGAGCCGGGCGAGGAAGTAGCCGGCGTACCCGGCGGGTGCCAGCGCGGCCGTCGCGGCCAGCGCCCGCGCCCACGCGGCGGAGTCGTCCGAGACCCGCCAGCCCAGGTAGGCGAAGACCACCATGATGATCGCGGTGTAGACCAGGAACTGCCGCAGCGCCGCGTCCAGC
>KL571256.1:51368-56552 GCA_000715855.1 Actinoplanes liguriensis
GCCTCCTGCCGCGGGTCCGCCCGCAACGCCGCGACCAGCCCGGTCACGCCGCGGGCGAGCCGGCGGAGCGCGAACGGGTTGCGGTGCACCACGTCGAAGGCGGCCAGCTCGTGCCGGGCGATCGCGTTCTCCGGGTCGAGCTTCAAGGCGTCGCGCAGTGCCCCCTGGGCCCGGTCGGGCAGGCTGAGCTGTTTCATCACCATCGCGTACGTGATCCGGAAGTCGGCCTCCTCCGGGTCGAGCCGCACCGCCTCGCGGGCCGCGTGTTCCGCCTCCACCGACCGTTGCCCGTGCTCCAGCAGGGCCCAGGCCAGCCGGTTGTGCCGGTACGGATTGTCGGCCTGCCGGGCGACCGCGGCCTGCGCCATCGCGATCGCCTCGTCGTGCCGGCCGAGCGCGGTCAGCGTCCGGCTGAGCGCGGTGAGCGCCTCGGCGGATCCGGGCGCGTGCTGCACGGCCCGTGCCGCCACCTCGTGTGCCAGCTCCGGCCTTTCCAGCGCGAGCTGCGCGTGCGTCATCAGGACGAGCGCGGTCACGTGGTCCGGCTCGGCGGCGAGCACCGGGCCGAGCAGGTCGGCGGCGGCCCCGGCCTCGCCACGCTGGAGCTGGACGCGGGCCAGCGCGATGGGCTGGCTCACGCGTGCCCGCCAGGCTCAGCGAAACCGCCGTGCCCGCCCGGCTGCCATCCGGCGGAACGGTCGTGGTCGTGCGGCTCGTCGGCGGGGACGGTGGCGTAGGCGCGGACCGGGAAGCTGCCGAACCCGGCGATCCTCGGCGGGACGGCGGTGAACCGGGCGCCGTGCACCGGCAGCGTCGCGAGGTTGGTGAGGTGCTCGACGATCGGGATGCCGGCGGCCAGCAGCAGGCTGTGTGCCGGCCGCTCGCCACGGGCCCGCGCCGAGATGTCGTCGATGTTCACCGCGTCGATGCCGACCAGCGCCGCACCCCGGTCCACCAGGTCCTGCGCGCCCTCCCGGGTCAGGTAGGGCGCGTCGGTCACATACTCCTTCGTGGCCCAGTTGCGGTCGCCGCCGGTGTGCAGCAGCACCGCTCGCCCGGCCACGTCCACACCGGCCAGTGTGTCAGCGGTCACCCCCCGGGGGCCGCCGATTGCCCGGACCACCACGGCCGGGACCTCGGCGAGGCGCTCCAGCGGGAGGCCGGCCAGGTCGGCGCCGTCGGCGTAGCGGTGGAACGGGCTGTCGACGTACGTCCCGGTGTTGCCGACCATCGTGATCCGGTCGATGGCGAACTCGGTGCCGGGGGCGTAGCGGTCGCGGGACTCGGCACGGGACAGATGCTGATCGAGCCGCGGGGCGGGCAGGCCCGGATAGGTGATCAGCCCGTCCCGGATGACGTGGCTGAGCTCGACGAACCTCGTACGGGAAAGGGGTCTTTGCAGGGGAATGTGTGGCTCACCGAAGACCCTTACACCGCTCAGCCGCGCCCGTTCGACCGGACGCGGCGCGAGCAGATCGACCAGCCTCTCGGTGATCTCGGCCTCGGTGACGTCGGCGTGCGGGACGTCCACCTGGAATCGCCGCGCGTTCAGGTCACCCCCGTCGGTGAAGGTGACCTCGGCGTCGAACTCAGCCCGGTACCGCAGCACAGCGCCTCCTTTGAAGGAGCCGGAAATCAGGACAGGCCGATGATGCCTTCGACGATCAGCCAGATGCCGAAGATAGCGAACAACGCGGCCGCGCCCCACTTGATGATGTGCTCGGGAAGGTGACGGCCGAGCATCCGGCCGACCACGATCGCCAGCGCGTCGGCGGCGACCATGCCGATCGTGGAGCCGATCCAGACGCCGGCCCAGCCGTGCTGGGTGGCCAGTGTGATCGTCGCAAGCATCGTCTTGTCGCCCAGCTCGGCCAGGAAGAACGCGCCACCGACGGCGAGGATCGCGGAGCCGCTGGAGCGTTCCGCCTTGCTCTTCTCGTCGTCGGTGAGCTTGTCGCCGCGCAGGGTCCAGGCGCCGAAGGCGAGGAACGCGACCCCGGCGACCAGCGAGATCCAGTCGGTGGGGATCGCCGCGCCCAGGCCGACGCCGATGCCGACCGAGACCAGGTGGACCAGGGCGGTGGCGGCGGAGATGCCGATCAGGGTCGGCACGAGTTTGAAGCGGGTGGCGAACGTCATCGCCATGAGCTGCGACTTGTCGCCGAGCTCGGCGACGAAGATGACCGCGAAGCTGAGGCCCAGCGCGGCGAAGAATGCTGACACGAAGATCTCCCGGTTGAGAACGACCGGGGGTTGGGCGCAGGGCGACCTCGACCCGGCCGTCATGGTGAACAGCCTGGTCGAAGGT
This sequence comes from Actinoplanes liguriensis, assembly GCA_000715855.1. GTDB lineage: Bacteria > Actinomycetota > Actinomycetes > Mycobacteriales > Micromonosporaceae > Actinoplanes > Actinoplanes liguriensis. The sequence goes on from KL571256.1 coordinate 53,677, forward strand.
CTCGCTCGCCCCGAGAACGAGGCCGCGCGGCCGGACACCCCTAGAGGCATCAGTATGTCGACCGCGACATTGGGAGCTACTCCCCTTCGCGTGACCGAGCATAGCCGAACAGGTCGGCGGCCCGGTGGAGAGCTTCACCACCGGGCCGAACGCGAAGGAGGTCAGCGGCCGATCAACCGCTGCAGGCGCAGCCGATCGAGCGTCTCGGCCGAGCGTCCCAGCAGCGGCTGGGCGGGAACCGGCTGCGCCAGCGGCTTGCACTGCTTGTCCGAGTGGGTCCCGGCGACCCGCTTGGGCAACGCGCCGGTGGCCAGGTAATTCGCGATCGTGTCGTCGACGCAGGCGTTGCCGAACAACGATCCCGCGTGCGTGGTGCCGTTCACACCCTCGATCAGCACCGAGCGGGGGAAGAGCTTCCGGACCTCAAGGCTTCCGCTGTACGGCGTAGCCGCGTCCAGCGTCTCGCTGAGCAGCAGCACCGGCGGCACCTTCGCCCCGTTCACCCGGATCGGCCGGCCGGCCGGCGCCGGCCAGCTGCGGCAGGGCGCGTTGTACCAGGCGTTGCCCCACGTCTCGAACGGCGCCCGGTGGTAGACCTTCCAGTTCTGCTGGGACCAGGTCGCCCACTTCATCGGCCAGGGCGCGTCGGTGCACTGCACGGCCAGGTAGACCGCGTAGTTGTTGTCGGCGCCCGCGTCCTGCGGGTTGTTCTCGTCGTAGAGCGCCTTGAGCCCGGCCGGATCCTTGGCGGTGACCCATTTCGAGAACGCGCGGGCGACCTTCTCCCAGCCGAAGATGTAGTACCCCGGCTGCAGGAAGACGTCGGTCAGCTCGGCCGGGCCGATCACCCCGCCGGCCGGCTTCGCGGTCAGCTCGGTCAGCTGCCGGTAGTAGAGCTTCTCCACCGCCGGGCCGGTCGTGCCGAGGTGGTAGACGTTGTCGTGCCTGGCGAGCCACGCGAAGTAGATCTTGATGTTCCGGTCGAACGCGATGTCCTGGTCCAGATTCGAGCGGTACCAGACCCGGCTCGGGTTGACGTTGCCGTCCAGGACCATCCGCCGCACCCGCTGCGGGTACATCGTGGCGTAGACCTGGCCGAGGTACGTCCCGTACGAGAAGCCGTAGAAGTTGATCTGCTCGGCGCCCAGCGCCTTGCGGATGCTGTCGATGTCCCGGACCGAGTCCTCGGTGCGCATGTGGTCGAGCAGCGCGCCGCCGGCCTTGGCGCAGTCCGCCGAGTACTTCCTGCTCCGGGCGTGCCACGCGGCCTCGATCGCCGGGGTGCTCGGCACGTAGACCGGGCGGTTGTAGCCGGCGTAGTCGCTGTCGCACGTCAGTCTCGGCTTGCTGGCGCCGACCCCGCGCGGATCGAACCCGATCCAGTCGTAGGCGTCCCCGGCATCCTTCGGCACCTTCGCGCCGAGCGTCGCCATGCCACGCCCGGCGCCACCCGGGCCGCCCGGGTTGACCAGCACGACGCCCTGATACCTCTCGGCCGGAACGGTGTGCGCGACCCGGGCGACGGCCAGCTCGATCCTGGTCCCGCCCGGGTTCGCGTAGTCCATCGGCACGGTCACGAAGCCGCACTCCGCGCCCTGCGACTTGAGTGACATCTCGGTGCAGGGAGTCCACGTGATCGCCGCGGGCACGCTGTTCGGCGTGGCGCGCGGCGGAGCGGCCTCCGCCGAGGTGATCGCGGTGCCGGCCGCACCGAGCGCGACCACTGTGGCGGCCGCCCAGATTCTCTTCATGCCTCGCCCCTCGATGTCCGATTCGCCCCATATGGTGAACCGTGTCCGGGCGCTTTCCACCCCTCCACGCCGAGGCGGCCACCAAAGGGGTGGAATCAGGCGGAACGGCGGGTGCGCTGGGCGATCAGGGCCACCAGGCCCAGGGCGGACACGATCCCGGCGTACCAGAGGGCGACGGTGTGCATGCCCAGGTGGTTCGCGGCCTGGCCGGCGATCACGGCCGGGATGCTGAAGGCCGCGTACGAGATCGTCAGCGCCACCGCCAGCAACTCGCCCCGCTCGTGCGGCGCGGCGATCCGGGCCAGCGTGCTGAACGAGGCGAGCGCCGCCGCCCCGAAACCGACCCCGGAGACGATCGAGCCGGCCGTGGCCAGTGTCAGGCTCTCGGTGATCAGACCGGTCACCCCGAGCGCGCCACCGGCGAGCAGGCCGGCCCCGGCGACGGTCAGCACCCGCGGCGTCGCCACCGTGCGCATCAGGAACGAGGTCACCGCGCCGGCGCCGCAGACCAGCGCCACCACCAGGCCGCCGGCCAGGTGATCGGTGATGCCGAAGGTGGACGCCGCGACCGACGGGCCGAGCGACAGGTAGAGACCGCCCAGCGCCCAGCTGGCCACGATGATCGGGACCAGCGCGAACAGGTCGCCGCGCAGCCGGGCCGGCACGCCGAGCCGCCACTTCAGCGAGGCGACCGCACCCGGCCGGCGCTCCGAGGTCTCCGGCATCCAGGCCACCGCCAGGCCGGCGATCACCATGCCGACCAGCAGCAGCGCGTAGACCAGATGGGTCGGGAACGGCGCCCACTCCACCAGCACGCCGCAGCCGAACGCGCCGAGGCCGAGCCCGGCGACCGGGGCGATGCCGGTGATCAGGCCGGCCCGCCCGGGCGCGTGCGACGGGTTGAGGTCGATCAGGGTGGCGCCCAGCGTGCTCAGCGCGGCGCCGGTCGCGACGCCCTGCACGATCCGGGCGATCAGCAGCACGTTCACGTTGCCGGCGCTCACGAACAGGGCGAGCGCGACGGCCTCCAGCAGGATCGCGCCGGCCAGCACCGGGCGGCGGCCGATGTAGTCGGAGAGCGCGCCGAGGGTGAGCAGGGTGGCGATCAGCGCGACCACGTAGACC
>KL571256.1:56753-57745 GCA_000715855.1 Actinoplanes liguriensis
CCCGCTCAGAGATGTGTATAAGAGACAGGCAGGGTGGCGATCAGCGCGACCACGTAGACCGCGAAGACCACCGTCAGCATCGCCGGGGAGAAGCCCCAGAGGTGCTGGTAGACGACGTAGAGCGGGCTCGGCACGGCGGACGCCGCCGCGAACGTCACCAGGATGGCGGCGATCGCGGTGAACGCCGTGTTCCGGCTCAGGCGGGCCGGCGCGGTGGCTTCTGCGAGGACTGTCATGTGGGTTCCCCCAGTGATTGAACAGACAGGTCTGTCTGATCGTTGCTCTGACACTAGACAGATCTGTCTGTTAACGTCAAACCCATGTCCGTCTCATCACCCCGCCTGTCGGCCCGGGAGCGCTTGCTGGCCGCCGCGGACGAGCTCTTCTACGCCGAAGGCGTGCACACCGTCGGGATCGACCGGGTGATCGAGCGCGCCGGCGTCGCCAAGGCCTCGCTCTACTCCTGCTTCGGCAACAAGGACGGACTGGTCAGGGCCTATCTGCAGGGCCAGCACGAGCGGCGCCGCGACCGCATCCTGCGCCGGATCGAGCAGCACACCGACCCGCGCGACCGCCTGCTCGCCGTCTTCGACTCGCTCGCCGACTCGGCCGCCAAACCCGGCTTCCGCGGCTGCGCCTTCTACAACGCCGGCGCCGAATCCGACCCCAACGGCGTCGTCCGCGAGGAATCCGCCGCCAACCGCGCCTGGACCCGCACGCTCCTCACCGACCTGGCACGCGCCGCCGGCGCCGCCGACCCCGCCGCCCTCTCCGCCCAGCTGGTCATCCTCTACGACGGCGCCACCGTCGGCGCCCGCCAGGACCCGGGCCCGGCCGCCGCCCTCGCCGCCCGCGCGCTCGCCGCCGCCCTCCTCGACGCCTCGATCACCACCACCCGTTAGGCGCCGGGCCGCTTTGCCTCGATCTCGCTTTCGGCGGTACGTCGATAAGCAGTCCCGTCCGAAGGCGACACGACCAAGCCCCCTGCGAGC
>KL571257.1:0-1747 GCA_000715855.1 Actinoplanes liguriensis
AGATCGTCCCCGTGAACGACTTCGACTTCTTCATCGGCTCCTGGACCGTCGTCAACCGCCGGCTCACCACGCTCTTCGCCGGCAGCGACGACTGGCAGAGCTTCCCCGGCACCTCGATCTGCCGGCCGTTCTTCAACGGCGCCGGCAACACCGACGAGATCATTTTCCCGACGCTCGGCACGCGGGGCTTCACCCTCCGGCTGTACGACCCCGAACGCGCCCAGTGGTCCCTGTACTGGGCCAACGATCGGTCCGGGGTGCTGTTCCCGCCGGTCGTGGGCAGCTTCACGGACGGGCGGGGTGACTTCTACGGCGACGACACGCACGAGGGCGAGCCGATCCGGGCGCACTTCATCTGGTCCGGCATCACGCCCACCTCGGCCCGGTGGGAGCAGGAGTTCTCCGCCGACGGCGGCGTCACCTGGGAGTCCAACTGGATCATGGAGTTCACCCGCGCCTGACCATCACCGCCGCCGGCTGCCGGGCGCCGCGGCGTGATGGGCGTGCGCACGAACATCAGCCATGGACCCGCTGCCTGCTGTCCCGTCGCGACGTCACGGGCGGACGGGCGTACGCCGAATCGTCCTTGACGGGGTTGATCTGCGCCCTGACTCGCGGAGCGCGGCAGGCAGCGGGAACACGTCGCCGGCACCGTCCGCTACAGGCCGTAGCGGGATTTGAGATGGCGCCAGAAGTCGCGCAGCATCCACTTGTCGAACGCGGTGATCTGGGTGGCGCTCCCGGCCTTCATGACGAAGCCCTCACTCGGCAGCGGGTCGAAGTCGTAGAAGTCGTTGAGGCCCCAGCTGTGCCCGATCTCGTGCAGCAGGATATGGATGTTGTCCGAGCCCAGCGCATCGACGAAATAGTCTTTGTCGATGCGTTGGCCCCAGTCCCCGCCGGCGCCGCCGATGCCCATCCCCTGGGTGAGCCAGAGCGACATGTCGTAGTGGTGGGAGGCGCCGCCCGGGCAGCCGGAGTAGTTGCCGTCCTGGTGGAAGAACCGTCCACAGGGCGGGCTGCACTGCGGCGCGCCCTCGTTGATGTCGTTGACGTAGACGTCGACCGAGTTGTCCGACCACTGCAGCTGGCTGCGGTCCCGCACGGCCCAGCCGACCACCTTGACCGGAATCTGCTGGTACGGCCATCCGTTCCAGCCGGCGCCGTTCTCGTTGAGCTGGTCGACCCACTTCTGGAACTGACGCTGCAGCGCGGTCTGGATCTGATCGCGCAGGGTCGCCGTGACCGTCGCGGTCGACTCCCAGCGCACGCAGTAGTTGATGCTGCCCTTCGCCGCCATCACCTGGTCGAACAGGTAGTTCTTGAAGCCGTACAGATCGGCGTACGTGTCCTCCTGATGCTTCCAGGTGGCGGCGAGCGGGGCGACGTACTGCGACGGCGGGTTCCACGGGTCGCTCGCCGGCGGCGCCGTGGTGGGTGTCGTCGTGGGTGTGGTCGTCGGCGCCGTGGCGCCGGTGCAGGCCACCCCGTTGAGGGTGAAAGCCGTGGGAGCGGGGTTGCCGCCGGAGAAGGTGGCGGTGAAGCCGGCCGTGACACCGGCGCCGGTCGCGATCGTGGCGTTGTATCCGGCGTCGCGGAGCGTGACGTGCTGCCCGGACTGGGTGTAGGTGCTGTTCCAGCTCTGGGTGATCTGCTGGTTGCCGGCGTAGTCGAACTGCAGCGTCCAGCCGTTGGTCGCGTCGCCCAGGTTGGTGATGGTGACGCTGCCGGTGAAGCCGGTGCTCCA
>KL571257.1:2015-4447 GCA_000715855.1 Actinoplanes liguriensis
GACGGGCGCGGCGACGCGGCGCAGGAAGCGGAAACGCCGGCCCGGGCGAGCCGCCGCCGTCGGAGGCTCGGGAAGCAGACTCATCTCTGCGGTCACGGAGCTGTCCTTTCGGGGATGTGCGCCACCGACCGCGGGCACCGGGTGGACACCACGGGGAATGGGGACCACCACCGCGAGGCCGGACGCTTCGGGCCGTCCGGCAATGTCTGTCTCTTATACACATCTNNNGCCGGCCCGGGGCGGTTGGCGCTGGGGGATGGAGTTGGACGGACGCAACCTCGAAAACCTTTTCAGGACCGTATCATTTCATTGGCCTTTGTCAATACAAAGGCACGTCGGACACCTGAATCAAAGGCTCCTGGACGCAGATGAGGCGGCACCGAAAACGTTTCGGTACCGCCTCACACGTCCTGGGCGTGGCCACCTCACCAGGGGACGGCGACCACGCGTACGTGCTTGTCGTCAGGCTGGTAATGCGAGATGTAGAGCGACGTCGCGGTGCTCAACTCCGGATGGCCGATGAACGCGTAACACCAGCTCGTGGTGGTGCTGGCGCATCCGGGCAGGACGGTCTCGGCGCCCGCGGTCCACGGGCCGGTCGGCGCCGCGGCGGTCCAGACGCGGAAGTGGCCGGCGATCGTGGTCTGCTCGATCGCGACGTAGCCGCGGCCGGGGAACACTCGCACGTCGATGCCGAACGGGCGCGCGTCCGGCAGCGCCGAGGTCGCCGTCGCCGGGTCGGTGGACCAGGCGGAACCGGTCCAGTACTGGTAGCCGGCGGCATTGGACCAGCCCGTGCTCGCCGACCACGGGGTGCGGGCCAGCGCGACCGTCCCGGCACCGCAGGCGCCGAACGCCGACGAGGTGCACAGCGAGGTGTAGAGGTACAGGTAGCCGTCGGCCGCGAACGTCGGCGACCCGAGGCGGCGCTGCCAGGCCAGCTCGCCGGTGGCCGGGCGCGGGAAGACCGTGGCCGCGCCGACGAGCTGGTTGGACGCCGGATCGTAGAACGTCACGCCGTAGCTCTGGGTGGTCCAGGCGTTGTTGTAGACGCAGACGTTGGTGTAGGTGAGGAACAGCAGCGAGGAGCCGCTGCGGCCGCTGATCGTCCGGTTCGGCCCGCGGGTCAGGCCGGTGATCCAGGAGGCGGCGTACGACGAGGTGCCGCTCGCGCCGCAGGCGGTGGTCGTGCCGGGCAGCACGAGCCCGGCCGGCGTGGGCAGGAACGGCGCCGGTGCCCGGGTGCTCGGAAGCGCCGGCGCGGCGGGCGGGGTGGGCAGCTCGCTCAGGGTGCTGGGCACCTGGCCCGCGGTGTAGGACCCACTCGCGGCGGTCGACCCGCCGATGAAGCCGATCACGGTCCCGGCCGGGTTGTTGATCGCCGTGTCGCAGAACGTCCACAGCGCCTGGCCGCTCGCCGACGGCAGCGGCGCGCTGAACCCGCAGTCGCGGCTGACCGTGTTGCCGCTGGCCGTCTCGTATCGGGACACGACCCTGGCCGGTGGTGGCGCGTCCGCGAGGGCGGCGGCCGGCACGGTGAGCGCCGCGCCGGCGACAAGTACGGTGACCAGGACTCTACTGATTCGCATGGCGCTTCCCCCCAGCCCATCCAATCACTTCTGTCGATGCCAGGATGGCACGTGACCACGGTGATCGGTACCGGCTGAGCGGGAAGTCCGGCCCCCGGGAGCGCATCTCGTCGAATCCGTGGTTCCACCAGGGACAGAGACCGTAACGTCGGCGGACGGGACCCGATGGCTCAGGCGTCCCCGCAACGGTTCCCGCCGCGTCGGCGATGCTCCCTCTTTCGACCGCTATTTCTATCGGCGAGGTAGGGATAGGCTCGCGGGACCCTGACGATCGAGGAGAAGCAACCGTGAGTGTGACAGACGAACTGCTCCGGAACGCCGAGCGCTACGCGGCGACGTTCGACAAGGGCGCCCTGCCGCTGCCGCCGGCCAAACGGGTCGCCGTGCTGGCCTGCATGGACGCGCGGCTCAACCCGTACGGGGTGCTGGGCCTCGCCGAGGGCGACGCGCACGTCATCCGCAACGCCGGTGGCGTGGTCACCGCCGACGTGCTGCGCAGTCTGGCGATCAGCCAGCGGCTGCTCGGCACCACCGAGATCATCCTGATCCACCACACCGGGTGCGGCATGCTCACCTTCACCGACGACGGGTTCAAGGCGAGCATCCAGGCCGAGGTGGGTGTCAAGCCGCTGTGGGCGGCCGAGGCGTTCCCCGACCTCGACGAGGACGTGCGCCAGTCGGTCCGGCGGATCCTCGACGACCCGTTCATCCCGGTGAAGAGCTCGTTGCGCGGCTTCGTCTACGAGGTCGAGACCGGTAGGTTGCGGGAGGTCGAATAGCAGCGCCGGGGAAGGTGGTCACCGCATGACCCTGATCGATCTGGACCCTGTCTCTTATACACAT
>KL571257.1:4688-4943 GCA_000715855.1 Actinoplanes liguriensis
CAGATCACCGGGCTGGTGGCGTTGCTCCTGGTCGCCGCCACGCTGGGCGGGTTCGCGACCTACCGGTGGCAGCAGCGCTCCACGCTCCAGGTCGTCGTGGTGGCCGATCTCGGCCCGGTCTCCGGCGCGGTCATGATGGACGGCGACGGCAAGGCCCTGACCGCGGCCTCCACCACCATCACCGTGGTGAACCTGGGCCCGGCCCCGATCCGGTTCCTGTCTCTTATACACATCTCTGAGCGGGCTGGCAAGGCA
>KL571257.1:5135-5863 GCA_000715855.1 Actinoplanes liguriensis
GGCCGCCGTGACGCAGGCGGACCCCTGGCTGGCGGTGGACCGGGAGATCGCACCGGGCCAGTCCGCGACGAGCACGGTCATGGCGGTCATCAGCTGCGAGACGAGCCTGCTGACGGCGACACCGGCAACCGCCGAGGTGGTCACCGGCAACGGCACACACCGCCGGGTGGCCGCCACGACCGACGCCACGGCGTGGACCATCCAGGTGAAAGCGATCTGCCGGCAGCTGTGACCGCCGCGTCCCGGGAGCATCGTCGCGGCCCATCGGACACTCCCGGACTCCCTCGTCACCGGTGGTGGCGACATCGGCGAAGGCGGGCCCCGGGCCACCTAACCTGAGGACATGTCGTACGTCGCCACCCGTGACGGGCGCCGGGATCGTAGCGCCGCGCACCGGACACCAGCGGTCCCCGACCGGATCGAGGCTCTGCACGGAAACAGTCTCGGCGTGCTCGAGGTCCCGCATCACATGGCCTGCGGGCACGCCAGTCGCCGCCGCTACGACCTGGAGGATCCCGCGCAGCTGCGGCACGCCTACGAACAGGTGCTGTGCGAGGCGGCCGGTTGCGGTGAGGTGGAGGACCTGATCAACCCGGCGATGCTGCGCCGGGTCTGGCGGGACCTGCACCTGCCGTTCCGGGTCCGGGAGGCGTGGGAGACCCGCCATCCCAGCCTGCGCCGCACGGTGAACCGCAGCGCGGACGTCGCCACCACCCGCGACCCGGGCT
>KL571257.1:6127-7486 GCA_000715855.1 Actinoplanes liguriensis
CAGTACGGGTCGGCGATGTCGACGGTGACCGGGGAGGTGGGCTGGGCGACGCAGGTCAGCACGAAGCCGGCCGCCCGCTGCTCCGGGGTCAGGCAGTTGGGCGTGCTCATCGCGACCTCGCCGGCGCGCAGCCGCACCACGCACTCGCCGCAGTTGCCGACCGTGCACGAGTACGGCATCGGCGCGCCCGCGGCCAGCCCGGCCGACAGCAGCGTCTCGCCGGGCGCGACAGTCATCGTCGCCACGTCGTGGCCGTCGTCGACGACCGTCATCGGGTGTGGTTCGGTGGCAACCACGGGAGCCGTGCTCGTGTAGCTCTCCCGGTGGATCCGATCGGCCGGCACCCCGCGGTCGGCCAGCACGTCGTGCACGGTCTGCATCACCGGTTCCGGGCCGCACAGCAGGTACTGCGCGTCCGGTGACGCGGCGACCCGGTCGAGCCACTCGCGCACCGCGTCCGCGTCGAGGCGTCCGCGGTCACCGGTCCAGTCCGGGCCCGGCCGGGTCAGCCGGTGCGTCACCGACAGCCCGGGGCGCGAGCGCCGCAAGCGGTCGAGCTCGGCGGCGAACAGGATGCTCGACTCGTCCCGGTTCCCGTAGAGCAGGGCGGCGCCCCGCCCGCTGCGCAGGATGCTCATCATCGGGGTGATCCCGCTGCCGACGGCGATCATGACGGGCTCGGCCGCGACGCGGAGGTTGCCGGACGGGCCTCGGACGGCGAGCCGGTCGCCGGCCCGCAGCACGTCGTTGGCGTGCGCGGAGAAGACACCGCCGTCGACCCGCTTGACGGTGATCTCCAGTCGGGTGGAGCCGGGCGCCGACGAGGCCGAGTACGCGCGACGCACGGTCCGCCCGCCGATCTCGGTGATCAGCGTGAAGAACTGCCCGGGATGGAAGTCGATCACGCGGCCGGCGTCCTCCAGCACCAGGGTGACGGCGTGCGCGGTCTCACGGCGTACCGCCGCAATTGTCATCTCCCGGGATGACCGCTCGTCGCCCGGATCGCCGGACCCGTAGCCCTCCTTGCGGACCAGCGACCGCAGGGCGGCGCCACCCAGGCGACTGAGCGGCCCGGCCAGCAGCGCGAGAGCCTTGAGCAGGAAACGCTTCTTTCCGGCGGCGTTCGCCGCGAGCTGCTTGGTGGCCAGCGCGCTCAGGTCCGGCACGACGTCCCGGTCGACGTGCGAATCCTCGCTCCACAGTCGTGCGCCGGCCACCGCGGCGCTCTCCACCACGTCCGCGCCGGCGACCCTGATCAGCAGCGCGGCGTGCGGCGACATGCCGCGCAACGCCATCGTCGCGAGCAGACCCGGGTCGTCGGTGATCGTGGCGGTGCCGTGCAGCCGCAGGATCTGGGTG
>KL571257.1:7732-8649 GCA_000715855.1 Actinoplanes liguriensis
AGATCTGGGTGCGGCCGGGGCGCAGCGCGGCGATGGCGATCCGATCGTCCTGCAGCAGGTTGTAGAGGGTGTCCGCGCGCTGGTTGCCCTTGCGGTCCGGGATCGCGATCGTCTGCTCGTCGAGCACCTGGACGAAGCCGGGCTGGTCGCCGCGCGGGCTGGTGTCGCTGCCGCCGATCGCGTCGCCGGAGGTCACCACGAAGAACGGCATGGCGTCCAGGAAGTCGCGCACCCGTGCGTCGCCGAGCGGCCCCGGCCCGGGCGCCGGCGGCAGTGTGCGCCGCGTCGAGACCTGCTGCCACAGTCGCGATCGCAGGATGCAACGGGCGCAATGGACGTACGCCTCCTGAACCTCCACCTGGATCCGTGACCGATCCTGCCCAGTCACCGCGCCGTTGAGGCGCAGTGTCTCGCCGACGCCCGGCAGCAGGAAGACGAACGACACTCCCCCGGTGATCGGCCCCGGCTCGTCCGCGGGCGGGGCCAGCGAGATGCGGCGCGGCGAGTGGACCCGCACGAAACCGGGCGTGCCGCCGACGAACGTGGCCCGCCGATCGCCGTGCGCGTCCTGATAGCCGAAGCCCGCGATCGGCGAGTTCGCCAGCACGATCCCGCAGCCGTCGTCGAGCCGGTCGACCTGCTTCATATTGATCAGCGCGTTCGGCCGCCCGATCGTCGCCTCGATCTGGCCGACCGTGGTCAGCAGCCGCCGGGTCTCCACATCTTCCCTGCTCATCACTATATTGTGAGCAAAGTTTCAGCTTTTCGGTACTCGCTTTCGCCGGACCCTCAGGGAGACGCCATGCCCCGCGACGAACAACGCTCCGAGCCACGTCGCAGGCCCCGCCAGGTCCGCGCCGAGCTCACCCGCGACCGGATCCTCGCCGCCGCTGCTCACGTTTTCGCCGAGCACGGCT
>KL571257.1:8872-14146 GCA_000715855.1 Actinoplanes liguriensis
CACGTTTTCGCCGAGCACGGCTACGCCGCCGGCACCACCAACCGGATCGCCGAGCAGGCGCGCGTCTCGGTCGGCTCGCTCTACCAGTACTTCCCGAACAAGGACGCGATCCTCGCCGAGCTGCTCCTGCGACACATCGACGACAGCGGACCGATAATGGACACCACCGGGCTCGACCTCGGGCAGGCGATCCGGCGGTTCGTCCACCAGGCCGTCGACCACCACCGCGTCGACCCACGATTGCTGCGCATGATGGTCGAGGAGGCGCCCCTCTCCGAGGAGCTTCTGACCAAGATTTCGCGGTACGACCGTAAGCGCGCCACCGAGCTCCGAACGTTGCTGGCGGCCCACCCGGAGGTACGCGTCGACGACCCGGACACCGCCGTCCGCATCATCGTGACCACGGTGGAGCTGGTGACCCACACGCTGATGGCCGCCCCGGAGCCGGTCGACCCGCAGCGCCTGGAGGACCAACTCGTCACGATGGTGACCCGCTACCTACAGTGACTCAGTCGTTTTGGGCCTGGCCTTCTGCGGGTGAAACGTCTCGTGGCGGGCCAGCATCGCGACGAACTCGCCGATCTTCCGCTCCCGGGTCTCGGCGCGTTTGACCGCGTTGATCCGGTAGATGAACGCGAAACGGTTCGTCTTGGTGAGCACGTCGAACATGGCCTGCGCGGCCGGGTTGGCGGCGATCGCGGTCACGAGATCGGCAGGCACCTCGGCCTCGGAGACCGGAGCATAAGCGGCCGCCCAGCGCCCGTCCGCCTTCGCGGCCTCCACCACGGCACGGCCCGCCGGGAGCATCCGCCCCTGCTCCTCCAGCCGCGCGACGTGGCCGACGTTCCGTTGCGACCAGGAACTACGCGCCGTACGCGGGGTAAACCGGATCCACGAGACGTCCTGATCGCCCTTGCGCGCCTGCCCGTCGATCCAGCCGCAGCACAGCGCCTCGTCGACCGCCTGCTGCCAGGTCAGCGTCGTAACCGTGCCACCCTTACGCCCCAGCGCCAGCCAAACCCCCGCCGACGTGCCATGGTTCCCCAGCAGCCACACCCGCAGCGCCTCAGCGTCCGCAACAACCAGCTCTTCCAGCTCAGCTCCCACACCAGCAGGCTAGTGGCTCTCCGCCGGTGCCGATCCCCGCTAGGACCGCCCACGTGTGATCTCACCGCATGACTCTTATGGCCTCCAGCAACAGGTCCTGATCGACAGCGGCCCCGACCTGACTACCGTCCCCGGCTGATCTGACGACCTGGGAGACCACCGAGTACGAACTCGCGACGTCTCCGGCAGCGAAGATGACGCGGTTGGTCGTCCGGCCGTATCGATCGACGCGGATCCTGCCGTCGTCAGCGAGCTCACAACCAGCCACCTTCGCCAGCCCGGAGCGGGCTTCCCAACCCGGGACGACGAACAGCCCGTCGACGTCGACATGGTCCGGGCCACCCGAGAGGGCCACCCGGATGCCGGTCGGCAGACCGCGGACAGCCGTGACCTCACCGGGCAGGACACCGATGCCGAGCCGTTCCATGGCGTGCCGGGACTGTGCTGCGAGATCTTCCTTGCACAGCAGGACGGTGTCGACACCCACGCCGCGCAGGTGCACAGCACGGGCGATCGCCATCTGCGGTGTCGTCCCGGTCACGGCGACCCGCCGGCCCCTCAGCTCCCAGGCATGACAGTACGGACAGCTGAAGATGCTCCGTCCCCACTCCTCGGCATACCCGTCGACATCGGGAAAACGGTCGGCGATTCCGGTCGCGACCACGAGCCGTCGGCTGGTCACGAGCCCACCCTCCTCCAGCGTCGCGGTGATGCCGTCGCTGCGGGTGGCCACATCGGTCACGGTGCCGTCGAGAACAGTGATGGTGGGATAGCGCGCCAACTCCTCCCGCGCCATCTTGTAGAAGTCGGCGGGGGTCACGCCGTCGCGGGTCAGGTAGCCGTGCATGGTGTGCGCGGCCCGGTTCTGCTGGGCGCCGGCGTCGACGACAACTACCTCCCGTCCCATCCGGCCGAGGGTCAGAGCCGCACTCAGCCCCGTCGCGCCACCACCGACGACGACCGCGTCCGCTTCGATCACCGGCATGTCAGCTCTCGACCTGGCCGCCGAGGTGGCGGGCCAGGAAATGCTCGGCGGCGCGATAGAACCGCAGACGGTTCTCCGGTCGAGCGAACCCGTGCCCCTCGTCGGGAAAGAGCAGGTACTCGTGCTCGATCCCGGCGTTGGTCAGCGCCGCCACGATCTGCTCGGATTCCGACTGTTTGACGCGCGGATCGTTGGCTCCCTGCGCTATCAGGAGCGGGATCCGGATGTCGGCCACCCGCGACAGCGGCGAACGCGACCAGAGGAACTCCTCGTCGGTGATGGGATGGCCGATCTGGCGATACCACTGCTCCGCCATCGGCGCCCAGTACGGTGGGAGGGATTCGAGGAAGGTCTTGAGGTTGGACGGTCCGACGACGTCCACCGCGCACGCGAAGACATCCGGGGTGAAGGCAGCGCCGGCCAGCGCCGCGTAACCGCCGTACGATCCGCCGTAGATGGCAACCCGGTGACGGTCAGCCCAGCCCTGGTCCACGACATGGCCGACCGCGTCGATCAAGTCGTCCTGCATTTTTCCGCCCCATTCCCGGTCCCCTGCCGCCACGAAGTCCCGGCCGTAGCCGGTCGAGCCGCGGAAGTTGACCTGCACGCACAGGTAACCGCGGTTGGCCAGCCACTGTGCGCCGGGGTGGAAGCCCCATACGTCCCGGAAGCGCGGTCCGCCGTGCACGTTGAGCACCGTCGGCAAATCTTTCCGCGGCTGTCCCGGCGGGAAGGTCACGTATCCGTGGATGGTCAGTCCGTCCCGTGCGGTGTAGGAGAACGGTTCGGTACGCGCCAGCTCGTAGCGGGAGAGCTCCGGACGGCTGCGGAACAGTAACCGGCCTTTGCCGGTGCGCCGGTCGAACACGTGATACTGCACCGGCTCGACGTCGTCGGTGAAGGCGATCATCCAGGTCTGGTCCTCGTCGTCGCGGCCGACCAGTTCGAAGTCACCGGGGTGGAGGCCACGGATGGCCAGGACGTCCGCTTCGATCGAGGGGTCCAGTACACGATGGTCGGCGCGCTCGCGCAGTACGGTGACGATCTGTGGATCCCTGGTCTCGGGATGGAGCACAGCCGCGCAGACGTCGAAGGTGGGATCCTCGACGATCACTTCGGTGGCTCCTGAGACGAGGTCCAGCCGGACAAGCCGGCCGGTGTTGGCATCGGCGGCGCTGATCAGCAACAGGGACTTGCCGTCTCCGGCGAAGGAGAGTGCGTTGATGAACGGCGCCTCGTCGGCCGGGACCGTCAGGAGCCTACGCATGGTGCTGTGCCCGTCGTCACGTACAAGCAGGTCGAAAGCACCGTCCGGCAACGACGCGAAGGCCCCGCGAACCGTCAGTTGTTCGTCCACCAGCCAGTCGGAGTATCCCAGGTTTCGAGCGATCAGGGTCAGCTCACCGGTGGCCAGGGACAGGCGATAGGCGTCGTGCAGCTGCGCGTCGTCGCGGTTGAGTCCGACCACGATCTCGTCCGGATATGCCCGGCGGATCGCTACGATCCGCGCCTGCACTCCGGGAAAAGGGGTCAGGTTACGCCGTGTCCCGCTACGTAGATCCACGTCGTAGAGGCGCCAGGCCTCGTCGCCGTCCGTGTCCTGGAGGTAGAGCACCCCTGCGCCGCCGGGCGTCCAGGTGAACTCGCGGATCCCGGCGCCTCTGTCGTCAGTGACCGCTCGCGCGGCAGGCCAGTCCACTCCCCCCGGGCCTATCGGGGCCACCCAGACGTTGAGCACGCCGTCGCACGGCGCGAGCCATGCCAGCGAGCCGCCGTCCGGGGAGATCGCCGGACTCAGCCGCTCCGGATTGCCGAACAAGATCTCACGGGGCACGAGCTCTACCATCAGCAGGTCCTTTCGCTCTGTTGTGCTGCGACGACGTGGTCAGCCATGTGATGCCGGGACCACGGGTAGCGCGGCCAGGTCATGGAACTCGAATATCGCCGCGACGTCGGGGACGGCGGACCCGGCGCTGAAGTCGAACGACGGTTGGAAGCGTTCCCGTATGCCGGATGCCGCCCCAGCGACCTCGTCGAGCGACAGATCCCGCAACGGCGAGAAGGCTGCGCAACTGTGCGCCTCACCCCAGAGGTAGGCGAAGTTGGCACCCGGATGTTCGAGGAATCGTGGACTGACGAAGTGGGTGGGCAGTTCCTCGAACGGATACCACCGGGCGATGCCGTACCGGTCGTCGATCCGTTCGTAACTACCGCGCAGGGAAGTTTGGGCGTTGCGGTGGACATCGAAGTCGACCAGGGCCAGCGTGCCCCGTTCCAGGTAGGTGCGCCGCTGGCGGGAAAGCGCCTGCCACCGGTCGTCAGCCAGACCGGCCGCTTCCGCGAGCGAGGACGTCACCCGGTCAGCGAACGTCGGATGGTGCAGCCACATCTCGAACCACAGGCTCAGGCATTCGCGGCGTTCCGGCGGCAGGTACTCGAGACCCGACCGGTACGGGAGGCGGTGCCTGACCAAGATGTGGTTCACCGCGTGCCCCAGCTCGTGGAAAACCGTCCGGATCTGCGAGAACGTCAATCTGTCATCGCCATCCTCGCCTGGGCGGAGAGCACACGAGATGTACGCCACGGGCGGCTGGACAAAGTGACCCCAGTCCATGCGGTTGCGGATCCCGAAGGTGTGGTTGCCAGCCGAGAGCTTGCGCGCGTCGTGCCAGAGGTCAAGAACGATCTGCCCGGCATACCGGCCTTCGATGTGTGCGTCGACAACCATCGATCCCCGCTCGTCGATCTTGCCCGCGTTCAACCGGACGCCGAACGAAGCGTGCGCCACGTCGAACACGTACGACAGGCAGGTGTCCAGGGCGTATTGCCGGCGGCCGCCATGGGCGGCGGCCGAGTAGATGACGTGACCGAGGTGGTCGATCGCCCCGTCGTCGATCCCGATCAGGTCTTGAACCTCGTTCTCGAGCCGGGCGAGTCGTGTCACGGCGCCGGCCAGATAGTCGTGGAGAAAGGACTCGATCTCGTCGGCCGAGACGCTGAGACGCATCCTGGTCTGGGTCAAGCCGTTGGGGATGTTCTCGCGCACGCACTGGTGACGGAGCGCCACGATCCGGTCGACGATGGCGGCCAACTCCGCGTGGTGCCGGTCGCGCAGGCCGGTGCGGATCCTCAACAGCTTGGTCCGGGTGGTCACGCGTTCGGTGGTGTCGGCCAGCCGCTGT
>KL571257.1:14358-24471 GCA_000715855.1 Actinoplanes liguriensis
GATGTGTATAAGAGACAGGAGATGTCGTGGCCGTGGCGCCGAGGCGGATGAGCACCTCGTTCTCCGCCACCTCGCGATGCCCGATCACCGTTCGGGCCTCGGTGACGAGGGCGGCGAGGCGTTGGTCGGTTTCGGCGTGGCCGATCGTTGCCTTCTGGAGCTGGTCGACGTACTCCAGGCGGGCATCTTCGGCATCGGAGTCCGTGCAGCGCAGCCGCAACAGCCCCGCCAGGATCCGCCGATCGAGCACGCTGTCCTCGTAGTACAAGTCCCGGACCAGGGCAAGCGCGGCCGCGTCTGTCGGCAGGCCGGCGATTTCCAGTCGCCGAAGCTGGTGGGCAGCCGTGTTGTAGATCCACATGATCTCCGCCATGTCGTCCTGCGACAGCGGCGCTGTCCGCAGGATGGCATCGAGGCGTCGTCTTAGGCGCATGAGGTCGTCCACCACAGCGATGCTGTTCACGAGCTTTCTCCCTGTCGGCCGGCCCACGTGAGCAGGTGCAGAAAGATATGCGCGGCACGTGAGGCGTCGGCGAGCGTCTTACGGTCTCGTGCATCGCGGGCGGCCACGAATTCGACGACGTCGAAGCCGACGAGGTGGTTCGACGCGAGAGCGACATCGATGAGTTCAAGCAGGGTACGCATGGCCAGGCCGACATCGGCGGGATAACCCGTCGACGACATCTCGGCGTCGTCCAGCACGTCCACGTCCACCGTCACGTAGAGATCGCCGCCCGAGCCCACCACGGCCCGGAACGCGTCGGCGTCCAACTCGGGTGCCAGAACGGGCACCTGCCGGCCGACCGAGGCAAGGTACGACGCCATCGCGGGTGCGCTGGTGTCCTCCACCACCGCATACGGGCTGACCCCGACCTGCAGAAGCCGCCCCGGGCCCAGTACATCGGCGACGTGCGACATGACGTTGGTGTGGAAGATCGGATCCCTGGCCGCTCGGGGGTCACCAGGTGCGCCGTCCCAGGTCTGGAGGTCGAGGTGGTGGTCGAACTGAAGGACCGTGAACGGTTCCCGCCGCGCGGCGAGGGCGGTGACCACCGGGAGGGTCACCGTGTGGTCACCGCCGAGAACAGCCGGGACCACCTGGTCAGGCAGAGCTGCGATGACTGCACGGATCTGGTCCAGCACCATCGGCACCGGAGCGTCACCGAACTCGAGGTCGCCCAGGTCGACGATCTCGGCCAGCGCCGGAACGCCTCGGCGGACATCGATCAGTGTCGGCTGTCGCGCTCCCCAGCTGTAGGCCTTGGACACCGTACGCAGGAAGTAGGGCCCGTTCTCGGCACCCCCGTGCGGGCTGCCCAGTGCCGTTCCTGCGCCGAGCACCACCGCGCGGGTTCCGGACGGGATCTGTTTGATTCCGGCGAAGGGTAATCCGCCGAACGGCAGGCTCTTGCGTAGTCGTGCCACGTAAGCACCCCTGTTCCGTGGTGGGCCGCGCCGTTGACGCGACTTCCGAACGCACTGCCGTATGCATCCCCTGGACACAACAGCCAGGATGAATGCCGCCGACAGCCTGCGGGCTTCTCGGCAAGCAGATTCAACCAAACTCATAAAAGCCAAGCTCAAGAAGCTTTTTCCGCTCTTCACGGATCCGCCACGAGCCTTGCAGGACGTTACGTGAGGCCCGATAGCCCAGTCAAGTAAACATCGATGTACATGATGGTGATGCCAATCCCGCCTTGACCCCCGAATTCCTATGTGTTAGGTTGAATTTGAAACGGGGAACAGCGCATTCTGCCGCGCCTTCCACGATCCCCGGTCTGGGTGTTGTCCAGACAAAATCATGGAGGATTTCGTGAGCACTGAATCACGCGATGAATTCGAGATGAAAGACTTCGACAAAGAAGTTTTCTTCCGCGATTTTTGGCGCAAAAAACCGCTGTATATTCACGGTGGCGCAGCCTCGTTCGCCGGAAGGAAGTGGTCCGGAGCGAACTTCGACGCGGCGCTCGGCCGGGCCCGCGGCGCCGGCCACCACGTCCAGGACCGCGCCGGCCAGGTCACCTTCATCGAGAAGGTTTCCCTGTTCAACGACGATCTGACCAGACGCACGAAGGACTTCGCCGACCTGTTCGGCGTCCCTGAGACGTGGTTCGACACCGTCCGGACGCACGCGCCGGACGGCATCGGAGCACACTTCGACCACAGCGACAACTTCGTGCTCCAGCAGGAGGGGACGAAGCTGTGGTCACTGGCCTCACCCGAGAACATCAGCCGCGCCGAGATAGCGCAGCGCATGATGAATGTACCCGGCATCGGCTCTCATGAACTGCCACTCGACCCGCCGGTGCAATTTACCCTCGAACCCGGTGATCTGCTGTACATTCCCTTGCTGTGGCTGCATTCCGGCGTGTCGACGGGGCCATCCCTCAGCCTTTCTTTAGTTTGCCCTGCCATTCCTCTCTACACGGCCGTAATGCCCTTCGTGGAACACATCGCGAAAAACCGCGCACTCGGATACCAACCCATTCCGGCATTTCATCGATACATGTCCGAGGAAGAAAGAACCGTGGCCTCCGAAAAGCTGCGGGCTGCCACTGATGCGTTTCTTTCCCGATTGGTCGGTCAAGATCTGCGTGAAGCTCTCAGCACCTCGCAGAGGGAACATCTGATCGGCACCCGACATCCGGTTGATTGAACTGCGGCGCTTCTCGGCGAGAGATTGCGCGCCGGCGTGCGCACAACTCCCGGGAGAGCACGCGATGTGTCTTCTTCTGGCGCCCGCCAGAAGAAGGTCTAGGAAAGGAGTAGCCCATGGAAACCTACTCGTACGAGAAGAAGCCGGCCTTCTTCCGCTGCCTCTGCGCCTACATGTTCTTCGAGGCGGAGGCCAGCTCGGACGAGATCGTCGAGAACCTCAACTCGACCCTGTCGCTCGACGCCGACCCGGAGCTCGACGCGGAACTCGACGAGATCCTCGGCCTGCAGGAAGTCCGCTAGCCGGCATCCGGCCCGGCCGGCCCCACCGGGCCGGCCGGGCCCCCTGACCACCTCGGCAGGCCGTCGACCCGCACCGGCAGGCCTGCCGCCGGATCGAAAGCTTGCGTGTCATGCCAACGTCGTCAGCACTCCAGACCAACGCCTTCCAGGAAACAATTCTGGGCCTCACGTACGCCGAGCGGCCGGACCCGATCGATCTCTTCTCGCGTGCATGCGTGGAGCAGTACCAGGAGTTCAGTACGGAACACTTCGGTTACCTGCTCACCCAAGTCTTCGAACCCAACGTGCTGCTGGAGTCCGCGCTGCTGGCCGACGTGCCGTACGAGTCGGTGGCGATGCTGGAGCAGCATCCCACCGAGCCCATCACGCGACTCGCCGAGCTGGTCGCCCAGCGGGACGATCTCGCCATGCCCGGCCTGGTGAACCTGGCCGCGGCTTTGATCAGTATCTCCCGTTTCGCGGTCGCCTCCGCGGTGCTCGACACCGCCGCCGCCCGATCCCGTGAGCCGCGCGAAGCCTTCGAGACGGCCATGCTGCGGTTCATCGTGGCCAACCGGCGAGACGATGGCGAGGGATCGGCCGCGGCGTTCGCCGGCATGCGGGCGGCGATCGAGGCCGGGACTCTTCCGGATCACCGCATCCTGGACGCCTGCACCCAGGCGATGGTGTGGTATCTCAAGCGGCGCGAGATTCCCCGGTCGACCTTCACGTGGTTCGTGCGGACCGGACATCGCCTGGTGGAGTCCCGCCGGGACATCAGTCCCGGGGCCCTGTCCGCCTGGTATCGAGGACTGGCGATGATCCCGGCCGCCAAGGGGGACGCACATACGACCCAGCGGTACATGACCTATGCCCGCCGGTCCGCGGACGACATGGTGGCGCAGCGACCCTTCGCGTACGAGCTCCATCTGGTGAAGACATACCACGAGTCCTCCATCAAGGAATACATGTACGTAACTCCGGATCCGGACCGGGCTGTCGACGCGGCGCTTAAATTGATCGATCTCGATCCTGCGTGGGCGCCGAGCTATGGCGAGCTTGGGGACGCCTGCGTTCGGTTCCACAAACTGGACATCGCCGCGGAAGCCTACGAAAGGGCTATCGAGCTCGGACCGCCCTATTTCGGCCATCACCTCCTACAGGCCGCACGCGTGCAAGCCGCCCGCGGTAATGAGGACCTGGCACTGGAGCATTACGAGAAGCTGATGGATCTCAATCACACAAATGAGGCTCTGCGGCGCGAGGCACGGGAGCTTTCGGAGAGAACTTTCCGTTCTGCGGGCACGAGGCTCGCGCCGGCGCCGGCCGGATCGCAGGACGAGGACAGCCCCGCGTGATGAAACACACCGATCTGACCGTGCGCAACTTCGGCAGCCTGTCCACCACCGTCTTCATGATCAGCCTGCTCAGCGTCGGGTTCGGCACCGTCGATCTGTTGTTCGTCGCTCCGCAGGGCGAGACGCACGTCGCGGCAGTTGGTCAGGGCGCCGTCATCGTCTCCGCCGTCATCACCTTCTTCGGAGGTGTCGTCGACGTCTTCTCCAGTCGGCTGTCGATCGCCGAGGGCGCGGGCCGGCGCTCTCAACAGCTGCCCGTGCTGCTCGGTGCCCTGGTCCTGCTACTGATCGCGAGCGAACTGCTCGGCGTGCTGCTCAGCCTGGGCGTGTCACCCTTCCTGTCCTGGACGGGTCAGCCGGCCGAGGTGGTGCCGCTGGTGACGGATTACATCCGGATTCATCTGTGGAGCGTCGCGCTCGTGGTCGGCTACAGCGCCGTCATGGCAGCTTTGAAGATATGCGGCCTGAAGAACTACTCCCTGGCCGTCCTGACCATCGGCTTCGGCGCCAACGTGCTGCTCGACTGGCTGTTCCTCTACACCGCCGTCGCCGATCGGTTCCCTTCACCGGAGTACGCGGTCTCGATGGCGACCGTGGTCGTCGACGTCGTGATGGGGGTGCTCGGCATCGCGGTGTTCCGATGGCAGGCACGACGGCAGAATTACCGCTTCGCCAGGCCCGGCGGCACGGAAGTAGCGGCGGAGGCACGCTCCATGGCGCGAGTCAGCTGCGGGATCGGAATCCGGCATCTCAACGACTGGATGGGAGCCGTTGTCCCGACCCTGTTCATCGGTTCCCTCGGGGTCGGCGCGCTCGCCGCGACCGCGGTGGCCACCCGCCTCTACACCCTGTTCTGCCGTGTGCCACAGGCCTGTGTCTCCGGCGCGTTCGTCTTCTACGGCTATGCGGTGGGCGGTGACACCGGGCAACTCCGATCGACGGCACGCCGCCTGCTCCGGTATGCGGCGATCCCGACAGCCGTGGCGGCGCTGCTGGTCGTCCTCTTCTCCCGCGACCTGGTCGCCCTGTTCGGCGACGGCCGTCTGGACGAGAATGCGGCACGCCGGCTGCTCTTCGCCTATCTGGTCTTCCTGCCCGTCTACCTGCCCGGGGCCGTCTTCGGCGAGATGCTGACCGTGCACCAGCGGGCCGGCCTGCTCTTCTGGGGATCGACGATCGCCACCTACGCCATCATCATCCCGCTCTCCTGGTACGGGGTGTTCGTCCTCGACTCAGCCGTCTTCGCGGTCGCCGCAGGTGGACTGCCCAACCTGGTACTCGCACCGCTGTTCTGGCGTGCTCTGCGCCGTCGGCACTGGGCCGAGCCGGCCGTCACCGACACGGGGGTCCGCGTTGCTTAGCGCACCCGCCTTCCGGCACGACCCGGTCAAGGCCGTCATCCCGGGCCGCGGCCGGCCTCCGATCCAGTGGACGAGGGAACCGGTGGTCTGCGGTTACCGGCCGCTGACCTACCGGAACGAGACACTGGGCCGGGAGATCGCCGTACCGGTGAGCTCGACTCCTGCTGTCGTCGGTGGCGCAGGGCATCGTCGCTGCCAGCGACGATGGTTATGTCCGCTTCTACACCCGGGATCTGACCAAGGTCTATTGGGAGCGACGTGTCGACAGCAGCGTCTACGCCTCCCTGGTCGTCGATGCCGCGCGCGGTCACGTCATCGTGGCGGCTACCAGCGGGATGGTGGTGTGCTTCGACCTGCGCGGCCGCACGGTGTGGTCCGCGGACACCGGATCGCCGGTGTTCGCCACCCCGGCCGTCTCGCCGGATGCCGGACTGCTGGCGATCTCCGCGTTCCACAGCAGGTTCGTCGGTCTGGACCTGGCCACGGGAGCGCTGGTCATCGACCGGCGACTGCCTGAGCCATGGCATGCGCGGCACGGCGGGTCGGCGTCCTATCGGGATCCGTACGCGAGCCCGGTGATCACCGAATTCGGTGATGTGATCATCGGTTGCGCCGAGCACGTCCTGTGTCTGGCACCTGACGGAGAGCAGCGCTGGCAGTACACGATCGGGCGCTCGATCCGTGCCTCCCCGGCCGCGATCCACGAGACGGGCGAGGTCGCGGTGTGCGCTGTCGACGGCACCTGCACGTTCCTGGACAGCCGCAGCGGCCGGGAACGGGCCACCCTGCGATTGGGTTCCAAGGTCACGGCCAGTCCGGCGGTGTCCGGCCAGATCCTCGCCATCGGCACCCAGGACGACGTCACGACCGGCGTGGACGTGCGTACCCACGAGATCCGGTGGCGTTCGTCCCAGGGCGGCCCACGCTCGTACACCTCGTTCAGTGTGCTTCCCGGCGGGGACTTCATCGCCACCACCGGCCGGGGCAACGTCCTGTGCCTGCGGCGTGACGACGGCTTGTTCCTGTGGGAGACCAGCCAGGTCCTCGGGCTGCCCGACCACGACCCGACCCTGGACATCACTCCGATGGCGAGCCCGCAGGGCTACCTGTACTGCGCCTCGTACTCCGGTTACCTGTACTGCTTCGGCTTTGCGCCAGTTGAGGAGGCCGCATGATGCCCGCCGACATGATGACCGAACCGCCGCGGGAGACCATCGTCGAGATCGAGGCGTCGTTGGAGGCGATGATGGCCCGGCTGAGGGCGATCCTGACGGAGGAAGGGCTCAGTCAGGACACGCTCGTCGAGATCATCTCGCTCTACAACAACGTCGCCTACATCTTCCTTTACCTGGAGGCAACGGACGACTTCGGGAACTTCGAGCGCCTCAAACCCTGGCGTGAGCGGTTCTACGACGACGGTGAACTGCTGGACCGGATTCTGGCGATGCTGCGAGAGCTGCGCTGCTCCGATCCCGAAGCCGAGCAGTCGCGCCTGAACTACATCGCGCAGCTGGAGAAACGGCGTCGTCACGATCGAGACAGTGATCGGCGGATCGACGAGCTTCTCAGCGAGGCAAAGGAGATCGCCGAACGCCGGGAGCAGCATCAGGTGGCTCTGCTGGAGCGCCTGGGGGTGTCCGCGGGCCAGGCCCGGCCGGCGGTGCTGTTTTACAAGCTCATCAGTGGTAACGGCAATCCGCTGACCCGGCAGAAGTTGACCCGCGCCTGGGCGCTTCAGCGCGACCGGCATGCGTCCGAGCTGGCCTCGATCGTCGATCAAATGATCGGGATCAGGTGGGTACGGAGCACGGCCGAGGGCTATGACAGCGTTCTGGCGCAGACCCTCGAACGGTGCCGGGTGTCGGCCGCCGAGGTGGAGATCTTCCTGGAACAGTCGCTGCAGCAGGCTCTGGTCAGCTTCGCCGCCATGGAGGCGGAGGTACAGCAACTCGTCGGCCCGGTCGAGCGCCCGATCGAACACTTCGAGTACGCGATCCGCACGATGACCCGCGCCGCAAGGACGCCGTTGTTCGCCTTGGACGACTGCTTGGACTACATCTTCCGCGTCACGCACAGTGTCTTCGGCCTTGACCTGGAGCGCTTCCAAGAACCGGGACGTGACCTCATCACGGTGCTGGTCCGCAGCAACGGGGTCGACGTCGGTCAGATCAAGCTCGACCTCTGGGTGACCGGTGGGAAGGCGTCGGGCCCCAACCACACCAGGGGCCTCCGCAACCGCACCGCGTGGGCGGGGCTCACCCAGTTGCCGGTGGCCTTCGTCTCCTGCCACTTCACACCCGGAGCGGGCGGGACGAACGGCATCACGTTCCAGAACGTCCACAGCCTCTTTCACGAATTCGGCCACGCGGTCAACCATCTGCTGGTCCGCAAGCGTGTCTCCGACCAGTCCGGGCTGGAGTACTTGCCGCCCGAGCGGCTGGAGTACCTGAGCATGTGGTATGAGAAGTGGGCCTACCATCCGGAGTTCGCTCGGTACGTGCCCGGCGCCGACGCCGCGACGCTGGCCCGCTGCGCGCGCCTGGTCATGCTGGAGACCCGCCGGACCTACGTGGAACGGGCCGTCCTGGCGCTCATGGATCTGAACGTGCACCGGCACCGCGATCGTGGACTGCGGGAGTCCTTCGACCAGCTCGATCTGCGCTTCGACGTCTCCCGCTACCTGTCCTTCGGCGAACTGCCCGAGTACTTCACCTGGCCGATGTACGTCACCCACCCCGGGGCGAACTTCAGCTATCTCTGGGGGTCCGCTGACAGCTGTACGAAATTCGAGCCGTTTCGGGGCTTGTCCCTGAGCGACATCGCGGAGCGGTCCGACCTGCGGGCACTGTTCCATTCGTCCTTCGACTTCGAGGCGGCCTCCGGCACCCCCGATCCGATCGCTGTCTACACCTTCTACGACGAGGCGCATCTGAAGGACCTCGCATGACCGACGAGCGCAGCGTCTACGCCAGGGCGGTGCTCGGGCCGCGCGACGATCTTCTCGATGATGTGCTGCGCCGTTCGCTGCTCGACCGGGAGCTGCCGACCATCATGGTGGACGACGAGACCGGCCGGCTCCTGCAACTGCTGACCCGGATGATGCGGCCACAGCGCGTGATAGAGGTCGGCACGCTGTTCGGCTACTCCGCGATTCACATCGCCCGCGCCATGCCACCGGGCGGCCGGATCACCACCCTCGAACGCGACCCGGCGCCGGCCGCGATCGCCCGGGAGAACTTCGCGGCCGCCGGTGTTCAGGAGCGGATCGAGGTGGTGGTGGGTGACGCCCTCGGCTACCTCCGAACGGTCCCCCGGGAGAGCGTGCACATGCTCTTCATCGATGCGGACAAGGCTTCCTATCCCGCCTATCTGAAGGCCGCCTATCCCCTACTGGCACCGGGCGGTCTCCTGATCGCCGACGACGCCTTCGCCGACGGTGACTTCAGCGCCGAGAACGGCGAGCGCGGCGAGCCGGGCAGACATCCGGGGATCACCACCTACAACCGGGCGGTGGGACGCAGTCCTCAACTCTTCTCTGCTCTCGTCCCGACCGGCACCGGTCTCATGATCAGTCACAAGGAGTGGTGAATGGGCACGAAGCACGCTCTGGTCACCGGGGCGAGTCGCGGCCTGGGCCATGAGCTCGCTGTGCACCTGACCAAGGCCGGCTGGTCCGTCACAGGTTTTGCACGGCGACCTCCGGACGAGCTGGGCAGCCTGGTTCCGTTCGACTACTTCCAGGCGGACCTCAGCACTCCGGAGGTCCTTCCGGTGATCCTGGGACGTGTCGGCGGGCCACTCGACCTGGTGGTGCACTGCGCCGTACACCACGAGGCGTCGATGGCGTCCGGGCTGACGGCCTCCGAGATGGCGTTCCGGGTCAACGCCCTGACCCCCTATCACCTGAGCGAGGCGCTGTTGAAACGGCAGCCCGCCGAACGGTTGCTGTCCGTCATCATGATCAACTCTGAGTCGATCTTCCACGCGGACCGGCACTCCGCGGTCTACGCGGCGAGCAAGGCCGCGCTGCGACCGCTGGCGGCCGGACTCGCCGAGTCCTGCCGGTCACGCAACGCCAGCGTCGCGACCGTCCTGCTGGGACCCCTGGCCGACGAGAAGAAGCTAGCCGATCTGCGGCGCGTGGCGCACCAGCGCGGCGTCACCGAGGACGAGATCACCAAGGTGTTCCTGCGGCGGTCCAACCCTGACCTGGTCATCGAGTCCCTCATCGACTACGAGGCATGCGTGCGGACCGTGGAGTACGTGAACAGCTTGGGACGAGTGGCCAACGGCATGGTCTGCCGCTTGGACGGCGGATCAGCCGGATCGCTGATCTGAGCGCGACAGTCGACGAACTTTGGGGAGTGTGAAGTGTCGGAGACAAAGCAGGTGCTGTGGCCGGCGATGCAGCCGGTCGACATGCGAGGACGCGACGACCTGTGTTCGGTCGCGGCGAA
>KL571257.1:24737-27118 GCA_000715855.1 Actinoplanes liguriensis
GCGGCGAGCGGCGTCCGCGTCCGATTCGCGAACGGCCGTACCCTTCTATGCGGGACGAGCGGGCTCTGGAACGTCAACCTGGGCTACGGAAACGAAGCCATTGCCCAGGCCGTTGCCGAGGTGCTACGCACAGCCTCCTACCTCGGCGTCTATCAATACGAGAACGTCTACGCCCGGGAAGCGGCACAGAAACTTGCCGAAGTGGCCGGTGCCGACTCGTTCGGGAGGGTGATGTTCTCCACCTCCGGCGGCGCCGCCAACGACCTAGCCATCAAAATCGTCCGCCACTATCACGCGGTCCGGGACGAGCGCCGGCGCAACGGCATCGTCGCGATGAACGGGTGCTGGCACGGCCTGACCTACGGGGCCTTCGCACTGACCAGCGACGAATTGGGTCAGCGACTCTACGGCGTGGATCGGCGCCTGGTCCTGCACGTCGATCCGAATGACCCGGGGCGGATCCGCGAGTTGATGGAGTCCAACGGTGACCGGATCGGTGCCGTCATCGTGGAGCCGGTGCTCGGCACGGGCGCGGTGCCACTGACCGACGCCTATGTCGGCACCCTGCTCGACCTACGACGTCAGTACGGATTCCTCCTGATCGCCGACGAGGTCGCCACCGGGTTCGGCCGGACTGGAACGTACTTCGCGACCCATCGGTGGCCAGAGCCCCCGGACATCCTGATCTCCGCCAAGGGTCTGACCAACGGAACCAGTGCGGCGGCCGCGGTGGTGTTGTCCCGGGCGGTCGCGGAGACCTTCGACAGGGTGGGTGCCGTCATCGGCCACGGTGAGACACAGGCCGGCACGGCCGTGTCCTGTGCGGCGATGCTCGCCACCATCGAGGAGATGGAGCGCCTGGACGCGGTCTCCCG
Source organism: Actinoplanes liguriensis (assembly GCA_000715855.1). Lineage (GTDB taxonomy): Bacteria > Actinomycetota > Actinomycetes > Mycobacteriales > Micromonosporaceae > Actinoplanes > Actinoplanes liguriensis. The sequence continues at coordinate 25,613 of KL571257.1, forward strand.
GGGCGCGGCCCTGTCCCTGCAGCTCGACGAGCAGCTCGCCCGGATCGCGGCGGAGGAGCCGATGGTCCGGACGGTGACCGGGCGTGGTTGCTTCCGGTCCATCCGTCTCCTCGCGTCCGACGGAACACCGCTGCCCGCCGAGCAGGTACGGGATGTGGTCGCCGCCATACGGGACGCGGGAGCGCTCGTCCACGGCGCGCCGGACGGAATCCAACTGCTGCCGGCCCTGGTGTACACCGACGACGAACTGAGCGAACTGTTCGATCGTGTGCGTGCCGGGCTACGAAACTACGCTCGGGAGCACTCCCGCCGAGGGGCGCCGGCATGATCACGGGACCCGCCGTCGACTTCGGCATCGCCGCACTCGCCGCCTCGCTGGGTGAAGCCACGGACCTGTCGGCCACGCACGACAACGGAGATCTGGCGGCCCTCACCAAACTGGGCTACCGCACGTACCGCCGGGCGGCCCCCGAGACTCAGGCGACTCACCTGGCCGCCGACGCTGTCCGGCTCGCCATGCGGCGCGCCGATCTGCAGCCCGGTGACATCGACTATCTGATCGTCGCCTCCAGCGCGCTGCCCGAGTATCTCAAGTGGGACCTCTCTACCGCGGTCGCCCACCGGGCAGGGCTCACCGACGTGCCCAGCCTGCTGCTGACGCAGACCTGCGCCTCCGCGGTGCTTGCCTTTCAACAGGCGGCCGGCGTCTTCGCCACCCGCGGGGACACCGAGACCGTGCTGCTGGTGGCGGTGAACCGGGTCAGCGAACACCACATCGACCGGATGGCGGGGAACGTGGAGAGCGACGGTGCTGTCGCGGTGGTGCTGCGGCGTGGGCATCCGTCGATGCGCTGGCTCGCCACCGAACAGGTGACCGATGCCAGCTGGTCCGATTTCTTCCGTCTGGAGTACGGCGGGAGCGCAGAACCCGTGCCGCCGCCGGGCCGCACCAACCGGGATGTCGATCCACAGCTGCGGGTGTTCGAGCACTTCCGGGGACGTCCGGAGGCCTTCCGCAGCTTCGTCCGTGCGGTTGACACCACGGTCGCCTCTGCCGTCGACGGCGCGTTCCGGCGGGCCGGCGTCGACCGTCACCGGCTCTCACGCCTGATCTACCTGAACGACAACCGGCCGTCGGTCGAGATCGCGGCCAAGGCGGTGGGCATCTCGCTCGAGGCGACGAACCTCGACCTGATCGCTGAGTACGGCCACTGCGGCTGCGTGGACCCCTTGCTGGGCCTGAGCGTCTATCTCGACCGCGGTGAGCTGCGGGCCGGTGACGTCGTCGCCGTGGCCGGCCTGGCCCAGGGCATGCACTGGTTCTGCACGCTGATCGAGATGTGAGGGGTGCGGTCATGGAACAGCGGCAAACTCGCGCGGTGCTGGCCCGCCTGCGAGCACTCACGCTACCGAGTGCCGACGCTGAACCGGAGGTGGTGCGCGAGACCGTATCGGCTGCCGACCCTTTCACGCTCGCCGAGGCCGGTCGTCTGCTCGAGCACATTC
>KL571257.1:27401-31551 GCA_000715855.1 Actinoplanes liguriensis
GTGTATAAGAGACAGGTTCACCACCCAGGGCGTGGTGCCCATGCTCCGGGCCCTGCTGCTGGACGCGGGTATCGAGCCCACGATTCACGAGGCGCCGTTCGACCGGGTCATGGTGGAGTTGAGCGACCCGGACTCGGAACTGGCACGTTTCCGGCCCGACATCACGCTGGTGCTGACCCACGACCGATGGTTTCTTCCCGATGAGTGGGACCCCGCGGATCTGGACGCGCTGGCCGCGGCGCTGACCGAGCGGTTGGCGGATCTACGCACTGCCGTCGCCGGCTTTCTCGTCCGGACGCCCGGTCAGCTGCTCCTGCACACGGTGCCACTCGACGAGATCGAGTACCGCACGGTCATCTCGTTCGGGTCCCGCGCGGTGCTGAGCCGGATCTGGCGGCTGTTCAACGCGGAGCTTCTCGCGACCCAGGAGCAGGTACCGGGGGTGTACGTGACCGAGTTCGAGAACCTCCTCCCGGGACTGGCCGGCCCGGTCCGCGACGAGCGACTCCACCAGTTCGCCACGATGGCGTGGAGTCTCGGCGCTGAAGCCCGGTACGCCGGCGAGGCCACCGCCTTCTGCCGCGCGGCGGCCGGGTTGTCCCGCAAGGTTCTCGCTCTCGACCTCGACGGCACTCTTTGGGGTGGCACGCTGGGCGAACTCGGGCCGGAGAACATCGTGACCGGGCGTTCGTACCCCGGCAACTGCTACCGCGAGGTTCAGCGCCGGGTGAAGGCGTTGCGCCGGCAGGGTGTCCTGCTGGCGATCGCGAGCAAGAACGACCCCGGACCGGTGGCAGAGGTGCTCAACGGTCATCCCGAGCTGCTGGTACGCCCCGACGACTTCGTCGCGCAGGCCGTCGACTGGTCGTCCAAGGACGACAACTTACGGTCCCTCGCCGCCGAGCTCGACCTGGGACTGGATAGCTTTGTCTTCGCCGACGACAGCGCGTTCGAGTGCGGGCTGGTGCGCGCCCGGCTGCCCGAGGTCATCGTCGTCCCCATGGCTGGCGAACCGTCCGCTAACGCGCTGGCGCTGCTGCGCGACGGGAACTTCGCAACGCTGTCGGCGACCCCCGCCGACCACTCACGGACGGGCCTGTATCGCGCGCGTTCCGAGCGGAAACGGGCGGCCGCCTCCTATTCCTCCCTGGCGGAGTACCTCGAGAGCCTGGACCTGCGCGTGGACATCCGGGCAGCCGACGCATATTCCCTGACCAGGCTGATCCAACTCGCGGGACGCACCAACCAGTTCACGATGACCGGCCACACCTCCGAGGCCCGTCTACGCCGGCTGGCCGGCTCGGTGGACGGTGTCGTGCTCAGTGTCGCGGTGCGCGATCGTTTCGGCAGTGAGGGAATCGTCGGGGGCGCCTGGATCAGCTGCACGAGCGAGCGCTGGCTGATCGAGAATCTCATCCTCAGCTGTCGGGTCCTCTCCCGCGGGGTCGAGGACGCGGTGATCGCCCACATCGCTGACCGGGCGACAGCGGCGGGGGTACCGCTGCTGGACGCCCTGTTCCGGGACACCGGACGAAACACCCCGGCAGCCTCGCTCTATCCGAGAGCAGGATTCACGCCGTACGAGAAGGCCGACGGTGCTGTCGAGTACCGCCTGAGACTGGGACCGGATCTGCTAGTGAAGCCCGCATGGATCACCGTGGAGGCCGACGAGGTGACTAGTGATGCCTGAGGACCAGGACCGGACGAACCCTCCGCTGGCGGACCTCATCCGTGAGATCGCCGGGGAGCCCGTCACGGACATCGCATCGGACACCCGCCTGTCGGCGCTCGACAACTGGACGAGCCTGGCCGGCCTGCGACTGCTCTCCTCGATCGAGAGCGATCTCGGGGTCTGGCTGGATCTGCGGGACTATCTCGCCGCGGAGACCGTGGGGGACATCGACGCCATGGTCCGCAACGCGCAGCTGGAAGAGGCCGCGGACGACACCTCGAGACGCTACACCGGGGGGCTGTGATGATCATTCTGGGATACAACGGCTTCTCTCGAGCGGCGGATCTCTTCGCCCGGCTGTACGGTCACACCCGCGACAGCATCGACCGGCACTGCGTTCTCGGCCACGACGCAGGAGCAGCTTTGTTCATCGACGGAAATTTGGTCGCCGCGGTCGAGGAGGAACGGCTCAGTCGCCAGCGGAAGACCAGCGCGTTCCCGCTGCACGCCATCCAATGGTGTCTGGAAGATGCCGGTCTGACCCTCGACGACGTCGACCAGTTCGCCTTCGGCTGGGACTTCGACGAGGAATACGCGGCGTCGGCAATCTCCGCGATCGCCGGCACCCGGATGCCGGCGGAACTGAAATTCACGGCGCTGTCCTCGATCGGGATCCTCTACGGTGGAGCGCTTGGCAAAAGGGCGCTTCTCAGCGACTTCGAGGCTCAGACCGGTCACCGGATCGCGCCGGAACGGTTGCTAACCGTTCCGCACCACCGTGCGCACCTCGCCTGCGGGCGCGTCTTCGCCGGTCCGGACGACGCCGCGTTCTTCGTCAGTGACGGCCGGTCGGAGCAGGACAGTGCCATCCTCGGCGAGATCCGCGGCGATCGCGTCCAGGTCTTCCCGCAGCTGACCGTGGACATGGCCAATTCGATCGCTCAGTTGTTCGCCGAGGTGACGCGCTATCTCGGGTTCGTGCCGAACAGCGACGAGTACAAAGTCATGGGTCTCGCCTCGTACGAACCAGCACCGGCACCCGGCGAGAATCCGCTGCTTCGTCGGGTCGTCTCGCTCGAGGACACCGGGCGTTTCACCTTGGCCCTGGCTGGCAACCCCGCTGGAACCGCCGCCTACCGGCCGTTGTTCGACGAGATCTTCGACAGTACGAGCGCCGGTCGGGACACCTTCACCTTCCGGGCCAGAGTCGCCGCGGCTGCCCAGCAGATGATCGAGGAGGTGACCGTGCACCAGCTCCGTGCTCTCGCACGGGCCACCGATCTGCGCACCCTGCTGTTCGAGGGAGGACTGGCGCTCAATTGCGTGAACAACATCCGGCTCCTGGAGAGGCTTCCCTTCGACCGGCTGGAGGTGAGCTGCGGGGCCAGCGATCCCGGGATCGCCATCGGCGCTGCGGCGTACGCTGCCGAACGGACCGCGTCACCCCCTCGTCACGGCGGCTCCCCCTACCTCGGACCTGCCTACCCTCCCAGCCGGATCCTCGCCGCGCTGGAGCACAACGCCGATGCGCTCACCTGGCTGCGGCTGCCACCCGGGAAGATCGCTGCGACGGTCGCCCACCTCCTGGAGGAGAAGGTGGTGGTTGGCTGGTTTCAAGGCGCCGCCGAATACGGCCCGCGCGCACTGGGCAACCGCAGCATTCTCGCGAATCCCAGCTATCCCGACATGAAAGACATCATCAACACGAAAGTGAAGCACCGGGAGCCCTTCCGGCCCTTCGCTCCCGTGGTTCTGGAGGACGTCGCTCCCAAGATTTTCGATATGGGCAAAAAGCAACGGTCACCGTACATGACCTTCGTCTACCCGGTGCGGACCGAATTCCGGGACTCGATCGCGGCCGCCGTCCACATCGACGGCACCTCCCGCATCCAGACCGTGACCCCGGCCGGCAATCCGCTGCTGGCCACGCTGCTCACCGAGTTCTCCACGCGGACGGGAATCCCCTGTCTCGTGAACACCTCGTTCAACGTCGCCGGTGAACCGATCGTCTGTTCCCCCGATGACGCCATCACCTGCTTCCTGAATACCGAGATCGACTATCTCGCCATCGGCGACTTCCTCGTCACGAAGTCCGCGGTACCCAGTACGGCTCCCACCGGCACACCATCGCCGTCATCCAGTGGTGGGCACGCGGCTGAGCTCGCCTAGTTCAGGGGACCGGGCGGGGGCGACGGCCGGACAGGCAGGCCCGTCCAGGACGTCGGGGCGCCTGGCCAGAGGTTGCTCACAAAGACGGCCGTGCCCTCGGGCACGGCCGTCAGACCCCGGGATCAGGCGGCGGCGCCGACCGACACCTGCTCCAGAGCCGTATTCAGAATGTCGCGCACGTCCGAGACGATGTGCACGGTCAGCGCGTCGAGCACGTCCGCCGGCACGTCGTCCAGGTCGGGCTCGTTGCGCTGCGGCAGGTACACCTCGGTGAGTCCGGCCCGCTGCGCGGCGAGCAGCTTCTGCTTC
>KL571257.1:31818-36698 GCA_000715855.1 Actinoplanes liguriensis
CGGCAGGACCCGCCCGGTCAGCGAGACCTCGCCGGTCATCCCGACCTCGGCCCGCACGTTGCGGCCGAGCAGCAGCGACACCAGCGCGGTCGTCATCGTGACGCCGGCCGACGGCCCGTCCTTGGGCACCGCGCCCGCGGGAACGTGCAGGTGGATCGGGTGGTCCAGCTGTTCCGGCGAGATGCCCAGCTCACCGGCGTGCGCCCGGACGTAGGAGAGGGCGATCTGCGCGGACTCCTTCATCACGTCGCCGAGCTGGCCGGTCACGGACAGCCCGCCCTTGTCGCCGGGCAGCAGGGACGCCTCGATGTAGAGCACGTCGCCGCCCATCCCGGTCACGGCCAGGCCGGTGGAGACGCCGGGAACAGCCGTACGCTCCGCGGACTCCGGGGTGAACCGGGGACGCCCGATCAGGTCCTTCAGGTCGGCGGCCTCGACCGTGGCGGGCAGCTCACCCAGCGCGGCTTTGCGGAACGCTTTTGCGAGCAGGCGCTCCATCGACCGTACGCCCGCCTCTCGGGTGTAATTGGCGGCGATCTCGCGCAGGGCGTCCTCGGTGACCGTCACCTCTCCCTCGGACAGGGCGGCCTTCTCCAGCTGCCGCGGCACGAGGAAGTCCCGGGCGATGGCGACCTTGTCGTTCTCGGTGTAGCCGTCGATGCCGATCAGCTCCATCCGGTCGAACAGCGCCTGCGGAATCGTCTCCAGGGTGTTCGCCGTGGCGATGAAGAGCACGTCGGACAGGTCCAGGTCGAGGTCCAGGTAGTGGTCGCGGAACGTGTGGTTCTGCGCCGGGTCCAGCACCTCCAGCAGCGCCGCGGCCGGGTCGCCCCGGTAGTCGCTGCCGATCTTGTCGACCTCGTCGAGCAGGACGACCGGGTTCATCGAGCCCGATTCCCGGATGGCTCGGACGATGCGTCCGGGAAGAGCGCCCACATAGGTACGGCGGTGGCCGCGGATCTCCGCCTCGTCACGCACGCCGCCCAGGGCGACCCGGACGAACTTGCGGCCGAGGGTGCGCGCCACGGACTCGCCGAGCGAGGTCTTGCCGACTCCGGGCGGACCGGCCAGCAGGATCACCGCGCCCGAGCCACGCCCGCCGACGACGGACAGGCCACGGGACTCGCGGCGGGCCCGAACGCCCAGGTACTCCACGATGCGGTCCTTGACCTCGTCGAGGCCGTGGTGGTCGGCGTCGAGCACGGCGCGGGCCGCGACCAGGTCGGTGTTGTCGGTGGTCCGGACACTCCACGGCAGGTCGAGGACGGTGTCGAGCCAGGTGCGGATCCAGCCGGCCTCGGGGTTCTGATCCCCGGCGCGCTCCAGCTTGTCGACCTCGCGCAGCGCCGCCTCACGGACGGCGTCGGGCAGCGTGGCCCCCTCGACCTTGGCGCGGTAGTCGTCGGTGCCGTCCGCCTCGCCCTCGCCGAGCTCCTTGCGGATCGCCTTGAGCTGCTCGCGCAGCAGGTACTCGCGGTTGCGCTTCTCGACCGACTCCCGGACATCGGTCTCGATCTTGTCGCTGACCTCGGACTCGGCCAGGAAATCGCCGGTCCACTCGATGAGCAGCTTCAGCCGCGCCTCGACATCCGGGGTCTCCAGCAGCTCACGCTTGCGGTCACTGGACAGGTACGGCGCCCAGCCCGCGGTGTCGGCCAGGTCACCGGGGTCGTCGATGGCGCTGACCGAGTCGATGACCTGCCACGCCTCGCGGCGCTGCAGAACCGAGACGACCAGCTTCTTGTACTCGGCGGCCAGCTCACGGGCCGCGTCACTCGGCTGGCCGGTTTCGACGGGCTCCGCCTCGACCCACAACGCGGCGCCGGGACCGGTCACACCACTGCCGATCTTGGCGCGTACGCCGATCCGCAGCACGGCCGCGGACGCGCCACCGCGCAGCTTGCCGACCTGCTCGATCGTGGCGACCACGCCGTAGGAGGCGTAACGGTCCTCGAGCCGCGGCGCGATCAGCAGCTCGGAACCGGCCGCGGTACGGGCGGCGTCGACGGTCGCCCGGGCTTTCTCATCCAGCTCGACGGGCACGACCATGCCGGGGAGCAGCACGATGTCGTCGAGGAACAACACAGGGAGACGCTTGCTGGTCACCGGGTACCTCCGAAAAGTTGAGTACATCGCGCTCAACCGTGCGGGCGCCCCCTCTCTTCCAGCGTTCACTCCCAGCGAAATCCTTCACGACCTAAAGCTTTTCCCGTACGGCCGTGAGCGCGCTACCGGCTCGCGGAATCGATCACCCGCTCCCACTCGCCGATCAGGGTGACCTCGACTCCCGAGTCCATCCGGCCGTGCTCAACCGTGCCGACGAGCTCGCCGGCGTACTCGACCTGGAACGACACGTCGTACGCGCCCGAGATCCGGCAGACCTCGCCGACCAGCTCCTTGACCTCCTCCAGGTGGGACCGGTCCACCGCGGGGTCGAGGTCCGCACCCCAGGGCGGCAGCGCCGTATAGATCGACAGCCCGAACCCCACCCACCGCTCATCGGACTGATCGATGAAGCACGGTGGCCCGAGCACCCAGGTGCGCCGATCGGCAAGCTCCTGAGCCGCCTCTTGCATCACGCTGATGACCGTTGCGGACGCCTCGCCCTCCACCGAGACGACAAATCGGTCTACAGGGTGGTCGTCTCGCACGAAAACCTCCGGCGCAGTCATGGGTTCAGTCCATCCCATCACGTCCAGCGCACCCATGTGGAGGGCAGACCACCGTGCCCGGTCGAGGTCACCGCGCCGGGGCAGCGACACGATGGGCCCGGATCTGCGGCCTACTGCCCGGGCAGCGGGGGCAAGGCCGGCCTGTCGAGCCAGGCGTCGAAGAGGTCGTCGAGCGGGCGGGCCGAGAAACGAGCGGCGTGGGCGCGGAACTCGTCGGTGGTCACGGTCGAGTGCCGGTGCTCGGCCACCCACGAGCGGACGAACGCGAAGAACGCCGCCTCCCCGATCCGGGCGCGCAGGGCGTGCACGGCCAGGGCCCCGCGCTTGTAGACGAGCGGGTCGAACATCCGGTCCACCCCGGGGTCGGCGATGGCGATGTTCGCGGGCTGGGTCGCCGCCCAACTGTGCCACTGGGCCGCGTGCCAGGCCGCCGACGGGCCGCCGGAGGCTCCGGACCACAACCATTCGGCGTACGTCGCGAAGCCCTCGTTGAGCCAGATGTGCCGCCAGTTGGCGACGGTCAGGCTGTTGCCGAACCACTGGTGGGCCAGCTCGTGCACGACGAGTCGTTCGTGGGTGCGCCGCCCGTCGACGTGGTTGCGCCCGAAGACGGCCATGCCCTGCGCCTCGATCGGGTCGTCCAGGTCGTCGTCGGTGACCACCACGACGTACTCCCGGAACGGGTACGGCCCGAACAGGTGCTCCAGGGCCGCCATGATCTCGCCGTGCCGGCCGAAGTCGTGCCGGAAGGTGGTGTGCACGCGGGGCGGGATCGCGGCGCGCTGGGCCACCCGGCCGGCGGCGAGCTCCAGCACCTCGTAGCGGCCGACTTGCACGCTCATCAGGTACGGCGCGGTCGGCTCGTTGCGCTCGTACACCCACGTGATCATGCCGCCTTCGCGGCGCCGGGTGACCAGGTCGCCGGTGACCACCACGGTGTACGGCGCGGCGGTGGTCAGCGACACCAGGAACGTCGCCTTGTCGTCGGGCCGGTCGTTGCACGGGAACCACGACGGCGCCCCGATCGGCTGGCTCGCCACCAAGGCGCCGTCGGTCAGCTCGTCCCAGCCGATGTCGCCCCAGCGTCCGGCGATCGGGGCGGGCTTACCGCCGTACCTAATCTCGATCTTGAAAATTGACCCGTAGCCGATGTTGCGTTCCGGGCGGACGCGCAGCTTGTCCGGCCGGTGGTCGAATTTCGCCGGCCGGCCGTCGACGCGGACGTCCTTGACCCGCAGGCGGCCGAAGTCGAGGGTGAAGCGCGACAACGGCTGGACGGCGCGGGCGGTGATGACCGCCTTGCCGTCCAGCCGGTTCGTCGGGACGCGATAGTCGAACTCGAGGTCGTAGTGCAGCACCCGATATCCGCCGTTGCCGTGCGCGGGCAGATACGGGTCGGCCGAATGCTCGGCGCCCGGGGATGCCGCTGAGGTCATGAACGCCGCGGGGCCGTCGCCGGCCAGGCCGCGATCGGGTTGCCCAGCCACCGGCTGTCGCCGGGCACGGCGTCGCCGCGGGTCACCAGCGAGCCGGGGCCGACCGTGCTGCCCGCGCCGATGCTCGCGCCGGGGAGCACGATGCCGTGCGGGCCGAGCGTCGCGCCCGCGCCCAGTGTCACCTCGTCCATGGCCATGATCCGATCATGGAACAGGTGGGTCTGCACGACGCACCCCCGGTTGACCGAGGCGCCGTCGCCGAGACGGACGAGGTCGTACTCCGGAAGCCAGTAGGTTTCCAGCCAGACACCCCGGCCGATCTTCGCGCCGAGGGTGCGCAGCCAGAGGTTGAGCAGCGGGGTGCCGTTGGCGAAGCGGAACAGCCACGGCGCGGCGAACGCCTCGACGAACGTGTCGGCCAGCTCGTTGCGCCACACGAACGACGTCCACAGCGCGTGCTCGGTGACCGTGAACCGGCCCACCAGCAGCCACTTCGCGGCGGTGCCGAGCAGCGCGGCGGCGATCGCGGCGGCCAGCAGGATCGGGCCGGCGGCGAGCGCGGTCACCCAGCCGCCGGCGATCTGCCAGATCGCGGCGAGCGCGACGAGGACGCCGACGACCAGCGCGCCGGCGGCCATCACCGGGACGACCCGGCACAGCTCGATCAGGGCGCGGGCCACCTTGAGGCGCGTCGGCGGCGCGTACGTCAGGTTGGCGTCGGCGGTCTCGACGGTGCGGCGCAGCGGCATCGGCGGGGCGCCCAGCCACGACG
>KL571257.1:36900-37629 GCA_000715855.1 Actinoplanes liguriensis
CAGCCACGACGAGCCCTTCTTCGCCTTGCGCGGCGCCGACGACAGCACCCCGACCAGGCCCCGCTTGGGCACCGAACGGCCGGGCGCGGCCATCCCGGAGTTGCCGAGGAACGCCTGCTTGCCGATGCGCGCCGGGGCGATCCGCAGCCAGCCGTGGCTCAGCTCGTACGTCCCGACCATGGTGTCGTCGGCCAGGAACGCGCCGTCGTCGACCGTGGTCATCGCCGGCAGCGCGAGCACCGTCGACGCCTCCACGTTGCGGCCGACCTTGGCGCCGAGCAGCCGCAGCCACACCGGGGTGAACAGGCTGGAGTAGATCGGGAACAGCGCGATCCGGGCCATCCCCATCAGCCGCTCGGTGGTCCACACCTGCCACGCCCGACGGCCCTGGACGGGGTGGAATCCTTCCCGCAGGCCGATGCTGAGCAGGCGAACAGCGACGAGCACGACCAGCGCGTACGCGATCAGGTAGCTCACCGCGGCGGCCGGCGCGGCCAGCAGCGCCGCCGTCGCGGTCGGCTGCTCGCCGAGTGCCCGCCCGAGGATCGCCAGCGCGGGCAGCGCGGCGACCACCGGGACCAGGCCGAGCAGATGTGCGGTCAGGCTGTACGCCGCGATCCAGAACTTGGCGCCGAACCGGTGCCGCGCGGGACGCTGCGCCGGCCAGCCCGCGCCGTCCTTGGCCGCGACCGGCACGGCCGGGGAGCCGGCCCAGCGCTGACCGGCGGG
>KL571257.1:37857-38803 GCA_000715855.1 Actinoplanes liguriensis
CGGGAGCCGACCCGGGCGCCCGCCCCGACCCGGACCATGCCGACCCGCACGACGTCGCCGTCGATCCAGTAGCCGGAGAGGTCGACCTCGGGCTCGATCGCGACGCCGCGGCCGAGCTTGAGCAGCCCGGTGACCGGGGGCGCGGAGTGCAGGTCGACGTCACGGCCGATGCGGGCGCCCAGGGCCCGCGCGTACGTGATCATCCAGCCGGCGCCGGTGACCCCGTTGGCGCCGGTCAGCTCGGCGAGCCGTTCGGCCGCCCACAACCGCAGGTGCACGCCGCCACCGCGCGGGTACTTCCCGGGGCCGACGCCGCGCAGCAGCATCCGCGCGCCGGTCGCCGCGACCGCGATCCGCCCGGCCGGGCTGAACAGCACCAGCCAGCTCGCCGCGATCCACGACCAGGACACGTCCGGCGCCCACGGGGCCGGCGCGAGCAGGGTCAGGATCTTGCCGAGCGCGGCGAGCACGGTCAGCCAGCGCAGCCCGACCAGGGCGAGCATCGGCAGCATCAGCAGCGCCTGGATCAGCCCGGAGCGCAGCGGCGTGGGCCGCACCTCGCGGCGGGTGGTCTCCTGCGCGCCGAGCGCCTCGACGGCCGCGGCCATCTGCGACAGCCGCGGGCTCTGGTAGATGTCGGCGACCGACATCTGCGGGTAGGTCTGCCGGATCCAGGCGACCAGCTGCGCCGCGTTCAGGCTGCTGCCGCCGTTGGTGAAGAAGTCGGCGTCACCGTCCGCCGGGCGCAGCCCGAGGATCTGCTCCCAGCCGCCGGCCAGCCAGTCCTCGGCCGCGGTCAGCTCGGCCGCGGTCTCGCCGGCGACGACCAGTGGCCAGGGCAGGGCCGCCCGGTCGACCTTTCCCGACGTACGCGTCGGAAGGTCGTCGATGACCGCGAGCAGCGGGACCAGAGCGGCCGGCAGCTGCTCGCGGATCTGCTGGTTGC
>KL571257.1:39053-39397 GCA_000715855.1 Actinoplanes liguriensis
CGCCGCCCTGCGTCACCAGGTAGCCGACCAGGAGCTGGTTGCCCGCGGCGGTCTTCTTGATCGCGACGGCCGCGCCGGCGACCCCGGGCAGGGCCTGCAGCGCGGCGTCGATCTCGCCCAGCTCGATCCGGCGGCCGCCCAGTTTCACCTGCTCGTCGCCGCGGCCCAGGAACAGCAGCCCCTCGGCCTCGGCGCGCACGATGTCGCCGCTGCGGTACGCCCGCGCCCAGCCCATCGACGGCAGCGGCGCGAACTTCTCGGCGTCCTTGGCGTCGTCCAGGTACCGCGCCAGGCCGACCCCGCCGATGACCAGCTCGCCGGTCTCGCCCATCGTGACCGGCTCC
>KL571257.1:39624-42220 GCA_000715855.1 Actinoplanes liguriensis
CGGCCAGCTCCCAGCCGGCCAGCGGCAGACCGATCCGGACGGGCCCGTCACCGGTCAGCCGCGCGGCGGTCGCCACCACGGTCGCCTCGGTCGGCCCGTACGTGTTCCACACCTCGCGCCCCTCGACCGCGAGACGCTCCGCCAGCTCGGGCGGGCACGCCTCCCCGCCGAAGATCAGCAGCCGGACGTCCTCCAGGGCCTCGACCGGCCACAGCGCGGCGAGCGTCGGCACCGTCGAGACGACCGTGATCCGCTGCTCGGCCAGCCACGGGCCCAGGTCGACGCCGCTGCGCACCAGCGAGCGCGCGGCCGGCACCAGGCAGGCCCCGTGCCGCCAGGCCAGCCACATCTCCTCGCAGGACGCGTCGAAGGCCACCGACAGCCCGGCCAGCACCCGGTCCCCCGGGCCGAGCGGCTCGGTGCCGTCGTCGACCAGGAACAGCTGCGCCTCGGCGTCGACGAACGCGGCCGCCGAGCCGTGCGTGACGGCCACCCCCTTCGGCGTGCCGGTCGAGCCGGACGTGAAGATGATCCACGCGTCGTCGGCCGCCTCCGGTCGCCGGTCGGCGCCTTCCGGGGTACGCCGCAGCGACACGCTCAACCCGTCACCGAGGACCGCGCACACGCCCGCCTCGCCGAAGACCAGCTCGGCCCGCTCCTCCGGATCGTCGGCGTCGACCGGCACGTACGCCGCGCCGGCCGCCAGCACCCCGAGAATCGCCAGGTAGAGCTCGGCCGAACCGGACGAGATCCGGATGCCCACCCGGTCGCCGGCCCCGACCCCGTGCCCCCGCAACGTCGCCCGCAGCGCCTCGACCTCGACGGCCAGCTCACGATAGGTCAGCGTCACCCCGCCGGCGTCGAGCGCGGCGGCCCCCGCGTGGTCCCGCACCGTGGCGTCGAGGACGTCGACGAGGGTGCGGCGCAGCGGCGCGGAGCGGGAGTGGAACACCGCCGGCGCCTCGGGTGCGGCATCGATCTCGGAGAGTTCGATCAGTCGCAGGTCAGTGGTCACCGTCACCGGGCGTGCTCCCTATCCACCTCAGGTCCGTCATAGGCCAGGCGCACTGCGCCGAGCTGCCCGGGGCAGCACTCCAAGCTACGGGAGTTGAACGCAAAATGACGGCACCCCGTCGAATTGGTGTCCACCGACACAGCCGGGTAGTCCGAAAGACATAGCCGAACGCCGTCGATCGGGAGATGTGTGACCGATTCCGCCCCACGAGGCTGAACCTCGTGATCGAGCTCAAGGAACTCACCAAACGTTACGGCGACCGGACAGCGGTCGACCGGATCACGGCGACCGTGCCGTCCGGGCAGGTCACCGCGCTGCTCGGGCCGAACGGCGCGGGCAAGTCCACCGCGATGCGCATCGTGCTCGGACTGGACCGGCCCACCGCCGGCGCCGCGCTGGTCGACGGCCGGCGCTACGCCGACCTATGCGATCCGATGCGGCTGGTCGGCGCGCATCTGGATGCCCGCGCCTTCCATCCGCGGCGCAGCGGGCGGGCCGGGCTGCTGGCGCTGGCCCGCTACAACGGCCTCCCCCGCGCCCGGGTCCGGGCGGTGATCGACCAGGTCGGGATCGGCGCGGTCGCGGGACGACCGGCCGGGACGTACTCGCTCGGCATGGCGCAACGGCTCGGCATCGCCGGCGCGCTGCTCGGCGACCCGGGCACGCTGATCCTCGACGAACCGGTCAACGGCCTCGACGCGGACGGCGTGCGCTGGGTGCGCGAACTGCTGCGCACCTGGGCCGGCGAGGGCCGCACCGTGCTGCTCTCCAGCCACCTGATCAGCGAGGTCGCCCTGATCGCCGACCGGATCATGGTGATCGGCCGGGGCCGGCTGCTCGCCGACGCGCCGCTCGCCGAGCTCACCGCGGACCGGGAGGCGGCCGTCGAGGTGGCGGCCGCCGACCAGGAGTCGTTCGCGCTGCTGGCCGCGGCGCTCGGCGAGCACGCCGAGAAGACCGGTCACGACCGATTGCGCGTACGGGGATGGCCCGCCGCCGAGGTCGGCCGGCGCGCGCACCGAGCCGGTGCGGTCCTGCGCGAGCTGCGCACCGGCACCCCCAGCCTGGAGGAGGCGTACGTGCGCCTGGTCGAGAACGAGGCCGAGTACGTGGCGGTCCCCCGATGAGCAACGCGTTCGCCGCCGAGTGGGGCAAACTCTGGTCGCTGCGCTCCCCGTGGTTCTGCGTGGCCGCCGCGCCGCTGCTGACCGCGGGCATGGCGTTCATCCTGGCCAACGACTTCACCTACGACATCACCATGGGCCGCCTGCCGGAGTCCGAGACGCTGCCCGTGCTGGACCCGCTGATCCAGGCGGCCCAGCTCGGGCAGCTCGTCCTGGTCGCGCTCGCGATGCTGCTGGTCACCTCGGAGTACGGCATCGGCGTGATCCGCTCCACGTTCCTGGCCCGGCCACGCCGCGGTGACGTGCTGCTCGCCAAGACCGCGGTCGCCGTGGTCACCGGCTTCGGCGCGGGCCTGCTCTGCGCGTGCGCCGGCTGGGCGGCCGCCGCACTGGCGCTGGGCTCGCACGCCCGGCCCGGCGATCCGGTCACGAGCTGCCTGCGGCCTGTCTCTTATAC
>KL571257.1:42435-43012 GCA_000715855.1 Actinoplanes liguriensis
CGGCGGTCGCCTGCGCGCTCACCACCGGCGTCGGGTTCCTGCTGCGCAGCGGCGTGGGCACGCTGACCACGATGGTCGTCCTGCTGCTCGGCCTGCAGCTGATCGACGAGCGCAGGGGCGTCTACCTGCCGGCGTGGGCGGCCGTGGACTTCGCCGCCGGCGACGGCGTACGCCATCTGCTGGTCCTGCTGGCCTGGACGGCGGCCGCCTGGCTCGGCGCGCGCCTGCTGCTCGTGCGTCGCGACGCCTAGGCTGGGCCGCATGCACGGGTGGGGGCAGTGGTACGTGCTCGCCGCGGCGGGCGTGGTCGCCGCCGGTCACCTGTGCGGGCGGCGGGGGCGCGCCTGGCTGGTGGTGGTGCTGCTCTGCGGGGTCGAGGTGGCCGCGTCGATCGCCGTCGCGCGCGGTCAGGACACCGTGGCGTGGCTGGTCGACCAGGTCGTGGTGGTGCTGGCCGTCTTCGGGACGCTGGCCGGGGCGTACCGGCGGCTGCGACGCGAGTTCGTCGAGCAGGGCTGGGCGCAGGCGCGCACCGCCCGGCTGCGTGAGCGCGCCCGGATCTGTCTCTTATACACAT
>KL571257.1:43287-49545 GCA_000715855.1 Actinoplanes liguriensis
GATCGACACCGTACGGCGAATCGTCGATCTTCTTGATTTCGATCTCGACGCCGACGCCGGGGCGGTCCTCGACCGGGCGCGCGCCGCCGGGATGACCGTCGAGGTCAGCGGCAGTCCGCCGCACGACGTGTTCCTGGCCCGGCTGCTGTCCGAGGCGCTGTCGAACGCGGCCCGGCACGCGCCCGGCGCCCCGGTCACGGTCACGTTCACCGGCCGGCGGGTGGAGATCACCAACCCGCTCGCCGGGCAGCACGAGCCGGGCCGGGCCGGAACCGGGCTGGCGGCGCTCGCCGCGCGGCTGGAACGGGCCGGTGGAACGCTCGACGCGGGGCCCGCCGATGACCGATTCCAACTGGTCGCCGACGTGCCGCCGGGCATCGACGACGACGCCACCGGCTACGACACCGGGCGTCGTCGCGCCCGGCGGATGCTGGCCGGCACGATCCTGGTCCCCGGCGCGGCGCTGCTCGTCGTCGCGACCGGCTTCTACACGTGGGCGGTGCGGGACGCGTCGATGGAGCAGCGCACGTACGACGCGTTGCGGGTCGGGATGCCGCAGGCCACGGCACTCACGCTGCTGCCCGGGCGGGAGTCGCCGATCCGGCTGGGCGACGGATACGGCGCGGGTTGTCACTACTACACCGACGGGAACTATCCCCTGGCGTACGGGAACTACGTCGTCTGCTTCGACGGTGGCCGGATCGCGCGGCTGCGGGACACCACCGGGCGTACCGGATGATCCGGATCCTGATCGCCGACGACGAGCCGCTGGTCCGTGCCGGGTTGCGCACCGTCCTCACGTCCGATTCTGATCTGGAGATCGTCGCCGAGTCGCAGGACGGCCGGGACGCGCTGACCGAGGTGGAACGCCTGCGGCCGGACGTGGTGCTGCTCGACATCCGGATGCCCGGCATGGACGGCCTGACCGCGGCCGAGGCGATCCGCGCCCGCCATCCCGCGGTCCGCGTCCTGATCATCACGACGTTCGACGAGGACCGGTACATCGCCCGCGCGCTGGAGTCCGGCGTCCACGGCTTCCTGCTCAAATCCGGCGACCCGTTCGAGCTGATCGGCAGCATCAAAGCCGCGATGAACGGCGGCACCGTCCTCGCCCCGCCGGTCGCGCACCGCATCGTCGGCCTGCTGCACGGCCGCACCCTGCGGGAACGGCTCGCCGCGCGGACGGCGGCAGAGGTCCTCACCGTCCGCGAGCGCGAGGTGCTGACCCTGCTCGGCGCGGGCCTGTCCAACGCCGAGATCGCCCGTTCGCTGCACCTCGCCGAGGGCACCGTGAAGATCCACGTGAGTGCCGTGCTCAGCAAGCTCGGCCTGAACAACCGGGTCCAGGCCGCCGTCTTCGCCTACCGCTCCGGCCTCGCCGACTGACAGGCCGCCATCAGAAACAGCTAGACGAGGCGAGAGAAAGACACTTTGCGGTGAGTAAAGACCAGGACGCCGAGCCGCCGCCCATGCCGCTGCGCGTGCCTTTGCATGTCGGCGAGGAAGGAACTCAATGGCCAAATGCGCGGTCGGCGGGTCAACGAAGGTGGGCTCTCGATCTTCGTCATCGATTTACCGGGGCTGTCAGCGGCGCGTGTCGCTGCCCTACGGCTGAGTGTCGGCGGCGCCGAGGATGTCGGTGGTGGTCTGCCGGGTTGGTTCGGTGATGAGGGAGGCGAGTAGGGCCAGCTTGCCGGCCGTGTCGGAGTGCAGATCGGGGTAGTAGATCACCAGGAGCAGGTCGCCCACGGGCAGTTTTTCGCGGTGGAGGCGGAGCGGGCCGACGGTGGGGTGGGTGACGTTGGTGGTGCCGCCTTCGAGGTGACGGACGTCTTGCCGTGCCCAGAGCTGCTGGAAGCGGGCACTGGCCAGGGACAGTTCTCCGACGATTTCGACGACTCGGGCGTCGGTGATGTCATCGCCGACGGAACTGCGGAACGCGGCAACGGAGTCGGCGGTGGCTGTGCCCCAGTCTTCGTGGAACTGTCGTTCTTCCGGGTCGAGGAGTAGATCCTGGAGTCGGTTGCGTCCGGGCGTCAGGCGTGGGGAGAGCGCGACTGCGAGGTCGTTCGATGCCACGACGTCGAAGGAACGGCTTTCAAGAAACGCAGGGACGTCGAGGGCTGCGAGGAGATGGTGCAGTCGTGCCGGCACTCTCACGGTCTTGCGGGTTGGTCTCCGTTTCGGCTTGTGCGCGCCGAGGCTGAGGAGGTACTCGGTTTCGACATCATCCAGCAGAAGAACCCGTGCCAGGGCCTCCAGGACCTGGGGTGAGGGGTTGTTGTCCCGTCCGCGCTCGAGGCGGAGGTAGTAGTCGCCGCTGATCCCGGCGAGCATGGCGACTTCCTCCCGGCGAAGCCCGGTGACCCGCCGCTTGGGCGCAACAGGAATGCCGGCCTGGTCGGGGGTGACGAGGTCGCGGCGTGCCCGCAGGTACTCGCCGAGCCGGTTCGAGATGGTGTCGTCGGTCATAAAAGCCACGCTAATGCCGATGCTCGGCACGAGAGGGGCCCTGTCACTCCCCTGGATCAGCAGGGACCTTCCCCCATACTCGCCCCGGCGGGAAGCTAATTATGTCCCATTTACCAACCAGGAAGAAGCGTTCCCGTGGACATCAGCAACCGTACCGTTTTGATCGTCGGAGGCACCTCCGGTATCGGTCTGGGCCTTGCTCACCGTTTCCTCGACGCCGGTAGCACCGTCATCGTCGGTGGCCGCAACACCGACAAGGTGACCGACCTCGAGACCGTCCAGATCGACGTCACCGACTCCGCATCCGTATCCAAGGCCCGTGACGAGGTGCTCGCCAACCACCCGGATCTTGACCTTGTCGTCACCATGTCCGGTGTCATGATCGTCGAAGACCTCCGGGACCCCGCCCACTACGAGCAGGCCGAGGCCAGCATCCAGATCAACCTGCTCGGCACTATCCGCGTCATCGACGCCTTCACCCCGCACCTGATCCAGCAGGGTCACGGCGACATCAGACCGTCACCTCCGGAATCGGCTTCCTCCCGTTCCCGCTGATGCCCACCTATGGCGCCTCGAAAGCCGGCGTCCACGCCTACACCGAATCCCTTCGTGCGCAGCTGGCCGGAACCGGAGTGCAGGTCACCGAGCTGATCCCGCCGGCCGTCGCGAACGCCGGCCAGGAAAAGCTCAACCCCGCAGCGCTCCCGCTGGGTGATTTCCTCGACGAGGTCATCGGCCTGATGACGCAGACCCCCACCCCGAACGAGATCGTGGTGAAGGCCGCCGAGCGGCTCCGCTGGGCGGAGAAGAACGGCACCTACGCCGACCTGCTTGAGCAGCGTTCTCAGTCGCTGAGCAACCTCCCCAACCGCTGAGCCACCGAACCGAACGCCATCCCGGACGGGGCGGGGTGAAAAGACCCGCTCCGCCACCCGGGCGCCAGACACCATGAGCATCACGGACACCACAACTTTGGTCACCGGCCTCATCGGATTCGGAGACCAGGGCCTCCCGATGGCCGAGGCCCTCCCGGATGCCGGGTTCGCCCTGCACGCGTGGGCTCGACTACGTGGAGATGCTCCTCGACCGCCAGGTCTCCGGGTTCGCCCTGCACGCGTGGGCGCGAGGACCAGAGTTCCTCAACCTCCTCCCCGACGACAGTGGTTCACCACGACACCGCAGCAGACGTTGATGTGTTGGAGGTCGACCTCTTCGGCGTCCTTGGGCTGTGAGCGGTCCACGTCGAGATCCACCTCGTTCTTGCCGCTTGACGCGGATCTTCACGCGCCGAGAGCCACCCGCCCGCCAGGCCGACCAGAGCGACGAGCAACTCCCTGGACAGCAGTGCACCCTCCACCGCGGCGGGAGGGCCCCCGCTCAACTCGCCCGGGAGCGGGGCGCCCTGTCGACCAGTTCGACCCGCTCCCGTACGGCCGCGTCGTCAGTCACCCAGTCGTACAGCTCGACCAGCTCATCACCGGATTCGTCGTCCGAGAACGAGAGGCTGACGCCGTACAGTGGATCAAGATCACCAGCCGTTCGATCTCGGGCGTCGTCAGGTGCCCGGGGCGGGCGGCCAGGTTCCAGCGCCGCATCACGAAGTCGGTCACGCGGTCACCGGCGCAGGGAGGTGGTGAGGTCGCCGGCGGATCGGTAGGCGAAGCAGATGATGTCGCGGTCACGGCTCCACGTCGACTCGGTGGGCGTCGCGGAGACAGCCTCGATGTCGTCGGCCGGGGTGCCGGCGTAGGCCTTCAACTGGCGCGCGCACTCGGTCTTGGCCGACTTGTCGACCGCGTCCTGCCCCGGCCAGTCGCCCTTCGGCATCGCGTAGCGGCCGATCACCTCGGCGTTGTGGGCGTTCGTGCACGGCGTCGCCGCGATGTCGCTGTCCAGGGCGATGAACCTGTTGAGGCTGGTGCAGTCGCCGGCGCGTACGTCGTCGAAGGAGATCGTCCGGTCGCCGCGGACGTTGCCCGCGTCGTCGCGGTCCGGGTCGATCACGTGGGTGTAGATGACGCCGCCGACGAACGCGAGGACGATGGCCGCCCCGAGCAGGGCCTTGAAGGTGCCCCACGCGGTGCGCGGGCCGCGCAGTGACCGGATCGGCTCGCGGGGAGCCGAGTCCGGCCAGGGCTGCCCGAACTGCGCGTCCGGATGGGCGTCGGGCGGTTGTGGTGCTGGTACCCCGTGTTGTTCATTCACGGCGGTCACAGTATTGACCCGCACCGCCCGGATCAAACGAGAAGGTCAGCCGGAGAACTCGAAGCCGACGTACCCGGGGCCTTCGGCTTTCAGGTACAGCTGCCACTGGTTCCCGGCCTTCACATGCGGGAGCAGCCGGTTCCAGGCGTAATTGTCCTCCAGGTAGACCCACGGGCCGCACCGATAGTTCCGGCCCGAGCTGGTCTCCAGGCACGCCTTCGCGTACGTGATGTAGTGGACCTCGGTCAGCTGCATCCAGATCGAGGTGCATCCGTCCGGCACGAAGTTCGGTGCGCCGGAATTCCTGAGGCCCCTGCCGATGTCGAGCCCGCCGCTGTTGGAAGCCGCCTGACAACGGGCGTCGCCGGGCGCGGCGCTGGCCGGCGACGGTGCCGTCAGAGCCATTCCGATCCCGGTCACGACGACAATCAATGCACCCGAAAAGAGCTTGCGAATTCCCATTCCTTGCTACTCCTGACCGCCGATGACGTGCCGATTTCCTGCGCCTCAACCTACGGCCCGCACGAGATCGACAGGCGGCCGTCACCCATTCCGACGACCGCTCGAATACAAATCTGACCGATCATCCGAGTGCGCATTCCACCGACTCGTTGAGGTGAATTCGCTCGGAATATCAGGAGAGATTTCCGTATTCGAATTAAGATGGTCGAGCAATTCTGCCGGTCGCCGGCGCCGGGCGGCGGGACCACGGGGTGCGGCCGCCGGGCTTGTGGACGGAGAGGGCCGTGGCGGTCCACAGTGTCACGTCGTAGGCGAGGAAGCACCAAAGCAGCCGGACGCCGAGACCGCCCGGAGCGGCACCCGGGTCGGCCGCGCCGCGCGCGATCAGGTCCGCGATCCAGAGGTGCTGGACGCCCGCGACCATGGGGATGGCGACCGACAACGTGAATTTGTTCAGGACCCACCAGTGCCGGATCAGGCCCCACGGGGTGCCGAGGGACACCAGCAGTCCGCTGGTGATGGCGAGCGCCACCACGGGGATGACGATGGTCAGGTCGAAGAGATGCATGATCTGGTAGACGGCGTGCCGGAGTGCGGCGTCACCGGTGACGAGCCCGATCACGGCCAGCGCCGTCATCGCGGTCGCCAGACCCAGCCAGCTCACCGAGGTGCCGACGTGAATCGTCAGGAGCAGGCGGCGGATCGACCTGCGCAGCTGCGGGAAGTGCGGCCGGGCCGCCACGAGGACGGCGGCGGAGAGCAGGAGACCGGCGAGCGGCACGTTCGACGGCACGCTGAGAACGAACTGCACGGGTACGAGCACAGCGTGCAGCGCGATCGCCGGGCGGCGTGACCGGCGCACCGCCGCCAGGAGGCTCGCCACCGCCGCCGTCAGAGTGATCACGACTCCGGCGCCGGCGATCAGGCCGCTGCCCCGGCCGAGGAGCCACCCGGCCGGGAGCGCGTAGACCGCGTACAGGAAAAGGGGTATTCGCACCGGATCGACGCTAGGGATCCGAGCCGGTCCCGCGCGTCGGGCGAAGGTCGCCGGCGCCTACATCCTTCGATGGACGACGCCGGCGCCGCCACTGCCTAGACTCTGTCTCTTATACACATCTC
>KL571257.1:49673-55723 GCA_000715855.1 Actinoplanes liguriensis
AGATGTGTATAAGAGACAGGCCACTGCCTAGACTCGGGTGATGGTCCGGCGGCTGTGGCAGCACCGCGCCCGTGCGGGGGACGCGATCCTCGGTCTGGCCTGTGCGGCGACCACGGCCGGCCCGGCGATGGACTCCACCCTGTTCGGCGGCTCGCCGTATCTTCACTGGCACCCGAGCCCGCCGGCGGCGGTGTCCCTGGGCCTGCTCGTGGGTGCCGGAGCGGTCGTGCGCCGTCGGCGGCCCGCGGTCTTCGCGGTCATCGCGATCACCGGCTGGGTTCTGGCCGCGGCCTACCCCGCCGTCGTTCTCGCCCAGTACACCGTGGGTGCGAGCGCCCGCTCACGACGTACGCTGCTGATCCTCACCACGGCGGCGACCGTGGCGGTGGCCGTGCCGTTCCGCCGGGACGGGCTCGACGCGATCATCCCGCTGGCGGTCGCGCTCTGCATCGCGCCCACCGTGCTGGGCATGTGGGTCGCCGCGCTCCGCGAGCGGGCCGCCCGCGCCGAACGGGAGCGTCTGCTGCTCGCGGATCAGGCCCGCGCGGAGGAACGCAGCCGGATCGCCCACGACATGCACGACGTGGTCACCCACCGGGTGAGCCTGATGGTGCTGCACGCCACCGCGCTGCAGGTGGCCTACCCGGACGAGCACCGGGCGATCGCCGCCCGCATCGGGACCATCGGCCGGGAGGCGCTCGACGAGCTGCGTACGCTGGTCGGGGTGCTCCGCACCGGCACGGCGCCCCTGCTGTCTCTTATACACATAGACAGGGGCACGCCCCGCCCGTTGCCCGCTCTCGTCGAGCACGCCGCCTACCGGGTGGTTCAGGAAGCGCTCACCAACGTTCGCAAGCACGCGCCCGGCGCCGCCGGAACGGTGCTCTTACGCTACGAAACGGCCGCCCTCACCGTCACCGTCAGCAACCACGGCGGGTCCTCGGCATCCGCCGCTTCCCTGCCGCCCGGCGGCCACGGCCTGCTCGGTCTCCGCGAACGCGTCCAGTTGCTGGGTGGCCGGCTCACGGCCGGCCGTACGGCGGACGGCGCCTTCGGAGTGAGCGCGACGATCCCCACGCCACCCGAGGACCATCCATGATCCGCGTGCTGGTCGCCGACGACGAGTGGATGGTGCGCGAGATGCTGCGCACCATCCTGCAGGCGGAGGGTGACATCGAGGTGGTGGCGGCGGCCGGTGACGGCGCCGAGGCGGTCGCGCTGGCCCGGCGTCACCGTCCCGACGTGGCGCTGCTGGACATCCGCATGCCCGGCACCGACGGCCTGACCGCCGCCCGGGAGCTGGCCCGGCTGAGCACCCCGCCGAAGGTCGTCATGCTCACCACGTTCGACCTCGACGAGTACGTGCACACCGCCCTGCGGGACGGAGCCGCCGGCTTCCTGCTGAAGGACGCCACGGCGGCCGAGATGACGATCGCGGTGCGGGCGGCGGCGGCCGGCGACGCGATGCTCTCGCCCCGGGTGACCCGCCGCCTGCTGGACACCTTCACGCGGCAGCTCCCGGATCGGGAACGTCTGGGCCGGCTCACCGCCAAGGAACGGCACGTCCTGGCGACTCTCGCCGGCGGCCACGGCAACGCGGAGATCGCCAGGCGCCTGCATCTGAGCGAGGCCACCGTGAAGACGCACGTCAGCCGCATCCTCGCCAAGCTGGAGCTCACCAGCCGCGTCCAGGCGGCGATCCTCGCCCACCGCGCCGGGCTGACCCACGACGACGTGTCCTGAGCAGGAAGAGCGGGCTCCGACCCCGGTCACGCCTGGCTACGCGAGCGCATCCTGACCGCGGCGGCCCAGATCAACGCCGGTCGGTGACCGCCGCCTCGATCCGCAGCCCGGAGCCGATCACCACGAGCATGCCCGCGAGGACGTAGGCCGCGGCCGGCAGGTCATCAGTCGTCAGACCCACGATCGTGATCAACAACCCGGCCGCCACGACGATGGTGCCGAGGATCCGGAACGTGTCGATGCGCTTCGCCCGCGCGTCCATGCGGCACCCCGGCTTCCGTGCTCCATTTCGGACAGAAGCCGATCCTGTTCCGCGACGATCCCGCTGTCAACCGCCGTGCCCGGGCCGGCCGCGAGTGGCACGGTCGTAATAGCTCAGGTCGTAGAGACCGCCCTCGGGCGACGCCAGCCGATCGATGTCCTGCGGCGTCTCGAACCCGTGGAACTCGTCCCGCAACTCCAGGACGGTCCGGAACCCCGGCGGGCTCAGCGCCCCACGCGGCGACAACCCGTCCGGCCCCACGTTCAGCTCGTAGATCTTCGCCGCGAGCGCGGGCGTCGTCTCCGCGTCGACCAGCAGCGCGATCGCCGCGTCCCGATGACGCCTGTCGAAGACCCAGGACATCCCCCGGACGTACGCCCGAAGGAACCGCACCGCGATGTCCGGATGAGCCGCCAGCCACTCGCGGTTCCCGGCGAGG
This sequence comes from Actinoplanes liguriensis, assembly GCA_000715855.1. GTDB lineage: Bacteria > Actinomycetota > Actinomycetes > Mycobacteriales > Micromonosporaceae > Actinoplanes > Actinoplanes liguriensis. The sequence continues at coordinate 52,118 of KL571257.1, forward strand.
ACCCCACCCTGGTACGCGTCGTACAGCTCGGCGACCGTCCCGATCACCGGCAGCCCCGCCTCCCGGGCCCGGACCACTCCCTCGGCGTTGATGATCGCGGCCTCCCACGACCCGTCGAGCAGCCCCTGGTAGCGGGCCGGGGTGCTGCCCGCCGACACCAGCGTGTAATCGGTATCGGCCACCAGCCCCTGTTCGAGCAGGATCTTCTCGGCCGGCAGCCCGAAGCCGGAGTGCGGCACGTCCACCCCGACTCGCTTGCCCCGCAGGCTCGCCGCGTCCGGGTATCCGGCCGCCGCCGTCAACGCCAGCCCGAGCCCCAGGTCGTGCCCGCCGACGATCACGTTGTCGAGGATGCGCCCGGCCGGATTTCCCGGGTTGAGCTGGTAGTTGATGGCGTTGTCCATCGACGAGACGATGAACTCGATCTCCTGCTGGTCGACCTGGATGAACGTCGGCCGGGAGGAGACGAACTGGGCATAGTCGACGTTCAGCCGCTCGTCGGCGAAGAACCCGTTCGCCACGGCCGCGAGGATCGGCAGCGACCGGGACGCCGACCGCACCCGGACCAGCGGCGGCGGTTCGGAACCGCGACCATGACGAGCGCGACGAGACTCCGCATGCCATACATATTTGTCGATTTCGCACGGGTTCCGGAAGGCACCCGCCGACCGTGATTAAGATCAAATTGACGCAGTACGGTGTGAAGGGAGTATCCCCATGACGGACACGCTCGCCCCGACGGTGCGGCTGCTGCACGGGGCCGACATGCCCCGGATCGGCGCCGGGACCTGGCCGCTCGGCAACGAGGACGCCGAACGAGTCGTCGCCGACGCGCTCACGGCCGGTTACCGGCTCATCGACACCGCCCAGGCGTACGGCAACGAGCGCGGTGTCGGCCTCGGCCTGAAGGCCTCCGGCGTCGAGCGGGAGGACATCTTCGTCACCACGAAGTTCAACAAGGAATGGCACGGGCGGGACCTGGCCGCCGAGGCGGTCGGCAACAGCCTGGACACGCTCGGCCTGGACTACCTGGACCTGGTGCTGATCCACTGGCCGAACCCGTCACACGACCGGTACGTCCAGGCCTGGGAGGGGCTGGTCAGCCTGCTGGAGTCCGGCCGGGTCCGGGCCATCGGCACGAGCAACTTCAAGCCCGCCCACCTGCAGCGGATCATCGACGCGACGGGCGTCGCCCCGGACGTCAACCAGATCCAGCTCAGCCCGGCGTCCACCCGGGTGGCGGCCCGCGCCTTCCACGCCGAGCACGGCATCGTCACGGAGAGCTGGTCCCCGATCGGCGGCCAGGGCGTCAAGATCCTGGACAACCCGGTGGTCGGCGAGATCGCGGCGGAGACCGATCGCACCCCGGCCCAGGTGATCCTGCGCTGGCACCTGCAGCTCGGCCTGGTCCCGATCCCGAAGTCCGCCGACCCGCAGCGCCTCCGGCAGAACCTGGACGTCTTCGGCTTCGAGCTCACCGAGCGTCAGATGACCGCCCTGACCGCTCTCGACCAGGGCGAATCCGCCGTCGTCGACTCCGACAGCTTCGGCCACTGACCTATCCGAGGAGGCGGAAGCTCGGCGCGAGAACGACCAGCACCACCGCCGCGGCGAAGCCGACCAGGGCGCCCTCGGTACCGAGCATCGCCGAGGAACGCGTCCTGGCGGCCCGCCAGGCGATCCACACCACCGCCGACACCAGGCACAACGGCGTCAGGTAGAGCGCGTAGTCGGCGACGGCCACGACAGCCAGGCCGCTCACCTCTCCGCCGTTCCGCACGGTGGCCCAGGCGCCGACCGCCAGCACCGCCGCGCCGAGCAGCAGAACCGTCACCGCAACCGCGACAGCGAAAGCACGACCCTTGCTCGCCATGGGCCGATCATAGACAGACCCGCACACCGGGCGATCACGCCGGCAGGGCGGCGGCGACGCAGCAGCCCTCAGCGCCAGCTGAGCGGCGTGCGATGCGCTGGGAGATCACCGCCTGCGGGCCGTGCTCGTGCAGCGCCCGCGGCAGCGGAACTGGCCGGGGCCGGCCGGGCTGCTGACGGCCTCGCGGAGTCGTTGTGCGGCAGCCTCGTTCATGGCTGCTGTTCGGCCCAGGACGGTGTCCAGCCGGGAACGGCGGCCGGGGGTGTGAGGTGGGTGCGGAGCAGGGCCAGGGCCGGGTGGGGGTTGTCGCGGCGCCATAGCAGTGAGTGGGGGTAGACCGGAGTCGGGCCGGTGATCGGGAGGCGGCGCAGGCCGTGGCTGGACGGCCACACCAGGCGGGTCTGCTCGCCGATGAACGTGGCCAGCGCCGGGGTGTCGGCGATCGTGTCCAGCAGCGCGTCCGAGCCGAAGTTCGGCCCGGTCGCCTCGATCGTCAGGTGGAACTCGGCGGCCAGGTCGGCGTAGTACGCGCCCCACTCCGTGCCGGGCGCGATCCCGGGCATCCAGATCCGGTGGCCGGCGAGCTGGGCGAGCGTCACCGACCGGGCCGGCGCGAGCGCGTGGTGCGGGCCGACGAGCAGTTGCAGGGGCTCGTCGAGGACACGTACCGAGGAAATGTCTTCGGGAAGCGGCTGCCCGGGCATGGCGACGGCCCGGAAGGACGCGTCGATCGCCCCGGACGTGAGGGCTTCGACGGCGGCCGTGACGGTGAACAGCTTCATCACGTCGAGCTCGATCTCGGGGTGGGCCCGGTGGAAGGCGCGCATCAGGCCGGAGGTGGCGAGCCGTGACGCGATCACGTCGACGCGCAGCGGGCGGCGGCCGGGCAGCACCGACGTGGCCGCGCGTTCGGCGACCCGCAGCAGCTCACGCGCGTGTGGCAGGAACGCCTGCCCGTCGATGGTCAGCTCGGCGCCGCGCGGCGTGCGGGTGAACAGCCGCACCCCGAGCTGGCGTTCCAGGACGGCGACCCGTTTGGAGACGGCCTGCTGCGAGACCGACAGTTCCGCGGCGACCTCCTGGAACTGGCCGAGGTCGGCGGCGGCGACGAAGGTGCGTACGGCATCGAGGTCCACGTCCCTATACAACCACCGGTTGTCCGGCGACGGCGTAGCGGTTGTTTGATTCGCAGGCCCGGCCGTTGATTGGATCTCACTGGTCAACGAAGGGTGGATCGGTGGGACGGCAATTCCGGTGGTTGTGGCTGGCGTTCACGGCGAGCACGCTGGGCACCTGGTTCGGGTTCGACGCGTTCCCGCTGATCGCGATCCTGGCGCTGCACGCGGGACCGGTCGAGGTGTCCCTGCTGGCCGCGGCGGGGCTCGCGGTCGGGGCGGTGCTCGCCGTGCCGCTCGGCCCGTGGGTGGAGTTCCGCCGCAAGCGGCCCGTGATGATCGCGATGGATCTGGTGCGGTTCGCGGCGCTGATCAGCATTCCCGCGGCGTACGCGCTCAATTGTCTCTCCTTCTTTCAGCTCGTGATCGTGTCGGTCGTCGCGGGCGCCGCTGACATCACCTTCCGGGCGGCCAGCGGTTCATTCCTGAAAGCGCTGGTCCCGGCGGCGGACCTGCTCGCCGCGAACGGGCGTTTCGAGGCCACCACCTGGACCGCGACCGTGCTCGGGCCGCCGCTGGGGAACGCGGCGATCGGCGTGTTCCTGTCTCTTATACACA
>KL571257.1:55926-57863 GCA_000715855.1 Actinoplanes liguriensis
GGTGGCCGGGAGCCGCGCCCGGTCCGCACCGGTGGCGCGCGGGCGCGGATCGGCGGGTGGCGTTACATTCTGGAGCATCCGGCGCTGCGGCCGTTGTTCGTCAACACGATCCTGGTGAATGCCCTGATCCTGGCGACCGCGCCGATGCTGGCGGTCCTCATGCTCGGCCGGCTGGGGTTCGCGCCCTGGCAGTACGGTCTCGCGTTCGGCCTGCCCTGCCTCGGCGGTCTGATCGGCTCGCGGCTGGCCGGCCGGGTCGTCGCCCGGTTCGGCGAGCGTCGCACGCTGCTCGTCTCGGGGACGCTGCGCGCCTGCTGGTCGCTCGGGCTGGCGTTCGTCGGCCCCGGCACCGGCGGGCTGCTGCTCGTGATCACCGTCCAGTTCGGCCTGGTCCTGTGCATGGGCGTGTTCAATCCGGTGTTCGCGACCTACCGTCTCACCCGGACCGCGCCGGACCGGGTCGCGCGCACGCTGTCCGCGTGGTCGGTCACCAGCAACGCGACGGTCGCCGCCTTGACCGCGCTGTGGGGCCTGCTCGCCGCCGCCACCAGCCCGCGAACCGCCATCGCCACCGCCGGCCTGCTCCTCCTCGCGACGCCCCTGCTGCTCCCCAAGATCAAAGAAAAGACGATTCCGGCGTACGGCCATTGAGCCGCCCGTGGTCGTCGAGCAGCTCCCGGGCGAGCCGGTCGACCGCCGGCGCACGCATGATCGACAGGTGGTCCGCGTCGCACATCCGGGCGTCGAGCACCGTCGTGTACGGATCCCAGCCCTCCCGGAGCGGCATCGGCCACGGTGACTGCCGGGCCTGGTAGAGCAGAACCCGCGAACGGATCCGTGCGGGACGGTAGGAGAGCAGCGCCGCGGTGTGCACAGCCATCGTCCGCAGTCGCCGGGTCAGATCGTCGGCGGGAAGCGTGAGCACGACCTCCGGCAGATCGATCCCGCGCGCCAGCTCCCGGGCCTGCTCCAGGCTGCCGGGCCGGAGGGTCCCGCCGGCCACGAGCGCCGCCAGGGCGTCGACCCGTTCCGCATACCGGCGCAGCGTGCCGGCCAGCGGTCCGACCGGCAGCACCGAGTCGACCGCGGTCAACAGCCGCACCTCGCCGCCGCTCTCCTCGATCAGGGTGGCCACCGCGTGCGCGATCGCGCCACCCAGCGAATAACCGATCAGCAGGTACGGCCCGGTGGGCTGGATGTCGCGGATGGCCGCCCCGTAGGCCGAGGCCATCTCGGGCACGGTGCCGCCGGGCTCCCGGCCCAGCCCGACGCTGGCGGCCTCGATGCCGATCAGACGCGCCCGGGGTGCCAGCCGCTGGGCCAGCGCGGTGTAGGCGGTGACGTTGCCGCCGACCTCGTGGAAGCAGAAGACGGTCTGCTCCGGCGGCCCGGCGTTGAGATGCACCGTCGACACGCGATCCCGCCAGATCTGCGGTCGCCAGGTGGCCCTGGCCGCCGGGACCGTGGAGCCTCTGCCCCGGGCCGCCATCTCGGCGAGGGTCCGGCTCTCGAAGACGGTACGGGTGTTCAGGCGCAGCCCCGACTCCCGCGCCTGCGCGACCAGGCCGACCGCCAGCGTCGAGTCGCCACCCAGGTCGAAGAAGTTGTCCTGGGCGCCGACCCGGTCGAGCCCCAGCAGCCCCGCCCAGATCCGGGCCAGCAACCGCTCGGCGGGCGTGTCCGGCGCCGCGTAGGCGACCGTCTGCTCCGGCCGCTCGCCGCCGGGCTCGGGCAGCGCGGCCCGGTCGACCTTGCCGTTGCCGTTGAGCGGCAGCCGGTCCAGCACGACGAAGCCGCTCGGCACCATGAACTCCGGCAGGCTCCGGGCGCACCAGGCGCGCAGCTCCGGCACGCCGGGCCGGGGGTCGCCGGCCGCGCAGTAGGCGTACAGCCGCTTCCCGCCGGCCCGGTCCGGCCGCGCCACCACCGCGGCGGCG
>KL571258.1:0-5824 GCA_000715855.1 Actinoplanes liguriensis
CACTGGTTGGGCACGGCAGCCGTGGCGCCCGGATCGCCCCACCGGCAACGACAACTCCGGCGCCCTCTGTTCGCGGAAGCGGGACCAGGGCATTTGTCCTGCTGGCCAACCAGAGGCACAACCGCGAGGTCGAGACCCGGCACTTCCGGCAAATCGGGGTGCGGCCGGCCGGTTGGCGGGTATGACCGAGGTTCGGGGGATTAGAAGCCCGACCCGGAATGAACGCCCGGGCCGGTTGCTGCTTGATCACTTTCGGACGCGCGGGGGTGAGACGAAGATGCCGCTGCACCCCGATATCGAGGTGGTGGAACTGCGGCCGCCGATGCCCCGCGCCCTCGCCGAGTTCGCAGCGACCGCCGAGCTGCTGAGCCTGCGCTCGCTGGCCGCCGAGTGGGCGCCCGGCCGCCGGGTCCTCTGTGCGCTGCGGGCGGAAGCGGTGGTCGGCGTCACTTCACTGATGCCGGGGCGGGAGTGTCACTACCTGGACGGCGAGGGCGTGCCGGTGAGCCTGGTCGCCACCTATCTCTGCTCGACCGAGGTCGCCGCTGAGCTGCGCGGATGCGGGATCGGCAGCCTGCTGTACTCGGCCCGGCTGGAGGCGGCGTTGTCGCACGGCGCGCGCATGCTGCTGGAGATCCTCGGGGCGGGCCGGTCCGGTTCGGTGTCGCCCGGCGCACGGAACGGTCTCGGCTGGCATCTGCGGCACGGGTTCACCGTCGTCGGCGAGAGCCCGGACGAGGATCGTGGTCCCGTGCTGCTGCGCGGCTGACGGGTAGTTGCGTCGATGAAGTAACGCATAACTGGGCGTTACGGAACGGGCACTGAGCGGAGCGCACTGTCAGTGCGACATGATCCACTATGGAGTGGCGTACTTTCGCATTTCAGGGGGTCATGACTGTGAGGTTTCGCCGATAGCCAGCCGGACAATCGGGCAGGTACCGTACAGACCTCCTATCGGTGATCTTCTGACGTTCCGGTTCTACTGAAGGCGAATTGGGGAGCAATCGATGCCTGAGGCAGGCCGCTGGTTGAGCTGGTTGCGCGGGCGGCGGCACGAGCAGGGCGAGCCCCTCGCCGTACCGGAGAGGGACCCTGCCCCGCGGGAACCGCAAGCGGCGGAGAAGCCGGACCCGTGGCGGCCGGTCGCCGGCGAGTTCGCACTGCGTCTCCTCACCCTTACGTGGGAGGCCGTTCACCACATCGGGGAAGCCGAATTCCGCGAGCAGGACGCCGAACGCCGCAAGATCCTGTTCCGGATCGACCACTCGGTGACCCGGGTCCGCCGTCTCGCCGAGAACCTTCGCGTCCTCACCGGTGAGCCGCTCGACGACCCCGATCAGCAGATCACCTCGCTGCACGACGTCGCGCACGCGGCCGGCGCGGCCGTCGAGCACTACGAGCGCCTGCACTTCGGCCCGATCGCGGATCTGGCGGTGGCCGCGAGCGCCGCCGACGACGTGATCCGGATCCTGACCGAGCTGATCGACAACGCGGACCGCTATTCGCCGCCGACCGAGCCGGTCAGCATCGCCGCGCACCTGACCGGCGACGGCGATGTGGTGATCCGGGTGGAGGACAACGGGATCGGCCTGAACCCGGCGCGCCTGCCGTGGATCGAGTCGCTGCTGGAGAACGGGCCGGCCGACGACGAGCTCCAGCCCGCGCACCTGGGCCTGGCGGTGGCGTCGGTGCTCACTCATCGGCACCGCTCGCTGCGGGTCCGCCTGGTGCCGCGGCAGCCGAGCGGCGCGGTGGCGATGCTGCTGATCGGCGCGGATCTGCTGTGTGAGGCGCCGCGTCCCGAGCCGGAGCCGGCCGGGTCGCCCGCGCCGCCTCCGCCGCCGCCCGCGCACCACCATCAGAACGACGTGACCATGGTGCTCCCGGCGGTGCAGAAACCGATGCCGCGGCGGGTGCCGACCAGCGTGCGGACCAGCGCGCCGCCGCCCCCGGTCGCCACCGAGGCGCATCAGACCGCCTGGCACGACGACGCTGCCGACTTCAATGCCGGCGTGGACGCCGCCCGAGCCGGCGCACACAAGAACCACAAGAACCAGAAGGCCGGCGCCACCGCCCCCCAGCAAGAACTGAAGGACTCCCATGACTGACAAACCGGATGTCTCCTGGCTGATCAGCCAACTCGTCCGCGAGGTGCCGACGATCACCGCGGTCGTCCTGGTCTCCGCCGACGGCCTGCAACTCGCGTCCTCCGGCCATCTGAGCCGGGAGCACGCGGAGAGCGTCGCCGCGCTCGCGGCCGGCTTCCTCGGCATCACCGGCCAGCTCGGCGGCCTGCTGCAGCTCGGCGCCCCGGAGAATCTGAGCATCCGCTACCCGCACGGTCACCTGGCTTTTCTGCGGATCGACGATCCGGCCGGCGAGTTCGTCGCGGCGCTGCTCGTGTCGGCCCAGCCGCAGACCCAGATCGGCCACCTGGGGTACGCGATGACCACGTTCAGCCAGGCCGTCGGCCATGCGCTGACCCCGGAGACGCGTCACGCGCTGCACCAGCGCACCCTGCCCGCACCGGCTCGCTGAGCGGAGGCCACCGATGGCCAGAAAGCCGGGGCTGCACTGGAAGGTGCGCCCGTACATGACCGCCCGGGGCCGGACCAGCAGCCGCAGCCCACTGTTGATCCACACCCTGGTCTCCACCGGGAACCGGTACGACCCGGTCCTCGCCGCCAGCATGACTCCGGCCACCCGGTCGCTCTACGAGCAGGCCCGCCGGATGTGCTCGGTGGCCGAGTTGTCGGCGGCCTGCAACCTGCCGCTCGGCCTCACCCGGCTCCTGATCAACGACCTGCTCAAAATCGGTCAGCTGGTCGTTCACGACGCTCGCCCCTCGCAAGATCTAGCGCTCCTGGAGAGACTCCGTGCAGGCCTCCTCCGGCTCACATAGAGCAGAAAGCTCCCTTCGGGCAGAAAGCTCCCTTCGGGCAGAAAGCTCCCCTCGGGCAGAAAACTCCCCTCGGGCTGACAGCTCCGAAAGCTCACACAGGCCCGAAAGCTCCCACCTGCGCGAAATGTCCTCGGCAAAGATCGTCATCGCCGGCGGCTTCGGCGTGGGCAAGACGACCGCCGTCGAGGCCATCTCCGAAATTCCGGCAATTCGCACGGAGTCCTGGATGACCGCCGCCGCCGCCCAGATCGACCGCCTCGATCCGGGCATCGACAAGGTCACCACCACCGTCGCGATGGACTTCGGCCGGGTGACCATCGACGATTCTCTTGTGCTCTATCTGTTCGGCACGCCGGGCCAGCCCCGGTTCTGGCCGATGTGGGACGACCTGGTCCGAGGCGCGGTCGGCGCCCTGGTCCTGGTCGACACCAACCAACTGGAGAATTCGTTCGCCGCGGTCAACTACTTCGAGAACGACGCGGACGTGCCCTGGATCGTCTGCGTCAACCTGTTCCACGGCGTGCAGACCCACGAGCTCTCCGAGGTGCGGGAGGCGCTGACCCTGCCTCCGCACGTCCCGTTGATCGCCGCGGACATCCGCGAGCCGCGCAACGTCGCGCACGCATTGCTGGCCGTGGTGAACCACGCGACGGAGCGCGTCAACGCCCTAACCCCCTCAGGCGTGGGCTAGTTACACAGGAGGCACCAAATGCGCAAGATCCTTGTCGTGGGGGCCGGTCAGGCCGGCCTCCAGCTCGCCCTCAGCCTGCGGGCCGAGGGGTATGACGTCACCCTCATGTCGGCGCGCACCCCGGAGGAGATCCGCACCGGCTGGCCCACCTCCACCCAGGCGATGTTCGACCTGGCTCTGGGCACCGAGCGGGCGTACGGGCTGAACCACTGGGAGTCCGCGGCCCCGCCGATCCACGGGCTGCGGCCGCAGCTCTCGGTCGAGAAGGGACAGTTGGCGCTGGCGTTCAACGCGCCGCTGGACCGCCCGGCCCAGTCCACCGACCAGCGGATCAAGATGGCCCGCTGGCTGCAGGACGCGGAGGAGCGCGGCGTCGAGGTGATCTACAACGCGGTCACCACTCAGGACCTGGACGCGATCACCCAGCTCGGCCGCTACGACCTGACCGTGGTCGCGGCCGGCAAGGGTGACCTGGTGGCGATGTTCGACCGGGACCCGGAGCGGTCGCCGTACAGCGAGCCGCAGCGCGGGCTGGCCGTCGCCTACGTCCACGGCCTCGAGCCGGACCCGGAGTGGCCGGAGCCGCACGTCGGTTTCCACGCCCTGCCCGGTCTCGGCGAGCTGTTCGTGATCCCCGGCCTGACTCACACCGGCCCGTGCGACATCCTGTTCTGGGAGGCGGTTCCGGGTGGCCCGCTCGACCGCTGGGCCGGGAACACCGGCCGGATGGCCCCCGAGCAGCACCTGGCGATCACGCTGGAGCTGATCCGCGAGCACCTGCCGTGGGTTGCCGCTCGTGCCGGGAATGTCCGGCTCACCGACGCCAAGGCGACCCTGCACGGCCGTTACACCCCGACGGTCCGCAAGCCTGTCGCGCACCTGCCCGGCGGTGGCAAGGTGCTCGGTCTCGCCGACGTGGTCATCGCCAACGACCCGATCACCGGCCAGGGCAGCAACACCGCCGCGAAGGCCGCCCACCACTACCTGCAGGCGATTCTCGCGCGCGGCGATCAGCCGTTCGACGAGCGGTGGATGTCGGACACGTTCGAGGCGTTCTGGACCGCGCACGGCATGGCCGTCACCGGCTGGACCAACGCCATGCTGCAGCCGCTTCCCCCGCACGTCCAGCAGCTGCTCGGCGCCGCCACCGCGAACGAGCAGATCGCCCGCCGCTTCGCCTACGGCTTCGTCGACCCGAACGACCTGCTCAACTGGTTCGTCGACCCGGAGAAGGCCGCCGCCTACCTCGGCGAGGTCAGCGGTTCTTAAATCAAGATCAAATTCCCGATTGGGTACGTCGTGAGCACCGCGCCGACCCCCGCTGAGCACACGCCGGCCGTCTGACGAGAAAGGGGGGCGCATCCGGGTTGGATGCGCCCCCCTTTTCCACGGGTCAGGTGCCGGTGCCGGTCGTCCCGCCCTGGGTGGCGGCCCCTTGGTTCTGGTCCGTGGTTCCGCCCTGCCCGGTGGTGCCCTGCTGTCCGGTGGTGCCCTGCTGTCCGGTGGTGCCCTGCTGGCCGTTGGTCCCGCTCTGCCCGGTGCTGCCGTCCTGTCCGGTGGTCCCGTCCTGCCCGTTCTGTCCCTGCTGGCCGAACTGGCCCTGTCCGCCGCCGCCGAAGCCGCCACCTCCGGGCATGCCGCCACCACCGGGGCCGCCCTGCTGGCTGACGCCGGCCGGGGTGGAGGAGTCCCCGCCGCCGATCGCGGACATGACCCCGGCGGTGATGCCGGAGCTGGCGACGGCCGTGGCCAGCACCGCGGCGATCAGGATGGTTTTCGGGCTGCGGGACTTCTTGGCGTTCGGGCCGGGCGGTGTCCAGACGCCGGGCGGGGGACCACCGGCCGGGGGACCACCGGCGGGAGGACTTCCGGCCGGCTGTACGGGCACCGAGCTGAGCAGGGCGTCCCCCGGCTGTCCGGGGAACGCGCCGGCCGCCGCGACGGGGATCACCGGCCCGGGCCGTTCGGTGGCAGCACCGGGGAGGCTGCCGGCGGGCCGATCGGTGGCAGCGCCGGGAAGGCCGCCCGCGGGGGTGCCGGCGGGCTGGTCGGCAGCGCTGGGCAGGGCGCCCGCGGGTGTGCCGGCGACCTGGTCGGCAGCGGCGCTGGGCAGGGCGCCCGCGGGCTGGGGCGGCAGCGCGGTCGCCGTGGTCTCGGCCGGGATCGGGTGCGACCACTCCTGCGTGGTGGGGACCAGCTCGGTGGGCGGTTCGGGATCCTCGTGCTCGGCG
>KL571258.1:6075-6292 GCA_000715855.1 Actinoplanes liguriensis
TGTGCGCACCGCGCCCGCCGGCTCGGTCAGCGGCGGGGCCGGGGTGGTGTTCAGTCCGGTCTCTTCGTTACTGGTCATGCGGCGACTCCTCGGGCTCGTCTCGCTGAGCCCATCGTCGCCACCCGGACTATGTGGACCCTGTCCCGTATGTAGGGGTCACCTGTCAACCGTCGCCGACCGGCCCGATCGGTGGTGACCGGGCCGGTTGCGGCAGGTC
>KL571258.1:6548-8551 GCA_000715855.1 Actinoplanes liguriensis
AGCTCGTTCCGCCCGGGCCGCCGCGACCGCCGCCGGACGTGCTGTCGTCGTCGTTCAGCGCGGCCATGATCCCGGCGGTCAGCGCCGAGCTGACGATCGCGGTGGCCAGGACCGCGGTGATCAGGGTGCGCTTGAAGCTCGGCGTGCCCGGCTGGGCCGGCGGGCGCGGGGCGGGCGGCGTCCACGGCGCCGGCGGCCCGTCCAGGTAGTCGGCGCCGGAGACGAACGCCGAGCCGGTCGCGGCATGGGCGGAGCCGTCCGGCCGCGGTGTGCCGGCCCACGGCGAGGTGCCGTCCACCTGCGAGGCTGGGCCTGACTGTGGCGTGGCGGGCACCGGCGAGGCCGGGCCTGACTGTGGCGTGGCGGGCGCCGGCGCGGCGGGGCCTGACCGGGGCGTGGCGGGCGCCGGCGAGGTGGGGCCTGACCAGGGTGATTCGAAGAGTGGTGTGAGCGCCGTGGCGGGCGGTTCATGACCGTACGCCGAATCGGGTTGAAGATCTGTGCCGCGGGAAGGAGGCGCGGCCGCAGCCGGTGGGGCGGACGGCTCGGCGGAGACCGGGGCCGTGCCGGGCTCGGATGCGGGCGCCTGGGCGGGGTGTCCGGTGCTCATCGGCTGCTCCAGGGGTGGGCGGCTTCCGAAGCCTCTGCTGGGGAGGCGCGCGGAAGCGGGATACGCGTGCGCGACATCGTGCCCGGACCGTCTGTGCGCCACCTGTAGATGCTCTTGGTGCAACCTGACAGCCCGGCGAAATTCCCGCTTTGACGGGAGATGGGCGATCTTGCGTACCGGAAACCATTAGATGACTCACGGGGAATTCTTAGAAATCGCTCCTAGGGTCGAAGAATGCTGAGTGTGGCGGTCGTGCCGTGATGACCGTGCTCCGCCCGGACGGCTCCGAGCCCTCGGAGCCCACGCCGGAGGAGCCGGCCCCCAGCCCAGTGGCCCGGTGGAACACTCCGGACCGGCGTCGTAAGGCCCTGATCGCCGTGATCGCGGTCTGGGCGGTGGCGATCACCGCGGTGGCGTTCACCCGTGGTGGTGGCAGCGACGAGAGCCCGCAGGCCGCCGCGCCCAAGCCGTCCCCGTCCGCGTCGCAGGGCCCGCTCGCGGTCTCCGAGATCTACCAGACGCTGCTGCCGTCCACGGTGCTGATCCAGACCACCGGTCACGACGCGAAGAAGGCCGTCGAGTCGGCCACCGGCACGGGCGTGATCGCGAATGCGGACGGCACCGTGATGACCGCGAATCACGTGGTCGACGGGGCCGAGACGATCAAGCTGACGTATGCGGACGGCACCTCCTCCGCCGCGAAGGTCGCCAGCGCGGACGCCGAGCAGGACATCGCCACCCTGACCCCGGCGAAACTGCCGGAGACGCTGGTCCCGGCGGTGCTGGGCGGCGGCGTGCAGGTCGGCGACACGGTCGTGGCGATCGGCAACCCGCTCGGCCTGGTCGACTCGACGAGCAGCGGCGTCGTCTCGGGGCTGGACCGGAAGCTGACCCGTGCGGCGCGGGACGACATCGCCGGTCTCATCCAGTTCGACGCGGCGGTCAACCCGGGCAACTCCGGCGGCCCGCTCGTGAACGATCAGGGCCAGGTCGTCGGCATCGTGGTGGCCCTGGCCAACCCGACCGACGCCGGCACGTTCATCGGCATCGGCTTCGCCGTCCCGATCGGCGCGGCCCTCGGCGGCGGCGAGGACGGCGACGGCCGGGCACCACCCCTGTAGGAACCGGCACAACCAGAGGACGGGATTCATGAGCTGGACCGATGCCCCGCCGGCCACCGCCGGACCGATCGAGAAGGTGCTCTACGAGGTCAAGAAGACCATCGTGGGCCAGGACATCCTGCTCGAGCGGCTGATCGTGGCCCTGCTCGCACGCGGCCACATCCTGGTCGAGGGCGTGCCCGGGCTGGCCAAGACGCTCGCCGTGAAGTCCCTCGCGGAGGCGATCGGCGGCGACTTCCACCGGGTCCAGTTCACCCCCGACCTGGTCCCGG
>KL571258.1:8779-11074 GCA_000715855.1 Actinoplanes liguriensis
CCCGCGTCTACCACCAGCCGAGCGGCGAGTTCCAGGTGCAGCTGGGCCCGGTCTTCACGAACCTGCTGCTGGCCGACGAGATCAACCGGGCGCCGGCCAAGGTGCAGAGCGCGCTGCTGGAGACGATGCAGGAGCGGCAGGTCACGATCGGGCGGGAGACGCACAAGCTGCCGAACCCGTTCCTTGTCATGGCCACCCAGAACCCGATCGAGAACGAGGGCGTCTATCCGCTGCCCGAGGCCCAGGTCGACCGGTTCATGATGAAGGTGGTGATCGGCTATCCGAGCCCCACCGAGGAGTTCGTGGTGGTCGAGCGGTCGCTCGCGCCGGCCGCGGTCATCCAGCGGATCATCGACCCGGAGACCCTGGTCACCCTGCAGCAGGCCGCCGACCAGGTCTATGTGGACCCGTCGCTGATCGAGTTCGCGGTGCAGCTCGCCAACGCGTCGCGCGACCCCGCCCGGGTCGGGCTGACCGACCTCGCGCGGTATGTGACGTACGGCGCCAGCCCCCGCTCCTCGATCAGTCTGGTGCTGGCCGCGCGCGCTCTCGCGTACATCCGTGGTCGTGAGTATGTCGTGCCGGAGGACCTGGCGGACCTGGCGCTCGACGTGATGCGCCACCGCATGGTGCTCTCCTACGAGGCGCTCTCCGACGAGGTCACCGCCGACCTGATCCTCTCCAAGATCCTCGCGAACCTGTCGTTCCCGGAGCCCGCGGGCCGGGGCCGCTGAGTCATGGCGACACCCTCCGACCGGCTGCTGCGGCGCCTGGAGTGGCGGCTCGGCCGCCGGCTCGACGGGCGGCTGCAGGGCGCGTACCGCACGGTCTGGCACGGCACCGGAATCGACTTCACCGACCTGCGCGCCTACACGCCGGAGGACGACGTCCGGCACATCGACTGGAACGTGACGGCGCGGCTGGACGAGCCGTTCGTCCGGCAGTACACGGAGGACCGTGAGCTCACCGCGTGGCTGGTGATCGACAAGTCGGCCTCGATGCGGTTCGGCGGGCACGACGGGAAGGACTCGGTCGCCACCGAGCTCGCGGTCAGCCTGGCGAAACTGGTCTCGAAGGGTGGCAACCGGGTCGGCGCGATCCTCTTCGACAACGCCGAGCGCAAGGTCATCCCGCCGCGCGGCGGTCGCGACCAGATCCTGCGGATCGGCCATGAGCTGCTGAAACCCACCACGGTGAAGGCTCCGGTGAAGAAGGCGAAGAAGAAGTCCAAGGAGCCGCCGCCGACCACGGACCTCTCCGCGATGCTGAACCTGGCCGCGGTGACCACGTCGAAGCGCCGCAGCCTGATCTTCGTGATGTCCGACTTCATCGGCGACCCGGGCTGGGACCGCCCGCTCGGCATGCTCACCCACCGGCACGAGGTGGTCTGCGTCCGCGTCGTCGACCCCGCCGAGCTGGCCCTTCCCGACCTCGGCGTGATCCTCGTCGAGGACGCCGAGACGGGCGAGCAGGTTCTCGTCGACACCAGTGATCCGCTGCTGCGCAGCCGCCTCGCCACGCAGGTCGACGCGCGGGAGGCCGAGCTGACCGAGGCGATGCGGAAGGCGGGCGTCGCGGCCCACCGCATCACCACGGATCAGGACCTGATGTCCGCGCTGGTCCAGATGGTCCAGGCGTCGGGACGAGGCCGCCGATGAGCTTCCTGTATCCGTACGTGCTGATCGTCGCTCTTCTGATCTCGGCCGGCGCCGTCGCCGCCTACGTCCGGATCCAGCGACGTCGCGCCGCGGCGCTGAAGGCGGCGGGTTTCGGCACGCTGATCGGCGGCGGGCTGAGACGCCATCTGCCGTACGCGTTGCTGCTGGCCGCCCTGCCCGTCCTGCTGGTGGGCCTGGCGCGGCCGCAGGCCCAGGTCGCCGTCCCGCGGGTGTCCGGCACCGTGCTGCTCGCCTTCGACATCTCGAACAGCATGGCCGCCACCGACGTCTCCCCGACCCGGCTCGCCGCCGCGCAGGCCGCGGCCACGAAGTTCGTCGACGAGCAGCCGGGCACCGTCGACGTCGGCGTGCTCGTCTTCGGCGACCAGGCCCTGCTCACCCAGGCGCCGACCGCCGACCACTCCGCCGCGTCCGCCGCGATCGCCCGGGTCAAGCCGAGCGGCGGCACATCGCTCGGCCAGGCGATCCTGGTCGGGCTGGGCACGATCACCGGGAAACCCGTCAGTCTGCCCGAGGACGGGGCCGCGCCCGACACGAGCGCGCTGGGCTACTGGCCGTCGGCGACCATGGTGGTCTTCTCCGACGGCGAGAACACCGGCGGCCCGGACGCTGAGGC
>KL571258.1:11295-12275 GCA_000715855.1 Actinoplanes liguriensis
GCGGGCGTGCGGATCCAGACGGTCGGCGTCGGCACGGCGAAGGGCGCGACCGTCGAGGTCGACGGCTACCAGCTGAACACCGCGCTGGACGAGAGCACGCTGACCACGGTCGCGCAGGTCACCGGCGGGGCGTACCACGCCGCCGGGGACGCGGACACCCTGAACGACACCACCGAGTCGATCGACCTCCGGCTGACCACGAAGAAGGAGCCGCTGGAGCTGACCGCCCCGTTCGCCGGGGCCGCCCTGCTGCTGCTGGCGCTCGGCGGGCTGCTCGGCACCCGCTGGCACGGAAGGATCGTGTGATGTCGTTCCACTGGCCGTGGGCGCTGGCGGCGCTGCTCGTCGTGCCGCTGTTGTTGCTGGTCCGCTGGTTTCTGAACCGCCGCCGCAAGCGCACCGCGGTGACCGTCTCCAGCGTCGCCCTGATCCGGGCGGCGCTGCCCGGGCGGTCGGCGTGGCGTCGGCGCATCCCGGTCTACCTGTTCCTGGCCGGTCTCGTGGCGCTGAGCGGCGCGCTGGCCCGGCCGCAGGCGCGGCTCTCGGTGCCGTCGAACAACACCTCGATCCTGCTGGCCATCGACGTCTCCGGCTCGATGTGCAGCACCGACGTCGAGCCGAACCGGCTCTCCGCGGCGATCGACGCGGCCCGCAAGTTCGTGAAGGGGCAGAGCGACGGCACCAAGATCGGGCTGGTCGCGTTCTCCGGCATCGCCGGCCTGCTGGTCACCCCGACCACCGACAAGGACAAGCTGCTCGACGCGATCGACACCCTGAAGACCGCCCGCGGCACCGCGATCGGCCAGGCGATCCTCACCTCGATCGACGCGATCGCGGAGATGAACCCGGACGTCGCCGCGACCGGCGTCGACCTGGGTGACGTTGCGCCGAACGCCGCCGGCGACTACGAGCCGGACACCATCGTCGTGCTCACCGACGGCTCGAACACCACCGGCGTCGACCCGGTGACCGCGGCCGAG
>KL571258.1:12420-22357 GCA_000715855.1 Actinoplanes liguriensis
AGATGTGTATAAGAGACAGCTTCACGATCGGCTTCGGCACGACCACGCCGTCCCAGATGGTCTGCACCGCCGACCAGGTCAGCGGGGACTCGTTCACCGGTGGTGGCGGCGGCTTCAACGGCGGCGGGTTCGGCGGCGGTGGCCGTGGCCGGGTCCAGGAGATCGACGAGGACGCGCTGACCCAGGTGGCCGACCTGACCGGCGGTCAGTACTTCAAGGCGCAGGACGCGGACGAGCTGAACGGCGTGCTCGGCGACCTGCCCAAGGAGATCGGCCTGCACAAGGAGGACGTCGAGATCAGCTTCTGGTTCGTGCTGGCCGGCGCGGTCCTGGTCTTCACCGGCCTCGCCCTCTCCCTGTGGTGGAACCGCGGTCCCGCGGTCCCGCCCGCCCGCCGCTGACCACTCCCCAGCTGGCACTCACGGCTGTTTCCACGCCGAAATTCAGCCCTGAGCGCCAGCCGGCAGGCGGCGGCTGCTCGGCTGGTGCTGACGGCTGTTTTCACGTCGGAATTCAGCCGTGAGTGCCAGCCGGCGGGACGGGGTCTAGAGGTCGAGGACCAGGCGGGGGCAGGCGGCGCGGGAGACGCAGATCATCATCGTGCCGCCGGCCGCCCGCTCGTCCTCGGTGAGCAGGTCGTCGCGGTGGTCCACCGCTCCGGCCAGCACTTTCGTCTCGCAGGTCCCGCAGAATCCCATCTCGCACGAGGAGGGCACGTCGGTCCCGGAGGCCCGGATCGCGTCCAGCACGGACGAATCCGGGCCGACGGTGACGACCGTGCCGCTGCGGGCGAGTTCGACCTCGAAGGAGTCGCCCGCTGGTGCGATCGGGGCGCTGAACCGTTCGAGGTGCAGGCTGCCGTCGGTGACGCGCGCGGCCAGCGCGTCCAGCATTCCGGCCGGCCCGCAGGCATAGATCACCGCTCCGGCCGCCGCGGCGACGACGGCATCGAGGTCGAGCAGGCCGGGGAGCAGTCGGACCGGGCCGGACAGCTCGGTGGTGAATGCAAAGTGTCCGGACGAGCCATAGAACAGTTCCCATGATCGATCGCGGGCCGCCACCGAGCGGATCATCGGCAACAGCGGAGTGATCCCGATCCCGCCGGCGACGAAAACATACCGATCGGCGTCCACCAGCGGAAAGTTCTGCCGGGGAGGGCCGACCGTCACGAGGGTGCCGGGCCGCAGGGCGGCGTGCGCCTCCATCGAGCCACCCCGCCCGGCCGGCTGCGCGAGCACCGCGATCCGATAGCGCGAGTCATCCGCCGGGTCACCGCAGAGCGAGTACTGCCGTACCAGCCCGGACGGCAGGTGGAGGTCCAGATGTGCCCCGGGCTCCCACGCGGGGAGCGCCCCGCCGCCGGGCGCGGCGAGGACGAAGGACGTGATCCCTTCCGCCTCCCACCGCGCCTCGACGACCCGCAGCGCGAGCTCATCCGGCACGGCGCATCAGCTCCAGGAACGACCGCCGGTAGTTGAGCGTGAACATGTCGGCGGGCACCGAGAACTCCTCGACCTCGGCGTCCCACGGGATCTCGCGCGGGTCCAGGTCCTCGACGATCGGGAGGTCCTCGAGGTAGACCATCTCCTCGACCCGCAGGTTCTCCTCCAGTGACGCCCCGGCATAGTCCCGCGCGTTCGCCACACCCCAGAAGATCTTGACATTCTCGTACGACGTGGGACTCGGAAAACCGGCCACGACCCGCACGCCGAACTTCGCGTACTCGTACGTGATCGACGCCAGCCCGGGCGCGATGCAGTGGTACTTCATCATGCAGTCGCCGTCGTTCGCCCACTCCCCGGAGCCGGCGTTCAACGGCCGGAACATCCACACGTCCAGCCCGTCCCGTTTGACGTCGAGCGGCTCGACCACCTCGGGCGTCGGACCCATCGACACCTTGTGCACGAACGGGAAGTGCGCCACGTCCCGGAAGTTCTCGATGGTCACGCCGACGCCGACCGGTGAGTCGATCGGGTCCGCGGCCAGCCAGAGCAGGTCGGCGTCGCGCCACTCCTCCGGGTCGTACATCTCGGTGATCGGCTCCTCCAGAACGGTCCACACGTGACCGAACCGTTCCACGGCCGGGTACGTCCTGATCCTGGCCCTGGGCGGGATCCTGGACTGGTCGGCCAGCGACGGCACCCTGACGCAGGCGCCGTCCGCGCCGGCGAACTCCCAGCCGTGGTAGGGACACGCGATCGACGACTCGTGGACCTCGCCGATCGAGAGGTCACCGCCACGATGCGGACAACGACGCGACTGTACGGCGATGGCGCCGGACCGATCGCGATAGACCACCAGCCGAACTCCCAGCAACGTGGCCGCGACCGGTTTGTCCAGGTCGGCCGTGCGGGCCACCGGGAACCACGAGCGCCGCATGGCAGCCTCGGCCAGTTCACGCTTCGAAGACATCCGGGCTCTCCTTAGATGCCGACCACCAGGGCGCCACCGTTGGCGGCGATCACCTGGCCGGTGATGAACGAGGACGCGTCCGAGGCGAGGAAGGCGACGATCGAGGCGATCTCGTCCGGTCGCCCGAGCCGTCCGAGGGGCACGGCCGCGACCTCCTCGTCGTACTTCTCGTCCTGGACCATCCGGGTGTGGATCGCGCCCGGTGTGATCGCGTTGACCAGCACGCCGTCCGTGACCAGTTCGGCGGCGAGCGCCTTCATCAGGCCGAGCTGCGCGGCCTTGGAGATCATGTAGCCGTAGCTGTGCCCGTCCGGGACCTGGCCCCACTGCGACGAGATGAAGACGACCCGGCCGTACGGGCTGCGCCGCAGGAGGGGAGCGGCCGCGCGGGTGAGCGCGTAGGGGGCGGTGACGTTCACCGCGAGGTAGCGATCCAAATCGGACGGTGCGGTCGCGTCGAGCGTCCGCCAGTCGTGCATCAGCCCGGCGTTGTGCACGAGGATGTCCAGTCGGCCGCATTCGTTCTGGGCGATTCGCAGCAGTTCGTCGGGAGCTTCCACAGCGGTGATATCGGTCAGGGCGACGACCGCGCCGGGCACCTCGGTCTCCGGTTCGTCGCGGTCGACCATGATCACCCGGCAGCCGAGATCGGCGAGCGCCCGTGCGTGGGCCAGGCCCATCCCGCGGGCCGCGCCGGTGACCAGCGCGACCCGCCCGGCGAGCGGGCTCACGACGCCACCCGGTGCGGCTCGGTGATGTAGAGCATGTTCCCGTCCGGGTCGAAGAACGGCCGGTAGCGGTACCAGGTCCCGTTCGGGTGCTTCCACTCGATGCGCTCGTCGACCCACTCGACCCGGCCGTCCAGCGCCGCCTCGGCCTCGTCCAGGTCGTCCACCTCGAACGCCATCGAGTCGTAGCCGGGCGCGTT
This sequence comes from Actinoplanes liguriensis, assembly GCA_000715855.1. GTDB lineage: Bacteria > Actinomycetota > Actinomycetes > Mycobacteriales > Micromonosporaceae > Actinoplanes > Actinoplanes liguriensis. Next base: position 15,761 of record KL571258.1, read on the forward strand.
GTCGGCGTTCACCGCCGTCCGGCGCGGCGCGTGCTCACCCGCCTCGGACGTGAAGAGGTAGAGCGTCAGGTTGCCGAGGTCGATCGCCGCCCACTCCTCGTCGGCGGCGTACGGCAGGTGGAACGGCAACCCGAGCAGACCGTGATAGAAGTCGACGAGCCGCGCGACGTCCCGGGTCAGGATGTCCATGTTGTCGATGCGCTGGAGTCTCAGGGGCATGTCGGTGTCCTCAGAAGTGAGCAGGGTCCGCCGGGGTGGGCGGTCAGGGTTCCGGCCGCGACGTCGAGCGAGACCGTGGCGAGGGTGGCGAAACGGGCCGCGGGCGGCAGCGCCGGATCCGCGTGACAGCAGAGCCCGCCACCGCCGAGCAGGTGGCTGTTCAGGGCCGCGACCGGATCACGGCCGGTCAGGCGACGGCGCAGCAGATCGAGGCGGACCACGCTGTCCGGCCCGGTGATCAGCTCGGTGTCGCCGTCCGCGCCCGGCCGGCTCAGGAAGTGGTTGGTGTGCAGGAGCAGCCCGTCCGCGTCCGGCAGCACGTAGCCGGCCCGCACCGGATTCAGCTCCACGCCGACCGCCGCGGACTCGCCGTCCCGGGCCGCGACCAGGGTCAGCGACGAGGACGCCGAGACCGGCGCCGCGGCCAGCCGGAGCAGGGCCTGGTTCAGGTCGGCGGAGCCGTCCAGGACCGCGCGGGACAGCACGTGCACGGGTGCGCCGAGGAATCCACCGTCCGCCTCGTGGTGCAGGATGTTGACGAGGACGCCCAGGCCACGCGTGGTCACGCCGATCTTGCCGACGATGCCGAACTCGGTCAGCGTGGTCGTCGTCGAGCCGTCCGGCAGCGGGATCTCCCAGACCAGCCACGAGCCGGCGAGCGACTCGTACCAGTCCCACGCCTGCACCGCGACCGGATGGTCCTTTGCGGACAACCGGACGACGGTCGAGCATTCACCCCGTACCGCCGAAGCCTTTAAATGGGCGAGAATCTCGGTGCGTGAGTTGATCGCGGAGATCTCCCCGAGCGTGCGTCCCGATCCGGCCGCCAGGCCGGCGATCTCGTCGGTGATCTCCCGGGAGACCGCCTCGATCGCCGGAAGGGCGGAAACCCCCAGGCGGTCCAGGTCGATCGGCTTGCCCGCGGCGCGTTCGAAGAGTTCCCGGTACGCCGCGACGCACGCCCCGATCTCCGCCGCGAACCGCCGCCCGAACTCCTCGCCCCGCTCGCGCGCGGGAAGAAGCGATGATCGGAAACGGACCGTCATGAGCCGAACCCGAGCAGCGGCCGCACGTGCGCGGCGACCTCGTCCAGCCGCGCGAACCAGACGTCGTCCCGTGCGGTCATCTCGGCGAGCAGCGCCTCCACCTCGGCCAGCCGATACGGCCGTCCGATCACCTCGGGGTGCATGGTGAACGTGGTGTGCCGCCCCTCGGCGACCGCCGAGCGGAACTCCGCCGACCAGCAGCGCCGCAGCTCGGCGGCGTCGGCGACGTTGCCACCGCCGTCGATGTTCCAGCCGAACCGCGGCCAGTCGTCGAGCGACCAGTGCACCGGAAGCTCCAGCATCCGACGGCCTTGCCATTCCTCGGCGTACGGCCGGTCGTCGCCCATGCAGCTCGAGTCGTATCCGAATCCGCGGTCGACGAGCAGGTCGAACGTCTCCGGCGTGAGCTCCCACGACGTCGAGCGGTAGCCGGTGACCCCGGTCGCGCCGGCCTTGGCGAGCGCTTCGAGCCCACGATCGATCTCCGCCTCCTGGTCGTGCGCGGAGGACTTGTCACTGCGCAGGTGCAGGTAGCCGTGGTGGGCGATCTCGTGCCCGTGCTCCAGCAGCGTCCCGACCAGGCCGGGGTGCTTCTCGGCGGTGTGACCCGGGACGAAGAAGGTGCCTTCGACGGCGAATTCTTCGAGCAGGGAGAGGATCCGCGGCACCCCTCGGACGACGCCGTAACGCCCCTCGGACAGGGTCGTCAGCCGCCGCGCGTACTCCGGTCCCTCGCCGAGCCACCCGGCCTCGGCGTCCACGTCGAAGGTGAGGCTGACCGCCACCCTCTTGCCGTCCGGCCAGTCCCAGTTCACCGGGCGGCCTCCTCTCGCCAGACGAACCGCTCGCCGTCCTGGACGATGCGGCGGTAGAGGTAGAGCAGGACGGAGACCGAGAGCACCAGCACGCCGATGATCAGCTCCTTGGTGCCGCCGTACCCGGTGATCTGCGCTGACAGCGCGCCCACCACCAGCAGGACCGTGTCGAAGAGCGCCAGCACCGCGGCGACCGCGACCCACTGCCGGCCGAGCCTGATCGGGCGGTCCGCATCCGGCCGGTCGCGGCGCAGGTTCAGGAAGCCGGTCAGCGACAGGATGTGGCAGAGGACGTAGCCCATGATCCCGGCGACGATCACCGCCAGAGCCTCGCCGACGAAGAGGATCAGGATCACGTTCACCACCAGGTCCAGCGACATCGCCCGGCCCGGAACCTTGAAGCGGTTGAGTTCGCCGAGCTGCCTCACGGTCAGGCCCTCGATCGCGCTGCCGTGCAGCACCCGGCCGCCGTCCGCGGTGGTCATCACCATCAGCAGCATCAGGCCGGCGATCAGCGAGATCGTCATGAGCAGGTCCCCACCGGGGAAGATGCCCAGGTAGAAGGAGACCGGGTCGGCCGCCACCGCGGATTGGTCGGCCAGCCCGCCCACGCCGAACGGAACGAGCAGATAGACCGCGATCACGAAGACGCCGGCCAGGCGCAGCGCGATCCGTGAGTCCCGGGCGGTGTCCCGGAACTCGGGGACGAACGACGCCACCGCCTCGATCCCGTAGACCGACCAGGCCAGCACGAACATCCAGGCGATCGCGGTACGCCATCCGGGGAACCCGCCGGCCGCCAGGTCCCAGTGCAGGTTGCTCAGCGACCAGCCGGCGGAGAAGAGCGGGGCGAGCGCGAACACTACGATCGGGATCAGCACCAGGAAACCGGTGGCGTACATCAGCCACATCGCCGGGCGCATGCCGAGCACGTTCAGCGCCCAGCCGAGCAGCAGCACACCGAGCGCGACGACGTGCGGGAAGCCGGTGTCGGCGAGACCGGTGGAGATCGTCCAGGTCTGGTCCGGGAACCACTCGGCCTGCACCAGCGTGCCGATCTGCAGGCCGTAGATCGCGAGCGAGCTGGACCAGGCGAACCAGTAGCCGTACGTGGCGATCGGCCCGACCAGCGTCGACCGGGTGCGCCAGCCCTGGTGGGCGTACATCGAGATGCCGCCGACCTTGTCCCGGAACATGCCGGCCAGCTCGGAGTAGATGTAGTTCTGCAGGCAGGCGACCACGGCCACGGCGCCGAGCAGGGCCAGCGCGGACCACGCGCCGATGAAGCCGATCGCGTAGCCCATCCCGACGAACAGGGCGGCGGGGATGGAGAGGCTGATGGTGAACCCGTCCCACCAGCGCAGAGTCTTCTCGTACGCGTGGTCGGGCGGTTTTGTCTCGATCGAGGACACGGCGGGACCTCCTGATACGCATTGCGCAGCTTCGTATGCCATCCGCTGCGCGTTTCGTTGTGCCGGGACGCTAGCACTGCGCAATGCGTACACGGAAGGGTTTCTTCTGCGCAATGCGCAGTCGAACGCCGGTTTTACCACGCGGAAACGTGGTCCACAGCCGTTTCGCTACGCTTTCCGCATGCCGGAGCACACTCTCGACGAGCTCGACCGCGCGATCGTCCACGAACTGGAGGAGGACGGCCGGCGCGCGTTGCGCGAGATCGCCCGCAACCTCGGCTCGTCGGAGGCGACCGTCCGGGCCCGGGTCAAACGCCTGCAGGACGCCAACATCCTGCGGATCGTCGCGTTCGCCGACCCCGAGCAGCTCGGCAACACCCACCTCAGCCTGGTGTTCCTCACCGTCGACCCGGTCCGGCACGCCGACGTGGTCGCCGCGCTCGTGGAGTTCCCCGAGGTCACCTACGTCTCCACGGTCCTGGGCCGGGCCGACCTGTGCGCCGAGGTGATGACCGCCGACAACGCGGCGCTCTGGTCCTTCCTGAACGAGAAGGTCGCCCGGATCGAGGGCGTGCGCGGCACCGAGACCACGCCGATCCTCAAGGTCCACAAGCTGCGCTACGCGACTCCGGGATAGCCGATGACCCTCGACTTCGCGGACCCGGGGTTTCTCGCCGACCCGTACCCGGCGCTCGCCGAGCTGCGTGAACGCGCGCCGCTGAGCTGGCACGAGCCGACCGGGCGGTTCCTGGCGGCCGGGCACGCCGAGGCGAACGCGGTGCTGCGGGACCGTCGCCTCGGCCGGTTCTGGACCGACCGCGAGCCGGCCGGCGTGTGGGAGCCGTTCAACACGCTGCACCGCAACCAGATGATGGAGAACGAGCCGCCCGTGCACACCCGGCTGCGCGGACTGGTCGCCTCGGCGTTCGCGCGGGGACACGTCGAGCGGCTCGGGCCGTCCCTGCACCGCGAGGCGGCCCGGCTGCTCTCCCTCGCCGGCCCGGAGCTCGACCTGCTCGCCGACCTGGCCGAGCCGCTCGCGGTGACCGTGATCGCGGAGCTCCTGGGCGTGCCCCAGGCCGATCGGCATCGGCTGCGACCCTGGTCGGCGGCGATCGTGCGGATGTACGAGGTTACCCGCACCGCGCCGGACGAGGCCGCCGCGCTCACCGCGTGCCGCGAGTTCGCCGACTACCTCGGCCACCTGGCCGCCCGCCGTCGCGCCGACCCGCGGGACGACCTGATCAGCCACCTCACCGAGGCCGCGCTCACCGGCCCCGAGTTGGTCGCGTCCGCGATCCTGCTGCTCAACGCCGGTCACGAGGCGTCGGTCAACGCGCTCGGCGGGGGAGTCGTGGCGCTGATGCGCCACCGGAAGCAGTGGCAGCGGCTGGTCGCCGACCGCGGGCTCCTCCCGTCCGCGATCGAAGAATTCCTCCGGTACGACCCACCGCTGCACCTCTTCGTCCGGACCGCGGCCGCCGACGTGGTGATCGGTGGCGTCACCGTGCCCGCCGGCGCCGACGTGGCCGCGCTGCTCGGCGCCGCCAACCGGGATCCGCTGGTCTTCGCCGAGCCGGACGTGTTCGACGTCGGCCGCGACCCGAACCCGCACCTCGGCTTCGGCGCCGGCCTGCACTTCTGTCTCGGCGCCCCGCTGGCCCGGCTGGAGATGCGGGCCGCCCTGGGCGCGCTCGTGGACCGGTGGCCGGGCCTCTCGCTCGCCGCCGAGCCACCGCAACGGCCGACGTTCGTGCTGCGTGCTTTCCGCGAGGTCCGGCTGAAGGGCTGATGCGGTCCAACCTTCAATGATTCGGGTCCGGTCGAACGGATGGCCCGCCGAGATCCGTAGTCATGCGAGATTGGCGCGCGTGTTCGAGGAGGCCCCGTTGATGGAAGAAGCATTCGTGGCGTACAACGCCGGTCATGCCGACGGCTCGGCCGGCCGGCGCGACACCCGGTCGGCCGAGGACCCGGAGACCGGGCCGGACTACCGCATCGGCGTGGTCGACGGCAGCGTCGCGGCGTTCCAGGCCGAACTGATCGCCGAGGTCCGCCGGCTCCTGGGCGAGGCCCACTGAGAAGCGGCCTGTCGGATCTCGGACCCCCGGGCTGACTCGGCAGCGCCTGTTGACCAGGCTGGAGGCGACGCGATCCCGGGGGTGAGCCGTCGTGGCCGGTGACCAGGGTGAGTTCCGCGGAGGCGAGCGCGGCACCGCGATGATCTCCGGGGTCGAGTTCGGTCCCCGGCCGGTCATCTTCAGCCGGGTCGACGGTCTGGCGATCTTCGAGGGAGACATCGTCCTCGGCACCGTCGACCAGCTCGAACGGCAACTGGCCGAAGCCCGCCGGCACGCCGCGACGGGTGACCTCGCCACCGCGATCGGCATCAGCGGGACGCGTTTTCGCTGGCCCGGCGCCCTCGTCCCGTACGAGATCGACCCCGCCCTGCCGAACCCCGCGCGGGTGACCGACGCGGTCGCGCACTGGGAGGCGAACACCCGGATCCGGTTCGTCGTCCGCACGGCGGCGAACGCGGCCCGGTTCCCGGACTACGCGCGCTTCAGCGACCAGGGCGGCTGCTCGTCGTTCGTCGGCATGCAGGGCAACGGCGCCCAGACACTCAGCCTCGGAACCGGTTGCTCCACCGGGAACGTGATCCACGAGATCGGGCACGCGGTCGGGCTCTGGCACGAACAGAGCCGCGAGGACCGGGACATGTTCGTCCGGATCAACTGGGCCAACATCCAGCCCGGGCGGGAACACAACTTCGACCAGCACCTCACCGACGGCGACGACCGCGGCGCCTACGACTACGGGTCGATCATGCATTACCCGCGTACGGCGTTCAGCGCCAACGGCCAGGACACGATCGTCCCGCTGTCGCCCGGCGTGCCGATCGGGCAGCGCACGGCGCTCTCCGCCGGGGACGTGGCCGGCGTGCACGAGATGTACCCGGCTCGCTGACCAGGATCTTCACGAGTGGCGATCACGCCCGTCGCCACCCACGATGACCCCGCTTTGGCATCGGGGCCGGGGCTCGGCTAAGGTTTCATTCGTCGCCGGGGAGACCGGGCGGCAACGCGGAAGTGGCGCAGTGGTAGC
>KL571258.1:22635-22797 GCA_000715855.1 Actinoplanes liguriensis
GCTCGGTGGAGTGGCCGAGAGGCGAGGCAACGGCCTGCAAAGCCGTGTACACGGGTTCAAATCCCGTCTCCACCTCGCAGTGTTGCGGGCGATTGGCGCAGCGGGAGCGCGCTTCCTTGACACGGAAGAGGTCACTGGTTCGATCCCAGTATCGCCCACGAG
>KL571258.1:23057-27464 GCA_000715855.1 Actinoplanes liguriensis
CTAACGGTGTTCCCTGCCCGCCGAAAGCGCGGGCCGGAGGCGCTCGTCATGCTGGCCGCGGGGGTCGAGCCCCCGCGAACCCCACGTTGCGACGGTCACCCTTCATCCCCGGGTGACATCCCGCAGGTGGGTTTTTTTTGCGCTTCGCGCCTTCTTCGGTACGGCGGTTGGTCGTCGCTTCGCTCTCAGCGGTAGTCAGAGGTGGCTCGCGGCGTCGGAGCCTGCCGGTGGTCAGCGGCCTCGGCGGCCGCGCTGCCCGGCTGGGCCTCACCGTGGTTATGCGGGCCGGATAACCATGCTCAGGTCCAGCCGGTCCCGCTGCTTGGCTGGGCCTCACCGTGGTATTTCCGGCCGGATAACCACGGCCGGGTCCAGCTGGAGCCTCGCTGTGGTGTTCCTGGCTGGATGAGCGCCGGTGGGCCTGCCCTGCGTTTGCCGTTCGGACCGTCTTCGGCGGGTTCGTTGATCGGGAATGGTGGATCTGCTGGATGGCCGGCGCGGGGAACGGGCTGGGCCGGTGGAATGGGATAGGGGAGCTGACAGGACGAGCACAGGCGATGCAAATGATGGCGTCCTAGCGTGAGCCAGCGGCTGAGCAGCCGCTTTGTGTGAGCGTTGGAGGAGCTGGTGGCTGAGGCAGAAAGCGCGGGACGGGATCGTTATTTCGATCTGCTGAGAGTTCTGGCGATCGTGCGGGTATCCGTTTTCCACATGTTCCCGTTCGTCGTGTTGGAGCTGGCTTTTCCTTCGATGGGGGTGATGTTCGCGCTCGGCGGGTCGCTGATGGCGAACTCGCTCATGCGGCAGGGCGCCGGACGCGTGATCTTCGGGCGGGTGCGGCGGCTGCTGCCGGCGCTCTGGGTGCTCGGCGCGGTCGTCGTGCCGGCGATGTTCCTGGTCGGCTGGGAGCAGCGGCCCGCTCTCTGGCACCTGGTGGCGTGGATCGTGCCGTTCGCGGACCCGCCGTCGAGCACGTTCGGCGGGCAGGCGGCCGAGGTGTTGTGGTACCTGGTGACCTATCTGTGGCTTGTCGCGCTCTCTCCGGTGATGCTGTGGGTCTACCGCCGGGCGCGCCTGGTGACCATTGTGGCGCCGATCGTGGCGCTCCTCGCGATGCCGTTGATCCCGGTTGATGCCGTACAGGAGGTCGGCACTGATCTGTTGACTTTCGCGGCCTGCTGGATGCTCGGTTTCGCGCATCGGGACGGCTCTCTGCGGCGGATTCCCGGGTTCCTTGTCGCGATTCTCGGCGCGTCCTTTGTGGCCGGTGGATTGGCGTGGAGCCATATGCATCCGGATGCCGGGGGAATCAAATACATCCCGATCGCGTACGCCGTCTACAACGCCGGTTTCGTCATCGTGCTGCTGCGCTGGCGGCCGCGGATGGAGTGGCTGATCAAGCGGACCGGGCTGGACAGCTGGGTGTCGCTGATCAACTCCCGGGCGGTGACGATCTACCTCTGGAACAACGTGGCGATCGCGCTCTGCTACCCGGTCGGCGACGCGCTGGAGGTGTGGCGGTTCGGGAAGTACTTCGAGGTCGGTTACGTCACGATCGCCCTCGCGCTGCTGGCCAACGCCGTCCTGATCTTCGGCTGGGTGGAGGATCTGGCGGCCCGGCGGCGGCTGCGGTTCCTGCCCTGGCCGAGCCGGCCCGTACGGGAGGTGACGGCACAGCCCGTCCCCGGCCCGGCCGGCGGATCGGGGACGATCTACCGGACGTCCGCGATGGCCGGCCGCTGATTCAGATGATCGTGGAGGAAGGCCGCTGCCTGCGAGGTGGCGGCCTTCGCCGCGTGGGTGTCGCGCAGCACGTCCAGCATGACGAAGTCGTGGATCGTCCCCTGGTAGCGGACCGCGGTGACCGGGACGCCCGCCGCACGGAGCTTCGCCGCGTACGCCTCGCCCTCGTCCCGCAGCACGTCCGCCTCGGCGACGATGACCAGCGCCGGTGGCAGCCCGGCGAGTTCCTCGGTGGTGGCGCGCAGCGGTGACGCGGTGATCTCCGCGCGCGCCGGGACGTCCGGCGCGTACTGCTCCCAGAACCACGGCATCATGTCGCGGCGCAGCCAGTAGCTCTCGGCGAACTGGTGGTAGGAGTCGGTGTCGAAGCTCGCATCGGTCACCGGGTAGAACAGCACCTGCGCGGCAAGGATCGGCCCGGAGCGCTGCTTCGCGAGGATCGTCGCCGCCGCGGCCAGGTTGCCACCGGCCGAGTCGCCGGCGATCGCGATCCGGCACGGGTCGAGCCCGTGTCCGGCGCCGTGCACGGCCAGCCACTCCAGTGTGGCGTAGACCTCTTCGACGGCGATCGGGTAGCGGGCCTCCGGCGCGCGGCTGTACTCGACGACGACCACGGCGGCGTGTGCTCGCACGGCCAGCTCGCGGGTCAGGCGCTCGTGGGTGATGGCGTCGCCGGCGACCCAGCCGCCGCCATGGGCGTACAGAATCGCCGGAAGTTGATCTTTGATGGGACGGGGGCGGACGATCCGGATCCGGATGTGCCCGGACGGACCTCCGGTGATCGTGAGCTCCTCGGTCTCCGCGTCCGGCAGCGGGACGCCGTCCCTGGTCTGCGCGGCTTCGAGCGCCTTGCGCATCCGTTCCGGGACGCCGTCGAAGGGGTGCGCGGTGTCGCGCGCGAACTGCTCGGCGGCGGGCTCCAGGACGGGCTTCGGATAGCTCATGACCCTAGGTTTGCGAATCCTGGTCCCCGTGTCGTCCGTCGAATGACTGCACTGTTCGCGGTTGCGCTGTCCGCAGTTGTGCGCGCCGCGTCACTCCCAGGATCGGATAGGCGCGACTCAGATGCGTGCTCACGGTCCGCGCGGAGATGCCCAGCCGGGCGGCGATCAGCGCGTTCGTCAGCCCCTGCGCGGCAAGCGTCACGACCTGCCGCTGCTGCGGGCTGAGCACGTCGCTCTTGGGGGTCTTCGGCGACGCGGCCGCCGCCAGTTCCGCCTCCGCGCGGTCCCGCCAGGCGTGCAGGCCGGCCGCCGCGAACACGTCCCGGGCCGCGCTCAGCAACGGCCGCGACTCGGCCGGACGCTGCCGCCGCCGCAGCCAGATCGCATAGTCCATCCTGGTCAGCGCCCGCTCGAAGGCCCACTGATCGCCGCCCGGTTCGGCCAGCGCGAGCCGGAAGAACGCCTCGGCCGCCGGGTCCGGGCCGGCCAGCAGCGCCCGCGCCCGGTGCCAGATCGCGGAGAGGCGCGCTGAGCGCAAGGTCCGCACCCGGCTCCCGGCCGCTTCGACAAGATCGTCAATTGCCGCGGTACGGCCGAGAGCCGCCCCGGCCAGCGCCAGATCGGCCAGGCACAGGTCGGAGATCCGGTGGTGAAGTGGCCGCCCGGCCCCGTCGTAGTGACGGCGCAGCCGGTGAAACGCCAGCGCATGCTCCCCGCGGATCCCGGCGATCAGCCCCTGCGCCCGGTCCAGCCGCAGGTCGTGCAGGACATGATGGCCGGGCTGCAGCGCGTCGCGGGCGTCACCGAGCCGGTCCGCGGCGTCCGGCTCCTCGCGCAGCACGGCCACCGCGGCGAGGGTGGCCAGCGCACCGGCGCGAGTGTCCGCGGTGGCCACCCCGTGCCGGTCGGCGTCCCCGGCCTCGATGGTCCGCTCCGCCGCCGCCCGTGCCGCATCCAGGTCGCCGCTGTCGAAGTGTGCCCAGGCCAGCGCGCCCAGGGCGATCGGCCGGATCAGGCCGCCCGGCGGCGCGACCGTGGCCGCGCGGGTCAGGTGCCGGACCGCGGGGACGGTCTCGTGGCGGGTTGCCGCGATGGTCCCCAGAACGATCGAGCGCTCGTCCGGCGCCAGGCTGTCGTGCTCGTTGATCAGGCGCTGGACGGCGCCGCCGGGATCGGTGTCGTGCAGCACGGCCTGCGCCCAGGTGGCCATCAGCTCGTTCGGGGCCGGTTCGAGGCGGATCGTGTTGTCGCCGCGCAACCAGGCGGTCCGCAGGCGCTGGCCCAGGTTCTCCAGGGACGTGCCGAGACGGCTCTCCCAGGCCGGCTCGCCGGAGAGCCGGGCCTGGTGGGCGGCCAGGTGACGGCGGCCGGCGGCGCGTTCCGGATCCGGGGTGCGGGCGGCGGCCAGGGCCAGGGCGTAGGTGGCGGCCCTCGTCCGGCCGGTGCGGGTCAACTCGGCGCCGGCGCGTTCCAGCAGGGCGGCGACGGTCTCGTCGGGAGTCGGCTCGGCGCGGGCGAGGTGCCAGGCCCAGGAGGCTCGACCGATGCCTGGGCCGGCACCTTCGCCGGTGTCTCCGCTGGCACCTTCGCCGGTGTCTCCGCTGGTGTCTTCGTTGGCGCCTTCGCCGGTGTATTTGTCGGTGTCTTCGTCGGTGTCGAGGAGTGCGGCAAGCTCGAGGCGGGCCTGCCGGCTGCGGGCGGAACCGGCCCGGTCGAGCAC
>KL571258.1:27691-29202 GCA_000715855.1 Actinoplanes liguriensis
AAACCGGCGAGCCGATCCCGGGCGCAGCAGTCCCAGGGTCACGAGATCGGTCCACACCCGCTCGCCGATCGCGGCTCCCAGGAGGGCGGCGACCCGGGGTCCGGGAGTCTCGGCGGCCAGCGCGGCCAGCAGGGCGGCGTGCAGATGCGGCTCGTCCAGGGCGTCGACGGCCGGGGCCAGGGCACGCCGGAGCCGGGGCGGGACCGGCAGCTCGGTGGCGGTCACGGCGAGCTCGGCGGCCGGCGGCAGGTGCCGGGCCAGCTCGGTGAGCGCGAGCGGATTCCCCTGCGCCTGCGCAAGCAACAACCGGGCGCCGGGATGGGCTCGCACGCCCGGAACGGCGGCCAGCACCCGCTCGGCTTCGACCCGGCTCAACCGTCCGATCCGGATCACTTCAGCGGCCGGGTCGGCCGGCTGTGGCAGCGATGCGGAGAGGACCGGAACGCAGGATTGAGAGGCGATCACGGTACGGCTGAGCGCGTCCAGCCGATCCCGATCGTCCACCACCCACAGCCAGCGGCCCCGGCTCGCCAGATGCTCGGCGAGCAGCGTCACCGCCGTGGGCAGCGGAAGCGGGGTGACGTCCGGCGCGTCCGCCCCGAAGAGCCGCGCGAACGCCGCCGCGGCCCCGGCCGGCAGCGCGCCCGTCTCGTGCTGCACCGGCGTGAGCAGCCGCTGCAGCCCCGCTCCGGGCAGGGCTTCGTCGCCGGGCAGCGCCCGCACCGCGAGCACGGCGACCCCGGTGGCGGCGTGCCGGGCGGCGGCCTCGGCGAGCACGGCGGAACGGCCGGTTCCCCGCTCGCCGGCGACGTGCACCGAGCGCCCGCTCCGGAGAGCTGCGGCGGCCCGGTCCAGATGGTCCGAGCGCCCGACCAGGGTCACCGGCGGGACCGATGATCGAGAGCGGTCATGAGCCGGGGTCACGGGTGTGGTCGATGATCGAGAGCGGTCACCAGGTCGGCGAGTTGGGTGCGGTTCGTGACGCCGAGTTGCGGGAAGAGCCGGTACAGGTGGGAGCCCACGGTGCGCGGCGACAAGAACAGCCGCTCGCCGATCTCCCGGTTCGTCAGCCCGGCCGCGGCCAGCCGGACGATCTGCTCCTGCTGGGCGGTCAGGGTGCTCCCGGCGGCCGGGGCGGCGATCCGGAGCTCGGCGTGCACCCGGGCTGTCCAGGCCGCGGCGCGCAGACGTTCGAACGTGTCCAGCGCGCTGACCAGCACCTCCCTGGCGCGGGCCGCTTGCTGGGCGCGGCGCAGGCGATCGGCGAGCTCGACGGCGAGGACCGCGCGCTCGAACGGCCAGCGCTGCGCTCCGGGCGCGTCGACCAGCTCGGCGAGCCGCTCGGGATCCGGGGCGAGGAGGGCGCCGGACGCGTCGAGACGGGCTCGTCTGCGGTCGCTCAGCCATCCATTTCCGTACGCCGAAAGCACCTGATCGTGAATCGTCCGCGCCTCCGCCGTCCGGCCGGCGTGCGCGGCGGCCGTGATCAGATCCGGTAACACCAGCGGCAG
>KL571258.1:29354-30223 GCA_000715855.1 Actinoplanes liguriensis
ATCACAGCGAGCTGAGCCTCGGCGCCGTTGCGGACCATGCTCGCCTCGGCCATCACCGGCGAGGCCAGCAGCGGGACCAGCCACTGCTCCGCCTCGACCCAGCGGCCCGTGTCGATCAGCGCCCAGCAGGCCGCGCCGGGAGCGGTCAGGAACGCGGCGGCCGCGGTCCCGTCGATCGCCGCCCGGACAGCCGGGCCGAGCAGGCGCAACGCGTGCTCGGGCTCGTCGATCAGCATCGCCCCGGCCCCGATGGCGGCGGCCCGGCCGGTCTCCGCGGGCGCCGACGGCTCCGGCGTCGCCAGGATCGCCGCCCGGACCTCCTCGTCCGGGCTGATCAACGCTCGGGGGAAGAGGGCGGGCTGATCGGTTCCGGCGAGCGCCGTGCGCAGGGCCGTGCTCAACGGCCCCTCGCCGAGCAGGAACGCCGGCAGCGCCCCGGTCTCGATCAGCCCGATCGGCGTCGCCCCGCCTCCGGTTGGCTCGGTTCGGGTTGGCCCGGTTTCGTCTCCGGTTGGCCCGGTTCGGGTTGGCCAGGTTTCGCCCCCGGTTGGCCCGGTTCGGGTTGGCCAGGTTTCGCCCCCGGCTGCTCCGGCTTCGGTTGGCCTGGCTTCGGCTGCCGCGACGTCGGTCAGGGCGGCCGTGAGCAGGGTCGACGCGTTTCCAGGCGGCCGCTCATGGTCAGGACCCAGGAGGTGAAGGCCTCCAGATCGGCCCGCAGCCCGGCGCCCGGAGGCAGGACGGCCCAGGCGCGGGCGGCGATGTCGGTGGCCCACCGGACCCGGCCCACCGCCGCCGCGCGGGCCGCGGCTTCGAGCAGGACCGGCGCCCGGCCGGCGGCCGGCAGCAGATCGGCGGCCCGCTCCAGCAGG
>KL571258.1:30426-33563 GCA_000715855.1 Actinoplanes liguriensis
GAGCCCCGGATCGGCGCCGTCGGCCGCCTCCGCCCGGTGCCACAGCGCCCGGCGCGGATCGGCGGTCGCCTCGGCCAGGACCCGGTGTGCCCGGCGACGCGCCCCGGCGCCGGCCGCGTCCAGCACCGCGAACTCCACCAGCGGATGCCGGAACCGGACGACCGCGTCGGCGACCGTGACCAGCCCCGCCTCCTCGGCCGGCTGCCAGGCGGCCAGGGTCAGCGCCGGCTCGGCGCGCGACAGCACGGCCACGTTGCGCTCCCCGGCCGCGGCCAGGGTCAACGCCCGCCGGGACATCTCCGGCAGGTCCCGCACGCGCCGGGCGAAGACCCGCGCGACGCCGCTGTCCGTCCCGCCGGAGGCTCCGGCGACGTACTCCCGCAGGGCCAGGGGATTGCCGGCCGCCCGGCGCAGGATCTCCAGGCGGGCCGAGCCGGTGGGCGCGCCGACCTGGTCGAGGAGTCGTTCCGCGTCCCGGACGCCGAGCGGCCCGACCGGGATCTGCCGCAACAGGTCGGCGAGCTCGACCGGCACGCGTTCGGTCCGTCCGGCGAACAGCGCCACCACCGGCGCCTGCCGCCAGGTCAGCACCGAGGCCAGCGTCAGCAGCAGGTCCAGGCTGGGCGGGTCCACCCGGTCCACGTCGTCGACCACCAGCACCAGCGGCAGCTCGCCGGCCGGCGACGAGCACAGGGCGCAGACCGCGGCCCGAAGCGCGAGCAGGTCCACCCGTGGCTCGGCGCCGGCGAGAGCGGAGTCGAGGGCCCGGCGCTGACCGGCCGGTAGCTCGGTGCGGTCGACGTCGCCGAACAGGGCCCGGAGCACGGCATACGGCTCCGCGCCGGCCTCGCCGGTGGCCCGGGCGACCGGGAAACCGAGCCGTAGGGCCTCCGCGGCGAAGCACTCGACCAGCGTGGTCTTGCCGATGCCGGCCGGGCCGACCAGCAGCGCGCCGGCGGGCTCCGGGTGATCGCGGTCCAGCAGGGTCGTCAGCTCGGACCACACCCGTGCCCGGCCGATCAGGCCGGGAGCGTCCGAGTCGAGTTCCATCCGCGCATTCCCCCAGGCCCGCCGTGTTCGGCCGGCCCAGTCTGCCCGCGCGCCACGGCGTCACCCAAGCGGCAGTGATTCGCATCGCTCCGGTGCCGTACCGGGAAATCGTGATTACCTGTCACATGGGCCCGGGCGACGTAGGGGCAGAAGCAACCACGAGAACGGAGACTGCGATGCGTTACCTGATGCTCTCGAAGATGCAGGACACCCAGCCCGACGAGAAGCTGTTCGCGGACATGGCCGCGTTCATCGAGGAGATGACCGCGTCCGGCGTGCTCCTCGCCACCGGCGGCCTCGACCCGGCCGGCTTCAAGATCGAGTCGAGCGGCGCCGACGTGACGATCACGGACGGGCCGTTCACCGAGGCGAAGGAGGCGATCGGCGGGTTCGCGCTGGTCGAGGTGCGGTCGAAGGAGGAGGCGATCGAGCTCGGCCGTCGCTTCCGCAAGATCGTCGGGGACGGGGAGAGCCTGATCCACCAGGTGTTCGGCTGAGCTCATGATCGATGTCCGGGCCACGGTCGGCGTCGTCTGGAGGCAGGAGTCCGCGCGGATCGTCGCGGCGCTCCTGCGGATGGTCCACGACGTCGGCCTGGCCGAGGAACTCGCGCAGGACGCCCTGGTCACGGCCATGGAACGGTGGCCGGCCGAGGGCGTCCCGGACAATCCGGGCGCCTGGCTGACGACCGTCGCGCGGCGCAAGGCAGTGGATCACCTGCGGCGTGCACACCGATTCGACAGTACGGACGTCGAACCCCCGGACGTCGCCGAGCGCGGCGACGACGTACTGCGCCTGATGTTCATCTCGTGCCATCCGGTCCTCGATCGGGAAGCACGTGCGGCGCTCACCCTGCGCATCGTCGCCGGTCTCAGCCCCGCCGAGATCGCCCGCGCCTTCCTGACCGGCGAGCCGGAGATCGCGCGCCGGATCGCCGGCGCCAAGCGAGCACTCGCCGAGTCCGGAGCCGCGTACCGGCTGCCGTCCGGAGCCGAATTGCGTGGGCGGCTGGCGTCCGTGCTCGAAGTCGTCTATCTGCTTTTCAACGAGGGGTACTCGGCGACCTCCGGTGACGATTTGATGCGGCCCGGCCTGTGCCTGGAAGCGCTGCGGCTGGGGCGATTGCTGGCGGAATCCGCGCCCAATGATCCGGAAGTGCACGGACTCGTCGCGTTGATGGAAATTCAGCAGTCCCGCTCCGCCGCCCGGATCGGCGCCCGCGGAGAGCCGGTCCCGCTGCACGAACAGAATCGGGGGAAATGGGATCGGCTGCTGATCAACCGGGGTTTCGCGGCGATGCTGCGGGCCCGTTCCGCGGGTGCCGGAGAAGCACCCGGGCCGTACGTGTTGCAGGCGGCCATCGCGGTCTGCCACGCCCAGGCGGGAACCGCGGAGCAAACCGACTGGGGGCGGATCGCGACACTTTACGAGGCACTGGAACGGCTCCTGCCGACGCCCGTGGTCCGGTTGAACCGGGCTGTCGCGGTCGGGTTCGCGTACGGGCCGGAAGCCGGATTGGCGCTGGTGGACGGGCTGCGGTCGGATCCGGTGCTGCGGGACTACCACCTGCTGCCGGGCGTTCGCGGGGATCTGCTGCTGCGGCTGGGACGGGGTGCGGAAGCTCGCTCGGAATGGGAGCGGGCGGCTTCGCTGACACGTAACGCGTCGGAGCGGGACTTTCTGCGGGCACGGGTGGAGTCGGCCGGAACAGTCGACAATGGACCCTTGCTCGGGCCTGCTGTGGACGAGTTTCTGGCGGGGCTTGGATCGGGGACCGCTCTGGCGTATCGGAAAACGCTGGGGCGGATGCGGCGGGCGCTGGGGGAACGGACCTCTCTTCACGCACTTGACGCGGCTGGGGTGGCCGGGGTTGTCGAGTCGCTCTGGCCGGGGGCTGCGCCGCGTGGGTGGAATCGGCATTTGGCTGCGTTTCGGTCCTTTGCCGGGTGGGCTGGGTTTCCGCAGTTGGCCGCTCAGTTGCGGAATCGTCCGTTGCCTTTGAAAGGGCCGCCCGCGTCGGCCGTCCTCGTTTCCGATCCGGCTTCGGGCCCTGTCGTTTCCGATCCGGTCTCCGTGTCGGCTTCCGC
>KL571258.1:33755-36746 GCA_000715855.1 Actinoplanes liguriensis
GCTTCCGCTTCCGCGTCGGCTTCCGCTTCCGCGCCGGCTCCTGGTCTCGCACCGGCTCCTGATCTCGCGCTTGCTGGTGCTTTCGATGGGGCTTCGTTGAGGGAGCGGGTTCTGTGGTCGATGGTGCGGGAGTCGGGGGCGCCGATCGGGGCGGTGCTCGCCCTCGACGTCGAGGATCTGGACCTCGACGGCCGGCGGGGCCCGGGAGTGGCCTGGCGGGAGGGGACCGCCGCTCTCCTGCCGGAACTGATCGGGGGCCGGGCCCGTGGGCCGCTCTTCCTCTCCGATCGGCGGCCCGCGCCGGCTCGGCGTCCATCGCCCGCAGACCTGTGCCCGGAGACCGGGCGGCGACGGCTCTCCTACGAGCGGGCCGCATACCTTTTCAAGCAGGCGACCGGCCGTACGCTGCGAACTCTTCGCACGCCTTGACTCTGCCCCAAGGGCAGACCTTAGCGTTTCGGCATGAGATTCACGGCTTCGGATCGCAGCGCGGTTGCCGGCCTCGGCTGGCGTGCGGGGCTCCTCCACGGGTGCGGAGACGACCCCGGGCACCAGCCGGGGCCCGGCGGGCGCGCTGCGATCCGGTCGTGGCGCGGCCCACCGGGCGCGATGTCCCGGCGCCCGGTGGTCAGGCGTGCCGTGGTCCGGTCATGGCGTGGTCCGCCGGGCGCTCTCAGCGGTAGGCGGAGTGCCCGGTCAGGGCCTGCCCGATGACCAGGGTGTGGATCTCCGACGTGCCCTCGTAGGTGAGGACCGATTCCAGATTGTTCGCGTGGCGGAGGGGGGAGTATTCGAGCGTGATGCCACTGCCGCCGAGGATCGTGCGGCACTCGCGGGCGATCGACAGCGCTTTGCGGACGTTGTTGAGCTTGCCGACGCTGACCTGGTGCGGCTTGATCGTGCCGGCGTCCTTCAACCGTCCGAGATGGACGGCGAGCAGGGCGGCCATGTTCAGGTCGACCGCCATGTTCGCCAGCTTCTCCTGGGTGAGCTGGAAAGCGGCGATCGGCCGGTCGAACTGCACCCGGCTGCCGGCGTAGTCGAGCGCGGTCCGCACACAGTCCCGGGCGGCGCCGGCCGCGCCGAAGATGATGCCGAAGCGGGCCTCGTTCAGGCAGCTCAGCGGTGCGCCGAGGCTGTGCGCGCCGGGCAGCCGGGCGGAGTCGGGCAGACGGACCTCGTCCAGGATCAGCTCGCCGGTGATCGACGCACGCAGGGACAGCTTCTGCTTGATCGTGCGCGTGGTGAAGCCCGGGGTGCCGCGCGGGACGAGGAAGCCGCGGATGCCGCCCTCGGTCTGCGCCCAGACGGTGGCGATGTCCGCGATGCTGCCGTTGGTGATCCACATCTTGGTGCCGGTGAGGATCCAGTCGTCACCGTCCCGGACAGCGCGGGTGCGCATGTTGGCCGGGTCGCTGCCGAAGTCCGGCTCGGTCAGCCCGAAGCACCCGATCGCCTCGCCGGCCGCCATCCGGGGCAGCCACTCCTGTTTCTGCTCCTCCGACCCGTACTTCCAGATCGAGAACATCGCGAGGGACCCTTGAACCGACACGAAACTGCGCAGCCCGGAATCACCGGCCTCCAGCTCCAGACACGCCAGGCCGTAGGCGACCGCGCTGGTCCCGGCGCAGCCGTAACCGTCCAGGTGCATGCCGAGCACGCCAAGTTTGCCCAGCTCCGGGGCCAGTTCGCGGGGGAAGGTGCCGGCCTCGAACCAGTCCGCCACATGCGGCCGGACGTGCTCGGCGACGAACCGGGCGACGGTCTCCTGAATCTGCCGTTCCTCGTCGCTCAGCAGGCCGGCGATGTCGAGCAGTTCGAGCGGATCGGTGACGGTCATGCGTACTCCAAAGGTCTCGGCGCACCCGATTCAGCGATGGTACGGGCGTGGACGCGTGGCTACGGTGAGCACCGACAAACCGTCACGGGGGTGGCACTGAGGGGACACGATGGCCGGCGCCAGTCTGCTCGACCACCTGGGCCCGGGTGATCATGCCTGCCTGGTCTACGACGACGAGCCGTTGTGGGCGTGGAGCGTGGCAGCGTTCATCCGGTCCGGGCTGCGCCAGCATCATCGGATCCTGTACTGCGGTCAGGGCGCCGACCGTCTGCCGTCGGTGCTCGCCGAGCAGGGCGTGGACGTCACCGCCGCCCTGAGCCGCGGGCAGTTGACGGTGGCGGGCGTCGAGGCGGCGTACCTGCCGGAGGGGGTCTTCGATCCGGAGGCCAGCCTCGCCGCCTGGATGGGCGAGGTGGAGGCGGCCCGCGCCGCCGGTTATCGCGGCATGCGCGGGATCGGCGACATGTCCTGGGCCTGGCGGGGCGTGGGGCTCGACCAGGTGTCGTGGTACGAGGCGCAGGTCAATCGGATCTGCGTCGACGGCTACACGGCGGGGTTGTGCCTCTACGACCGGCGCCTGTTCGGTGAGCCGGAGCTGCGCCGGGTCACCCGCACGCACCCGGCGACGATCACCCGGCACACCGATCCGGAGCGGATCCCGCTGCTGCGGGCGGTGCGTACCGGCGATCTGGGGCTGCGGTTGTCCGGCGAGGCGGACCTCTCGAATCGGCAGGCGCTGCGCTCGATGGTCGAGCACCTGGTGGAGGAGGCGACGACCCGGGAGCCGGTCACGCTCGACGTGAGCGACCTGCGCTTCGCCGACTCGGCCGCCGCCCGGATCCTGCTGGAGCCCGCGGCGACCGGCGGCCACCTGCTGGAGGTGGTCGGCTGCTCGAAGGCGTTGCGCAGGCTGCTGACCTTCCACTGGGCCGGCCCGTCAGGCAGCCTGCACATGGAGTAACGCCCCAGCCCTGAGCCCGCCCCGGCCCCGCACTCACCCAGCCCACGCCACCCGCACCTGCCTCGCCTCGCACCTGCTCGTCCCGCGCAGGCCTCGCCCCGCGTCGCGCCGGCCTCGCCCCGCGCCGCCTCGCCCCGCGCCGGCCTCATGCCGCGCCGCCTCGTCCGCCTCGCGTGGCGCCGCCTCGCGT
>KL571259.1:0-1708 GCA_000715855.1 Actinoplanes liguriensis
ACAGGAAATGAGGATCTTGAATTTCAGCTGCCCAGGCTGCCGGTGTAGAGCAGGCGGTTGGGGGAGCCGGAGCCGGCGCTGGTGACGACTCCGGTGGTGGCGGCGTTGACGACGGCGGCGTTGACGGTGGCGACTGCGGCGCCGGGGTGGGCGGTGAGGTAGAGCGCGGCGGCGCCGGCGACGTGCGGGGAGGAGAACGACGTGCCGCTGCCGGTGTAGGTGGCGGTGTTGCTGGTGCGCCAGGCCGAGGTGATGTCGACGCCGGGCGCGAACAGGTCGAGCACGGAGCCGTAGTTCGACCAGGACGCCTTCGCGTCGGTCTTGCCCGTGGCGCCGACCGTGAGCGCCTCGGTGACGCGCGCCGGCGAGCTGGTGCTGGCGTTGGCGCCCGAGTTGCCGGCCGCGATCGCATACGGGATCCCGGCTGTGATCGACCGGCGGACCGCGGCGTCGAGTGTGCTGCTCGTGCCGCCGCCCAGGCTGAGGTTCGCCACCGAACGACCCGCCACCGCGTGCGCGGTGACCCAGTCGATGCCGGCGATCACGCCCGCTGTCGTGCCCGAGCCGTTGTTGTCCAGCACCCGGACGCCGACCACGTTCGCGCTCTTGGCCACCCCATACGTGCTGCCGACCGCCACCGCGGAGACAAAGGTGCCGTGCCCGTTGCCGTCCTGCGCGACGCTGTCACCGTCGACCGCGTCGTAACCGTAGCTCGCCCGCCCGCCGAAATCCTCGTGTGTGATGGTGATCCCGGTGTCGATGACGTAGACCGTCGTCCCGCTGCTCGGGCCGTAGGTGTAGGTGCCGCTCAGCGGCAGCGCCCGCTGGTCGATGCGGTCCAGGCCCCACGGCGCGGAGCTCTGGGTGTCGGTGATCCGGACGGTCTGGTCGGCCTCCACGCTCGCCACCGACGGGTCGGCGGCCAGTCGCGCGGCCTGGCGGGCGGTGAGGTGCGCGGTGTAGCCCTCGACGGCGTGCCCGAAGATCCGGTCGACCGAGCCGCCGTAGCGGGCGGCGAGCCGGTCGGCGCGGGCCTTGTCGACGTCGGCCTTCACGGTCACCAGGTAGGTGCCGTCGACCGCGGTGGCGCTGTCCGCGTTGAGGACGGTGCCGGTCGCTTCGGCCGCGAAGGCCGGCGACGTCGAGACGACGGCGAGGGTGATGCCGGTGAGGACGGCGGCGGCATGGTGTCGCATGGGGTTCCTCCCGATTCCGGCGCCGGTGTGGCGCCTGAAGATGAGGCTAGGGAGGAACTTTTGATTGACGATCAACGATTCATTAGGAGGTCGTCAGGGTTCTGATGCCACATTGCAAACGACCGACTTCGATGTACGGCGGTTGCCGTGATCGACGACCGTCCGCGCCGGACGATCAACGGCGGATCAGGCGGCCCAGTCCGCCGTGGAGTACCGCAGCGTCATCTCGGTCTTGGTGATCTGCTGGCGGGACGGTGCCACGCCGTGTGCGCTGAGGATGGCCGTGAGGTCGGCCGCCACCTCGGGCGCCTTGCCGACCGGGCAGCGGGTCGACAGCTCCAGGACGGTGGAGCCGTCCGGGAAGGCCCATTTCTCGGCGGAGAGCTGACGGTCGAAGCCGGCCGGCTGGAACTTGTACTTACGGACCTCGACCGGCCCGAAGACGGCCAGGTCGCCCAGGGACAGCCCGTCCGGGCCGCAGGCGGCGAGCAGCCGGCGCTGCGGTTGCGGCA
>KL571259.1:1905-6029 GCA_000715855.1 Actinoplanes liguriensis
TGCGGTTGCGGCAGCAGCTTGGCGAGCGGGCGCCCGGAGTTCCGGGTGCGGGCGACGACGCCGCGGCCGAGGCGCACCTTCAGCGAGCCGGAGCAGACCCGCTGCCCGGGCATCGCGTCGATCTCCACCTCGAGGGCGTTCTTGCGGCGCAGCCACTTCGGCACGGTGTGCGAGCCCATCGGCCGCAGCTTGACGACCACGTCGTCGGGCCGGTCACCGTGGTCGCGGATCCGCACGACCAGGCCGTGCCGGTAGAGCGCGAGATCCGGGGTGTCCAGGAAGTACACCCGGCGGGTCTGGACGGCGGCGCGTTCGATCTCCAGCGAGCGGCACTGCCGTTCGCTGGAGACGACCTTGAGCTCGACGCGTTCGGCCTGGTCGGCGAGCTTCAGGCTGCGGCCGGAGCGGTCCGCCGGGGGCACCCAGAAGCCCCACTTGCCGAGGTTCTTGGTGTGGGGGCGGTTTCCGGGGCGCCGGGCGCGCGACATTGCAAGATCTTTCGCTGACACCCTGGACGGCTCCCCGTTCTCCTGCTCATTAACCTTGCGTTCACCTGCTGTGAGTCTACCGGACACCCTCCTCAAGATCGTCATACCATCGGTGGACACCCCGCTGACCTTAGGAAATGCGCCTCCGGACGTCCTCGACGGTGGCCGGGCCGGCCTGCCAGGGCGCCACCCACGCCGCATCGGACGCCGGGTTCACGACCCCCTCCTCCAGGAACGCGTACCGACCGTCGAGGACCCGCTTCGCCGCCTTCACATCGATCGTGTCCGTGTTGTCCCAGAGCGCGGCGAACAGCGCCTCGGTCCGGATCCGGGCCTGGCGGCAGAACAGGTCGGCGAGCTCCAGCTGGGGCGCCTGCTGCGAGGCGTTGGCGCGCACGCACGCGGCCGACATGGCGAAGAGCTCCGCGCCGATGTCCACGATCCGGCCGAGGAAGCCCTGCTTGCGCTCCATCTTTCCCTGCCAGCGCGACATCGCGTAGAACGTGGAGCGGGCCAGTTTGCGGGACGCCCGCTCGACGTACCGCAGATGCGCCGCGAGCGGGCCGAACTGGGCGAACTCGGCCGGGTTCTGCCCCTTGCCGACCGCGAGCGTCGGCAGCCAGCGCGCGTAGAACTTCCCGGCCCGGGCCCCGGCGCGCGCCTTGCGGGCCAGGTCGGCGTCCGGGTCGATGATGTCGCCGGCGACCGAGAGGTGCGCGTCGACCGCCTCCCGGGCGATCAGCAGGTGCATGATCTCTGTCGAGCCCTCGAAGATCCGGTTGATCCGCATGTCGCGCAGGATCTGCTCGGCCTCCGCGGTGCGCTCGCCACGGGCCCGCAGCGACTCGTTCGTCTCGTAGCCCCGGCCGCCCCGGATCTGGATCAGCTCGTCGGCGATCTGCCAGCCCATCTCGCTGGCGAAAAGTTTCACCAGCGCCGCCTCGATCCGGATGTCGTTGCGCGCGTCGTCGGCGATCAGGCAACAGAGATCGAGCATCGATTCCATCGCGTACGTCGTAGCGGCGATGAAGGAGATTTTCTTCGCGACCGCCTCGTGACTGCCGACCGGCCGCCCCCACTGCACGCGATCCGCAGACCATTCGCGCGCGATCGTCAGCGCCCGCTTGCCGGCGCCCACGCACATCGCCGGCAGCGACAACCGGCCGGTGTTCAGCGTGGTCAGCGCGATGCGCAGGCCCTTGCCGAGCCCGCCGATCACGTTGTCCGCCGGCACGAACACGTCGTGGAAGCGGGTCACGCTGTTCTCCAGGCCGCGCAGCCCGAGGAACGCGTTGCGCCGCTCGACCGTGATGCCCGGCGAGTCGCCCTCGACGACGAACGCGGTGATCCCCTTCTCCGGCACCCGGGCCATCACGACCAGCAGCGTCGCGAGGGTGCCGTTGGTCGCCCAGAGCTTCACGCCGTTGAGACGGAAACCGCCGTCGACCGGCTCGGCGACGGTGCCGAGCCGCGCCGGGTCCGACCCGACGTCCGGCTCGGTCAGCAGGAACGCGGAGACCTCGCCCCCGGCCAGACGGGGCAGAAAAGCCTGCTTCTGTACGGCGGAGCCGAACAGTTTCAGCGGCTGGGGCACCCCGATCGACTGGTGCGCGGAGAGCAGCGCGGCGGTCGAGGCGCTGACCGAGCCGATCAACGTCAACGCCTTGCAGTAGTGCAAGTTGGACAGGCCGAGCCCGCCGTACTCCCGATCGATCTTCATGCCGAACGCGCCGAGCCGGGCCAGCTCGTGGAACGCCTCGTCCGGGATCCGCGCGTCGCGCTCGATCTGCTCGCCGTCCAGCCCCTCACGGACGTACGCGCCGAGCTTGTGAAGGAAATCGTCGGCCTCGGGACTCTCCGGCGCCGTCGGCCACGGATCGATCAGGTCGAGGCGGAACTTGCCGAGGAACAGCTCCTTGCCGAAGCTCGGTTTTCGCCACTCGGACTCGCGGGCGGCCTCGGCCACCTGGCGGGCCTGCTTCTCCGAGACGTCTTTCCCATGCGTCGTGGTCATCGGTTCACCCCTCCGCCGTCGGAAGTGCCTGGGCGCCACGCTACGCCGGGGTGTTACCGGTTGGTAGCCCTGTGCGATTCCCGATAAGACCTGGGTGATGATCGACAGCGCTGGTCAGGGCAGGGTCAGGCGCGCCTGGATCGGAAGGTGATCGCTGGGGTACTGACCGGCGCGGCGGTACGTGTTCATCAGCGCCGCCACGGCGACGACGCCCGGCGTGGTCAGGATCCAGTCGTCGCGCTCGCCGTCCGGGATCAGCGCCTGGTAGTTGTGGATCGTCGCGTAGGCCGGCCCGCACACCGGGGCCGTCAGCCAGACGTCGCGCAGGCCGGCCCGGTCGACCAGGGTCCGATGCACCTCGCTGCCCGCGGTGGCCGGGCTGTTGAAGTCGCCGGTCAGCACGACCGGCAACGGCCCGAACGCGGCGAGCCGCCCGGCGATCAGCGCGGCGCCGTGCCGGCGGGCGTTCTCGCTGACGTTGTCCAGGTGCGTGTTGGCGGCGTAGAAGCGCTTGCCGGTCCGCCGGTCCCGGAACAGCACCCAGGTGACCATGCGCGGACGCGAGGACTCCCAGCTCGTCGACGCGGGCACCTCCGGCGTCTCGGAGAGCCAGAAGTTCCCGGACCGCAGGGCGCTCAGCCGGCTCGTGTCGAAGAAGATCGCCATGTGTTCGCCCTGGTCACCGCCGTCCCGGCCGAGGCCGAGATAGTCGTAGCCGCCACCGAGGTCGTCGGCGATGTCCCGCAACTGGGTGGCGTAGCCCTCCTGCGTGCCGATCAGATCCGGTCGCTCGCCGGTCAGCAGGTCGCGCATCGCGGGGCGGCGCTGCGCCCACGTGTTGGCGCCGGTGTCGCTCGCATAGCGGAGGTTGAACGTCATCACGTCCAGATCGGACCGTGCGCCCGGCCCGGCGAGCAGGTCCAGAACCGACGAACTGCCCGGAGCCTGCGCTGTCGACGATGCCGAAGCTGTCGGGGAAGTCGGCGCGCTCGACAGAGCCGAAGCCGGGGCCGAAGCCGGGGCCGGAGTCGGTGTCGTGACGGGATGTGTTGCCGCCGGTGAGGGCGTCGGCACGCAACCGGCCACCTGCAGGCAGGTGAGTGCCAGGATCAGCAGCCGCACTCCGCGATTCGGCACGGCCCCACCATAGCGCCGGTCCCTTAGCGTGCTCACCATGATCAATAAGGTGCGTCTCGGGGTCGTCGGCGTCGGCAACAACACGTCGGCGCTGGCTCAGGGGATCTGGTTCTACCGTCACACCGGCAGCCTGGTCGGCATCAGCCGTCCGCAGGTCGAAGGCCTCGGCGTGGGCGATGTCGACATCGTGGCGGCGTTCGCGCTCTCCGATCGCAAGGTCGGCGCGGACCTGCACGAGGCGATCTTCGCCGCGCCGAACAACTTCCCGCGGATCGAGCCCGCGCTGTCGCCCGCGGGAGTGACGGTGCAACGTGGCCTGACCGACGTGACCGATCTCGATCGGGTGACCGCGGCGCTGACGGGCATCGAGGTCGTCCTCTACTCGGCGCCGAGCGGCCGCCCGGAGACCGCGCTAGCCTATGCCGAGGCAGCCCTGGCGGCGGGCGCGGCGTTCATCAACACCACATCTGTCTCTTATACACATC
>KL571259.1:6279-16068 GCA_000715855.1 Actinoplanes liguriensis
AGAGATGTGTATAAGAGACAGCGTCGGTGCTGCACCACACGCTGCTGCGCCTGCTGGAGGAGCGCGGGATCACGCTGACCAGCTCCTATCAGGTCAACCTGGGCGGCACCGAGGACTTCCGCAACCTGGTCGAGAACCCGAACACCAAGAAGCAGTCCAAGGCGAACGCCATCGGATCGGACAGGGTCGCGCTCGCGCCGCTCGGCTACCTGCCGCACCTCGGTTCGCGAAAGGTCGCCCACCTGAACATCGAGGCGCTGGGCTGGGCCGGCACCGAGGTCAGCCTGGACGTCCATCTGAAGGTCCACGACCCGAGCGGCGCCGCCGGCGTCAACATCGACCTGATCCGCCTCGCGGCGGCGGCCCTGCGCGCCGGCCGCGGCGGCTACCTCCCGGAGGCCGCCGCGCTGCTCAAGTCACCGCCCGGGACGGCCGTCTGACGGGGGTCACCCGGGCGGGGTAGCCCCAACGGGGAGCGGCTTGTGCACCGCCCGGAACCTCCGGTCAGATGTGTCCCGATGACGCGTCCGGCTGGAGTTCCGATGTCTGATGAGCTAGCTGTCGCGGTGGTTGCGCGCAACGACCGTTACCACGAGGAAGATTCCCGCTGGCTGGACCAGATCGCGATGCTCAGCGGCGATCTGCGGCGCGCAACGGACGCCTTCCGGACGCGCCGGACACCGGTGGCCGGCACCAGGGCGCGGTCGATCAGTTGATCCTCACGCTCGGCTCGGCCGGGGTCTTCACGGTCGCCGTGCAGGTGATCAGTTCGTGGTTGTCGCGCGATCGCCGCCGTACCGTCGAATTGGTCTTCCAGGATGCGGAGGGCCGGGAGCGGACCATCCGGATCACGGCCGAGAACGCCGGCCGGGACGCGCTGGAGCCGCTCATCACGGTGGTGACGGCGCTTGCTCAGGACGAGCGGTGACCTACCGGGCGCTGCTGGTCGGCAACAGCGTGTTCGAGGCGGACGCGAGCCTGCACCCGCTGAACGCGCCGGCCCAGGACGTCGCCCGGCTGCACCGTGCGCTGGTCGACCCGGCCACCGGGATGTTCGACGAGGAGCACGTGCGGATGGTCGTCGAACGGACCTCCGACGAACTGCTCGACGAACTCGACGTCTTCTTCGCCGAGGCGCACCGCGACGACCTGCTACTCCTCTACTACAGCGGGCACGGCCTGCTCGACGAGCGCAACCAGCTCTTTCTCTGCGGCCGGAACACGCGGTCGCACCGGCTGCTGCGGACCGCGGTCGGCAACGTCCGGATCAACGAGTTCATCGAGCAGTCGGTGGCCCGCTGCACCGTGATCATCCTGGACTGCTGCAGCAGCGGGATGTTCAAGGGCGGACCGGCCGCGGTCCCGCTCGCCGGCCCGGGCCGCTACGTGGTGTCCAGCACGCGGGGCCCGGCGCTCGCCAACGACGCGACGACCCCGACCGGCACCAGCCTGTTCACCGAGCACCTGGTGAACGGCCTGCTCGGTGCGGCCGAGGACCGGGACGGGGACGGCTACCTGGATCTCCGGGAGATCTACGACTACGTACGGGTCCGGCTCACCGAGACGAGCAAGCAGGTCCCGCACTGCCGGTTCGACGGGGACGCCGCCGTGGTTCTCGCCCGGCTGCCGGGGGCGAAGGCAGCCCACGACACTCCGGCCCCGGTTCCGGAGGCGCAACCCGCGGCCGACCCGGAGCCGGGGGCCGCCGCGAAGCCCGAGAAGAAATCCGGCACGACGGGCGTCGTCGCGGTGGGGCTCGTGCTCCTCGCTCTCTTCCTCGCCTCGAACGACCCGGACGACCCGAAGGGCCCGCCGGCGCAGGCCGCCGCCTCGCCCACACCCGGCCCCGTGGCATCCAGCGGCCGTCCGTCCGCGAGCGTGAGCTCGTCACCGGGCGTCACCACGCCGCCCCCGCCGGTTGCCAGCAGCAAGGGGGAGACGAGCCGGCCGCCGGCCAAGGTGACCGTTCCCGAACTGGGTACCACTCAGGAGTCTGCCGAGGCGGCCCTGTCGGATGCCGGCCTGGAGTACACCTTCGCGGACGGTAGCAGCTCGGAGATCAAGCGCCGGGTCTTCTCGTCGCGGCCCGCCGAGGGCGCGCGGGTGACGAAGGGTTCCGTGGTCACCGTGCTCCTGTCGCTGCAGGACCTGACCAGGGTTCCGGACGTGGTCGGGTTCCTGCGCAAGAACGCGGTCCCGCCATGGACAGCGCCAGCGTGATCTCGACCGTCACCTGCACCATGGCGGTCGAGCCCAACGGCGAGATCATCGAGCAGAGCATTCCCGGTGGCACCGAGGTCAAGCGAGGCACCAAGATCGAGCTGACGGCGTCCGACGGGCCGGACGCGGACAACCCGGACTGTGGGGCGGTCGCCTAGCCCACGAGGCGGGCGGCGACCGCGTCCAGGAGCAGCTCCAGGGCGGACGGGTAGGCGCTGCGCACCATCTCGGTGGCGAGCAGGGGAGCGGCGGCCGCGATGTTCGGGTGGGAGGCCGCGGGCAGGTGGCCGTACGTCGATCGCCACACCTCGTCCTCGGCGCGCAGCGCGGCGTTCGGCAGCGCGAGCGACGCCGCGTCGAGGGCGGCGAACGCGAGGGTCTGGTCGATGAACGCGTGGTAGACCCGGACCGCCTCACCCACGGCGAGCCCGGCCGTCCGCAGCACGCCGAGCACCGCCTCGTCGGCCGCGAGCTCGTTCGCCCGGCCGGTGACCCGGCTCGTGGTGAGCACGGCGGCCTGCGGGTGGGACACGTACGCCGTGTGGATGCGCATGCCGAGCCGCCGCAGGTCCTCCCGCCACGCCCCGGTCGGCCGCCACCCGTCGAGCGCCTGCCCGATGAGTGTGTCGCCGATCGCAAGTGTCAGGTCGTCCATGCCCCGGAAATATCGATAGAGGGCACTGGGGTCGCAGTCCAGCGCGAGGCCCAGCCGGCGGGCGCTCAGGCCGGCGCTGCCGTGCTCCCTGAGCAGGCGTAACGCCGTATCGATGATCAGATGTTCGGACAGCACCGTGCCGCTGCGGGTGGGCCGCCGGCGACGCCGTTTCTCCTCGCTGACCACTGCTTTCGGCATGGCTCACCTCGAACTTCTTATGCCAACACAGTTGACCTTACGCCGTCCGGGAAAGTTTGATCTGTCCGGGGCCCCTAAGACTTTGGCGTGAAAGGCAATGAAAGGAGCAGGTCATGCGTGTCCTGCTGGTGGGTGCGGGCGGCGTCGGCACGGCGATCACCCGGATCGCGGCGCGGCGGCCGTTCTTCGACGAGATGGTGGTGGCCGACTACGACCTGAGCCGGGCGCAGGCCGCGGTGGCCGCGGTCGGTGACCCGCGGTTCCGGGCCGAGCGGGTGGACGCCTCGGACCCGGCGGCGGTCGTGGCGCTGCTCGGGCGCTCCGGCTGTGACGTGCTGCTCAACGCCACCGACCCGCGCTTCGTGGTGCCGCTGTTCGAGGCGGCGCAGGAGGCCGGGGTGACCTACCTGGACATGGCGATGTCACTGTCCCGGCCGCACCCCGACGCGCCGTACTCCAAGACCGGTGTCAAGCTCGGGGACGCGCAGTTCGCCGAGCAGACCGTGTGGGAGAGCAAGGGCGCGCTGGCCCTCGTGGGCATGGGCGTCGAGCCGGGGCTGTCGGACGTGTTCGCCCGCTACGCGGCCGACGAGCTGTTCGACGAGATCGACGAGATCGGCGTACGCGATGGTGGGAATCTGACTGTCGACGGTTACGAGTTCGCGCCCTCGTTCAACATCTGGACGACCATCGAGGAGTGTCTGAATCCACCGGTGGTGTGGGAGGCCGATCGTGGCTGGTTCACCACGGCGCCGTTCAGCGAGCCGGAGATCTTCGACTTCCCGGAGGGCATCGGCCCGGTCCAGTGCGTGAACGTGGAGCACGAGGAGGTGCTGCTCATCCCGCGGTGGGTGGGCGCGC
Organism: Actinoplanes liguriensis; assembly: GCA_000715855.1. Classification (GTDB taxonomy): domain Bacteria; phylum Actinomycetota; class Actinomycetes; order Mycobacteriales; family Micromonosporaceae; genus Actinoplanes; species Actinoplanes liguriensis. The sequence continues at coordinate 10,214 of KL571259.1, forward strand.
GCCGGGTCACCTTCAAGTACGGCCTGGGCGAGGACTTCATCCGCACCCTCCGGACGCTGCACCAGATCGGCCTGGACTCCACCGACGGCGTGATCGTGCCCGGCCCGAACGGCCCGGTGACCGTCTCCCCGCGGGACGTCGTCGCGGCCAGCCTGCCCGACCCCGCGCAGCTCGGCGGCCGGATGCGGGGCAAGACGTGTGCCGGCACGTGGGTGCGGGGGACCAAGGACGGCGCGCCGCGCGAGGTCTACCTCTACCACGTGGTCGACAACGAGTGGTCGATGGCGGAGTACGGCAGTCAGGCCGTCGTCTGGCAGACCGCGATCAACCCGGTGGTGGCCCTGGAACTTCTCGCCACGGGCGTCTGGACCGGCGCCGGTGTGCTCGGCCCGGAGGCGTTCCCGCCGCGGCCGTTCCTCGACCTGCTCACGGCGTACGGCTCGCCGTGGGCGATGCGCGAGCAGAACGCATTGATCGCGGCCTGATGTCGGTGGCAGGATCACGGCATGAGGCGGCGTTCCTTGGCCGACGTCTTCAGCCGGCGTTACGACGAATTCTTCCGTGACCGCACCCCGATCCCCTTCGAGATCCTGACCCGCGACGGCGCCACTCTCTCGTACGGCGTCAGCGAGTCCACACCGCCCAGGTTCTGCTTCGTGGTCCGTGATGACGCGGGCCACGACGCACTGGCGTCCCTCGATCAGTTGCAGGTCGCCGTGGCGTACCTGCGGGGGCATCTCGACGTCGAGGGTGACCTCGGCGCCGCACTCAACATGCGCAGGTTCTTCTCCGACATCCATCCCGTCGCGTTCGCGGGCCGGTGGGCGCCGTCGCTCCTGCACGGCAAGACCGACCACGACCGGCGGGCCATCTCGCAGCACTACGACGAGGAGTCGGAGTTCTTCCTGACCTTCCTCGACGAGCGGCACCGCTGTTACACCCAGGGGGTCTTCGCCGGCGACGACGAGCCCCTGGAGGACGCGGTCACCCGCAAGCTCGACATCGCTCTCGACGACATCGGGGTCAAACCGGGTGACCGGGTCCTCGAGGTGGGCGGCGGGTGGGGCGCGTTCTCCGAGCACGCGGCCCGGCGGGGCATCGACGTCACCACGGTCACCCTGGCGGTGGAGTCGGAGAGGTTCCTCAACGAGCTGTTCACCCGGGAGAAACTGCCGGTCACCGTGGTCCGGGAGCACATCTTCAAGTACGAGTCGGCGGAGCGTTTCGACGCCATCGTCAACATGGGCGTCACCGAGCACCTGCCGGACTATGCGACGACCCTGAAGACGTACGCCCGGCTGCTCAAGCCCGGTGGGCGCGTCTACCTCGACGCGCTGGCGATGCGGCGCAAGCACACCGCGTCCACGTTCTTCAAGCAGTACGTGTATCCGGGCCGCTCGGCGCCGTTGCTGCTGCACCAGTACCTGCACCAGGTCGCGCGCTCGCCGTTCGACCTGCTCAGCGTGCAGGACGATCGGCACAACTACTACCTGACGTGCCGGGAGTGGGCGAAACGCCTCGACTCGCGGCGCGAGGAGATCGTGGCACGGTGGGGGGAGGAGCTCTACCGTCGCTTCCGGATCTTCCTGTGGGGGTCGGCGTCCGGGTTCGACACGCGCCTCGTCCAGGCGTACCGGTGGACCCTGCAGTACAACCCCGCGAGCACCGCCTGATCCGATCCGGCGCGGGCCGGCCGTACACCCCCACGTGTCATGTGTGACGACGTCGACGGGTGTGGGCCGGTCCGGTCGCGTACTGTCGGGGCCAGCCGTTCTGTGCCCGGTGGCGGCCCTCTCATGACAGGAGCGTGCCGTGCCGCAGCTTTCCGGAGCCCCGCTTGCCCGTTTTCTCACCTCCGGCGCGGAGAACTACGACGGCTTACGGCTCGTACGCCTCCCGTTCGTGCCGGAGTTACGCATGCACCTCGCCGACGACGCGATCGTGTTGCAGGCGCGACTGGAGATCGAGGCGGACACGACGTTCTACCCGTTCTGGACGAACGCGTGGGCCGGCGGTCAGGCCCTGGCCCGTTACGTGCTCGACCATCCGGAGCTGGTGACCGGGCGGCGGGTGCTCGACGTGGCGTGCGGCGGCGGCGTGGTGGCGATCGCGGCGGCCCGGGCGGGGGCGGCCGAGGTGACGGCGAACGACATCGATCCGTACGCGTGCGCCGCCACGGCCATGAACGCCGACGTCAACGCCGTGACCCTGCGGCTGGTCGAGGGCGATCTGCTCGGCGGTGACGGCGGTGACGCCGAGGTCGTTCTGGTCGGAGACGCCTTCTACGACAGCAATCTGGCGACCCGGATGGCGAGCTTCCTGCGGCGCGTCACCGATCGTGGCGCGACGGTCCTCGTCGGCGATCCGGGCCGCGGACACGTGCCGGAGCACTGGCTCCGGGTGCTGCGGAGCTACCGGATCACGGGTCTCGGCGCGGCCGAGGACTCCGGCATCACCGAGGTTTCGGTACTGGGGTCCGCTCGTTGAGCCCGCGTCGTGCTACGGTGACGGCGTTGCAGGTTCTGGTTTTCTGAGACGTACTTCAAACGCCTGATGGGCATCTCGGCCCGCCAGGCGTTTTTTGTTTGTCGAACCGCAGCGATAAGTGACGAAGAATCAGCAGGGAGAGATCATGGCCACCGGCACCGTCAAGTGGTTCAACAGCGACAAGGGCTTCGGCTTCATCACCCAGGACGACGGCGGCCCGGACGTGTTCGCGCACTTCTCCGCGATCGCGACCTCCGGCTTCCGCAGCCTGGAGGAGAACCAGCGCGTGGAGTTCCAGGTCACGCAGGGCCAGAAGGGCCTCCAGGCGGAGAACATCCGCCCGCTCTGATTAGTTGAAGAAAAAAACTGCCCGGCGACCCGGTTCGGGGCGCCGGGCTAGGTGGCGGCCGATCGGCCACGGTTGAGATCCGCTACAACAGCGTGAGCTCCCGGGGCGGTCGGCCGCCCTCCTGTGAGTGACCTCAGTCGTTGCAGATGCCGGTCATCTCGTCCCGGGAGACCACTTTCACGCGCTTGCGGCCGTGCGGCTCGCCGAGCGCGATCTCGTGTGCGTCCAGCTTCTGCCAGCCCTCCCACGTGGTGTAGGGCAGGCCGCGCTGCTCGAGGTAGGAGATCACCTCGGCCGGGTCGTGCTGCGGCGCCTTCTCCAGCTGATCCATGTCGGCCAGCAGGCTCGCCACGGTCTCGCCGGAGCAGCCCTTGGTGTGGCCGATGAGCCCGACCGGGCCGCGCTTGATCCAGCCGGCCACGTACATGCCGGGGATGGGCTCGCCGTCCAGGTCGAGGACCCGCCCGGCGGCGTGCGGGATGGTGCCGGTCTTGGTGTCGAACGGCAGGTCCGGCAGCGCGCTGCTCAGGTAGCCGACGGCGCGGTAGACCGCCTGCACGTTCCAGTCGGTGAACTCGCCGGTGCCGCGCACCCAGCCGTCCCCGGTCAGCTCCTGCGTCTCGGTGCGCAGGCCGACGACCTTGCCGTCCTCGCCGAGCACCTCGACCGGCGCCTGCAGGAAGTACAGGTGCAGGCGGCGCGGCCGGTCCCGCGGGTCACGGACCGCCCAGTTCTGCAGGATGTCCACGCACATCTTCACGTGCCGGGTCTGCCGCATCGCCTCGAGGCTGCCCTCGTCGAACTCGATGCCCTCGGGGTGGACGATCACCTCGACGTTCGGCGAGTGGTCGAGCTCGCGCAGCTCCTGCGGGGTGAACTTGACCTGCGCCGGGCCGCGCCGGGAGAACAGGTGCACGTCGGTGACCGGGCTGCTCTTCAGCGCCTGGTAGACGTTGTCCGGGATCTCGGTGACCAGCAGCTCGTCGGCGGTCTTGGCGAGGATCCGGGCGACGTCGATCGCGACGTTGCCGGCGCCGATGACCGCGACCTCGGTGGCGTCCAGCGGCCACTCGCGCGGCACGTCCGGGTGGCCGTTGTACCACGACGCGAAGTCGGCACCGCCGAAGCTGCCCTGCAGGTCGATGCCCGGGATGTCCAGCGAGCGGTCCTTCTCGGCGCCGGTCGAGATGATCGTCGCGTCGTAGAAGCGGCTGAGCTCCTCCGGCTTGACGTCCACGCCGTACGCCACGTTGCCGATGAACCGGATCCGCGGGTTGTCCAGGACCCGGAAGAGCGCGGTGATGATCTCCTTGATCCGCGGGTGGTCGGGCGCCACCCCGTAGCGGATCAGGCCGTACGGCGTGGGCAGCTTGTCGAGGATGTCGACGGTGACGTCCGGGTTGGCCTTGATGAGGTGGTCGGCGGCGTAGATGCCGGCCGGGCCGGCTCCGATGACGGCAACCCTCAGGGGGCGGTCCATGATCGCGATCCCTCACTCACTTGTATCTGCGAATCCGGCTCAGCCAAGATCGACGTCCGGGCGAAGACGAACTGTAAAACTTCAACCTAGGTTCAGATCAAGTTTCGTCCTGCCGGTCGGGATCGGCCCGGATAGCCGTTTCCGCAGGTAGAAGTGGTTGTAAGGCTCGCCTAACCTCTACGGAGCGTGAGGTGTTTCACGATTCTCTGTCCCCCGGGAGGACCGCGGTCTCGTTGTAGAAGCGTTTGATCTTGAGAACCGCGGCCTCGAAGCCGTCAAGATCCATCGGCTTCGTGACGAACGCGTTCGCGTGCCGCGTGTAGCTCGCGGTGATGTCCGGCAGCGCCGTCGACGTGGTCAGCACCACGACCGGGATGCTCTTGAGCTTCTCGTCGTTCTTCACCTCGGCGAGCACCTCGTGCCCGCTCATCCGCGGCATGTTCAGATCCAGCAGGATCAGATCCGGCCGGTTCGCGTCCGTGTACTGCCCGCGCTGGCGCAGGTAGTCGATCGCCTCGCTGCCGTCGGACACCCGGTGCACCTCGGGTGGCGGCGAGGCGGCCAGCAGCGCTTCCTCGATCATCAGGGTGTCGGCGTCATCGTCGTCGACGATCAGGACATCCAGGACGCGCTCGGTCTTTGCCATCGCGCAAATATATGGCACCCCTACCGGCCCGGTGGGACGGCGTGCCGGAACGGGCCGCGCAGCGCCGCCCACTGCAGCAGCAGGATGGTTTTGGCGTCCGCGATCTCGCCCGTCTCGATCCGTTCCAGCGCCTCCGCGAACGGCAGCTCGACCGCCCCGATGTCCTCACCGTCGTCGGCGAGCCCGCCACCCGGGCCGACCCGCGACGCCGCCGTGTAGGGCGCCGCGAAACAGTGAACCCTTTCGGTCACCGAGCCCGGGCTGGTCCAGACCGCGAACACCGGCTCCAGCTCGCCGATCACCACGCCCAGCTCCTCGTCTGTCTCTTATGTGTATAAGAGACAGTCCACGAACATGCCGTCGGGGTGGCCGTTCACATACACCGGATAGCGGAACTGCCGGGTGAGCAGCACCGTCCCGCGCTCCACGTCGTGCAGCAGGACCGTCGCGCCGTCGCCGCGGTCATAGGTCTCCCGCTGCTCCCGGCTCACCGTGCCGTCACTGCGCCGGAAGTCATACGTCGTCCGCCGCAACACGTGCCACGCCGTGGCCAGCAGCTCGACGTCGCGCACCACCACGTCCGGATTGCCGCGCAGGTCGCGCCCCGCCTGATCCAGGCCGGTGCGGCCACGCGCGTCGGGGATGTCGATGCCCGGTCGAGAAGTCATGGCGCTAACCTAGTCACAGAAACACGCAGGAGTCGACAATAATGAGGAGAAACACGGATGCTGGCGGCTGAGCGGCGAGACGTCCTGCTGACCCGGCTCCGGACCGACGGCAAGGTGATCGCCAAGGAGATCGCCGCGTCACTCGGCGTCACCGAGGACATGATCCGCCGCGACCTGCGCGAACTCGCCGCCGCCGGCCTCTGCCAGCGCGTTTACGGCGGGGGG
>KL571259.1:16256-16870 GCA_000715855.1 Actinoplanes liguriensis
ACCGATCTCCCCGGCCGTCGCCGACTACGCCACGCGCACGACCGTCGCGATCTCCAGCAAGGAGCGCGTCGCCGCCGCAGCCGCGTCCCTGATCCGCCCCGGCGGCACGATCCTGCTCGACGGCGGCACGACCGCCCTCGCCGTCACCGCCGCACTGCCCCCGACCCTGCCCGCAACGATCGTCACGCACAGTGTCACCGTCGCGGCGGCGCTCGTCGCGCACCCGACGGTCGACGTGCAGGTGCTGGGCGGCCGGCTCTTCAAACACTCCGCCGTGACCTGCGGCGCCGCCACCGCCGAGGCCGCCCGCACGATCTCCGCCGACATCTTCCTGCTCGGCGTCACCGGCGTGCACGAGGAAGCGGGCCTCACCACCGGTGACGCCGACGAGGCCGCCCTGAAACGAACCCTGGCCGGGCGATCCGCGGAAACCTACGTGCTGGCCAGCGCCGAGAAGATCAGCACGGCGTCACCGTTCACGGTCCTGCCACCCACCGGCGTGACCGCGATCATCACCGACGCCGCCCCGGACCATCCGACATTGCTGGCCCTGCGCGCAGCCGGCGTCGAAATCATTCAAGCCTGAGATCAAATTCTTCATGTCCTACGTCCGC
>KL571260.1:0-9763 GCA_000715855.1 Actinoplanes liguriensis
GATGCTCGGCTCCGGCACGCGGGTCACGGTGGGCCGGGGCTCGCCGGGGCGCGCGGCTCTCGCCGTACGGGAAAAGCACATCTCCCCGCCGCAGCCCGCACCGCCGCAGGGGTTCGTGGCCGAGGCCGGGGAACAGGTCGTGGGCTCGGGTGTGGTCACTGGTGCTTCTCGACGAGGTCGCGGAGGACGGCCATGCCCTGGTGGACCTCGGTGAAGCTGGTGCTCAGCGGCGCCGGGCCGATGCGGAGGCCGTCCGGGCGGCGGTAGTCCGGGATGACGCCGGCGGACCAGAGCGGTTCGAGGAGTTTCTCGAAGCCGGGGCGGCGCAGCGTGACGTGGCCGCCGCGGCGGGCCGGGTCGCGAGGGCTGACCACCTCGACGCCGAGCGGGGCCAGCCACTCGTCGGCCAGGTCCAGCACGTACGCGGTGAGCAGCAGCGACTTGGTGCGGACCGCCTCGATGCCGGCCTCGGCGAGCATGTCCAGGTTGGCGTGCATCGGGACCATCGCGAGGATCGGCGGGGTGCCGCTGAGCAGCGCGCGGATGCCGGGCGCGGCCTCGTAGCCGGGGCCCATCTCGAACGCCGCGCGGTGGCCCATCCACCCCTGGATGGGCTGGCGCAGCGAGTCCTGCAGCGACGACCGGAGGTAGGCGAACGCGGGCGCGCCCGGCCCGCCGTTGAGGTACTTGTACGAGCAGCCGACCGCGAGGTCCACGCCCCACTCGTCCAGCCTGATCGGCACCGCGCCGGCCGAGTGGCACAGGTCCCACATGGTCAGCGCGCCGGCCTCGTGCGCGATCCGGTTGATCCCCGGGATGTCGGCGAGCCAGCCGGACCGGTACGCGACGTGCGAGAACAGCACGAGCGCGGTGTCGTCGTCGATCACCTCGCGAAGTTGATCACCGGTGATCCCGGTGGCCGGGTCCGTGGAGATCCAGACCAGCGACAGGTTGCGCTCGGCGGCGATGCCTTCCAGCACGTACCGGTCGGTGGGGAAGTTGTCGGTGTCGAGGACGACCTTGCGGCGGCCGGGGCGGGCGTCGACCGCGGCCCGCGCCAGCTTGTAGAGCAGCACCGTGGTCGAGTCGGCGACCACGGTCTGGCCGGGCGCCGCGCCGAGCGCCACCGCGCCGAGCCGGTCACCGAGGGTGAGCGGCCACTCCAGCCAGCCGTCGGTCCAGCCCTGGATCAGGCGGCCGCCCCACCGACTGCGGACGAAGTCGTCCATCAGCCGGGCGGTCGCCTCCAGCGGGCGGCCGAGCGAGTTGCCGTCGAGATAGGAGACGACCGACGGCGCCGGCAGGAATCTGTCCCGGAACGCCGCCAGCGGGTCGGCGGCGTCCAGGTCGGCGGCGCGGGCGAGAAGGCTCAACGCGGGACTCCGATCTCGGTGCGTACGGCATACAGCTCCGGGAAGAATGTCAGATCGAGTGCCGCCTTCAGGAAGTTGACCCCGCTGGAGCCGCCGGTCCCGCGCTTGAAGCCGATCGTCCGTTCCACCGTCTTGAGGTGCCGGAAGCGCCAGAGCTGGAAGTTCTCCTCCAGGTCGACCAGTTCCTCGCAGGCCTCGTAGGCCTCCCAGTTCTGCTCGGCCTTCTCGTAGATGGTCGTGAAGACCGGAACCAGTTCCTCGGCGAACGACCAGGCCTCGGTGACGTCCCGCTCGATGATCTCGGCCGGGATCGGGTGCCCGTGCCGGGCCAGGTAGCGCAGGAACTCGTCGTACACGCTCGGCGTGCCGAGCAGCTCTTCGAGCAGTGCGAGGGCCGCGGGCTGGTCGTCGAAGATCCGCAGCATGTTCCGGTCCTTGTTGCCGAGCAGGAACTCGACCGCCCGGTACTGATAGGACTGGAAGCCCGACGACGTGCCGAGGAAGCTGCGGAACTGTGCGTACTCGGTCGGGGTCAGGGTCGCCAGCACCGACCACTGCTCGGTCAGCGTGCGCTGGATGTGCTTGACCCGGGCCAGCCCTTTGAGGGCCGGTTTCAGCTCGTCCCGGCCGAGATGCGCCAGCACCCCGCGCAGCTCGTGGATGATCAGTTTCAGCCACAGCTCGGACGTCTGATGTTGAAGGATGAAGAGCAGCTCGTCGTGGTGCTCGGGGACGCTCACCGGGTGCTGGGCGTTCAGGATCTCGTCGAGATGCAGATATTCGCCGTACGAGAGATTGACCTTGAAGTCGCGGACGATGCCGTCCTCGATCGGCCTCGTTGCCGACACAGTGATCACCTACCTTTGTCCGGACCAGGAGATCACACCGGGCCGTGGTAGACCCATCGGGCGTTGTGCCGGACGAATCTGCTCGTCTCGTCCAGCACGCCGGGGTCGCCGTCGTCCCGGAAGTGGGCCCGGAACGTGACGGTGCCCTCCGCGTCGAACAGCGTGCCGCCGGTGCTCTCCAGCACCTCCAGGCGTACCCAGCGCAGGCCGGGGTCACTCTCGAGCGTCGCCGGGCGGGTGTCCGGGTGCCAGGTGTCGAGGACGTAACCGGTCAGGTCGAGCGCGAACGCGCTGAAGCGCGAGCGCATCAGGGCCTGCGGGTTCTCCGCCGGTTTGCCGTCGTGCAGGGGACCACAACATCCCGCGTACGTCGGTGAGCCGCACGGGCATGCTCTCGCGCGGGGTGCTCGCTTGCCAGCCATGCCGGACAGTCTTCCTCAGCCGGCCTGCTGCTCCACCACGATCCCACTGATCACCTTCTGGCAGCGGTCCAGCTCCTCGATCAGGCCCTGCATCTCCTCGATCGCGTCGACGGCGTTCTGGGTGTCGGTGCGGATCCCGCCGACCTGGGTGCCGATCTCGCTGGTCGCGGTGGCGGTCTCGTTCGCCAGGTCCTTGACCTCGCTCGCCACCACGGCGAAGCCCCGGCCCGCCTCGTCGCGTTCAGCGCCAGCAGGTTCGTCTGCTTGGCGATCGTGGCGATCAACTGGACGACCTTGCCGATCTCGGTGCTGCTCGCCTCGAGCCGCTGGATCACCTGCACCGCGGTCTCCGCGGCACGCACCGCGGCCTGGGTGGCGGTGGCCATGTCGTTGCTCACGTTGGCCAACCGGTGCACCGAGTCGCGCTGCCGGTCCTGCGCCGACCAGTCGGTCTGGGCGCCGCCGCCGCCGGAAGACCAGCTGTCGTTCTGATCCCAGTCGGTCATGTCGTGGTGTTCCCTTTCTTACCGGTAGCTCACAACATCCCATCCGGCGCACCCGTCGCGGAGCGTTTTCCTTGATCTCCGTTATGGAAGCGTGAGGTAAGTGGATTCAGCACGGAGCGCGACGACTGAACCGGGTAAGTCTCGGACCGGCCCTCACCGGGCGTGAGACATCGACGGGATGGCGCCTCGGGACTGTCAAGACTCCTGCAAGTACGAGTAAGCACTGTCATCGATTTCAGATGAGGCTGCAAATCGCAGTTCAGTTTTTGCAACAGGTTGACGTAGGATTCCGCCGTGACCAAACGTCTTGCCGAGGTGGCGAAGAAGGCCGGGGTCAGCGAGGCGACCGTCAGCCGGGTGCTCAACGGGCGCGACGGCGTCTCCGAGGCCACCCGCGCGTCGGTGCTCACCGCCCTCGATGTCCTGGGCTACGAGCGCCCCACCAAATTGCGCGGTGAGCGCGCCCGCCTGGTCGGCCTGGTGCTGCCCGAGCTGCAGAACCCGATCTTCCCGGCGCTCGCCGAGGTGGTGACCGCGTCGCTGGCGCAGCGCGGGTTCACCCCGGCCCTCTGCGCGCGGACGATCGGCGGCGTCCCCGAGTCGGACTATGTCGAGATGCTCCTCGACCACCAGGTCTCCGGGGTCATCTTCGCCGGTGGGTCCTATGCGCTGGCCGACGCCTCGCACGAGCACTACCGCCGGCTGACAGGTCGTGGCCTGCCGGTGGTGCTGGTCAACGCGGGCGTCGACGAGCTGGGCTTCCCGCGGGTGTCGACCGACGACGCGGTGGCGGTCGAGCAGGCGTACGGGCATCTGAAGTCCCTCGGTCACGAGCGGATCGGCATGGTGCTCGGCCCGGAGGGACACATCCCGTCCCGCCGCAAGATGGCCGCGATGATCCAGGTCGCGGGCTGGGCCGACGACGCGTGGGTGGAGCGCTCCAGCTTCTCCATGGAGGGTGCGCGGGTCGCCGCGACGAAGCTGATCGAGCGGGGCGCGACCGGCATCATCTGCGCCAGTGACGTGCTCGCCCTCGGTGCGATCCGGGCGGCCCGGCGGCTGGGCCGGTCGGTGCCGGCCGATGTGTCGGTGGTCGGTTTCGACGACTCCGCGTTCATGACCTGCACCGATCCGCCGTTGACCACGGTCCGGCAGCCGATCGAGACGATGGGCCAGTCCGCCGTCGACATCCTGGTCAGCCAGATCGAGGAGGCCGGCGTGCTCCGCGACGAGCTGCTGTTCGAGCCGGAGCTCGTGGTCCGGGGCTCGACGGGACCAGCTCCCCGGTAAACAGGTAAGCGCTGCAAAAAACGAACGGCCGTCCACCGCGTCTTGCGGTCGGCGGCCGTTTTTGCGTGCCCGCGGGGCGGACGAATCCCGGCAAAGCCGGACGTACGGCCGTACCGTCAATATCTGTCATGTCGTTGTCGTGTCTTTTCAGTGCACGATCGAAACCTTGCGGAAATGAGTCCGCCTCGCTACGGTGACTCCACTCACAGTGATGAACCTGTGAACCCCCGAAGCAGATCAATGAACGTCCTTGGATAACCGTTCCCGAAGGGATGGACAGATGTCCGCACCGCAGTACCGGAAGGTCACGGCGTTCGCGCTGGCGGCCGGCCTGGGACTCAGCCTCGCGGCGTGCTCCACGAAGAGCGACGACGACGGCGCCAGCGCAGACGGCAAGGTCACCATCACGGTCGACTGCATGCCGGTCGGCACCGAGAAGGACCTGCTGGCGAACTGGAACGCGGACGTCGCCGCATTCCAGCAGGCCAACCCCGACATCACGGTCAAGAGCGTGAGCGTCGGCACCCAGTGCAACAACCCGCCGGACTTCACCGCCCGGCTCGCGGGTGGCACCACCACCGACGTCTTCTACGGCTACATGACCGACCTCCAGCAGGTGCTGGACTCGGGCCAGGCCGCGGACATCACGCCCTACCTGAACAAGGACAACATCAGCACCTGGGACGACGTCGACCCGGCGCTCAAGAGCGTCTTCACCGACGGCGGCAAGACCTACGCCGTGCCGGTGAAGAACTACTCGATGGGCCTGGTCTACAACAAGGTCCTCTTCCAGAAGGCCGGCCTGGACCCGGCGAGCCCGCCGAAGACCTGGGCCGAGGTCCGCACCGCGGCCAAGAAGATCGCGGCTGCCGACCCGGGCGTCGCCGGTTACGCGGACTACAGCGCCGGCAACACCGGTGGCTGGCACTTCACCGCCGAGATCTACTCGCAGGGCGGCCAGATCCTGAGCGCGGACGGCAAGAAGGCCGACTTCAACAACGCGATGGGCAAGCAGGTCCTGCAGAACCTCAAGGACATGCGGTACGGCGACAACTCGATGGGCAGCCGCCAGCTGCTCCAGTGGGGCGACCTGCTGACCAACGCCGCCGCCGGCAAGGTCGGCATGTTCGTCGGCGCGCCGGACGCGACCCAGGCGATCGTCTCCCAGTTCAAGGGCAAGTACGAGGACTGGGCCGTGGCCCCGCTGCCCGGCCAGGACGGTCTCGCCAAGTCGACCCTCGGTGGCGGTGAGGGTTACTTCTTCAAGAAGGGCCTGACCGACGCGCAGATCAAGGCCGGCCTGAAGTGGGTCGCCTACGAGAAGCTGACGGTCGGCAAGGGCCAGTTCGACTACCCGCGGGCCAAGCCGCAGAACTACCCGGTCGGTGTGCCGCAGCCGCTGCTGTTCGCCAAGGACAGCGCGACCGCCAAGGCCGAGTTCGACCTGCGCAAGGCGAACGCGAACGTCGACCCGTCGATCTACTCCCAGTTCGAGAGCCAGCAGTTGCCGATCAAGGGCGAGCCGCGGAACGCCCAGGCGATCTACGCGGTGCTCGACTCGGCGATGTCCGCGGTGCTGACCGACCCGAACGCGAACATCGACGCGCTGCTCAAGACCGCTGAGGAGAAGGTCAACCAGCTGCTGGCCGCCGGTAGCTGATCCGAGCGGGACGGGGGCCCCGGGCCCCCGTCCCCGACTATCTCAGGAGTCCTCCCTTGGCGATCATCACCGCCACCCGACCGGTGGACCGCAGCTCGGCGGCGGCGCCGGCCAGGGCCCGTCGCGGCCGCAAGATCCGCGACAACCTCACCGGGTACACGTTCCTGGCCGGGGCGATCCTCTGCTTCGCCGTCTTCACCTGGTACCCGATGGTCCGCGGGATCATCATGAGCTTCCAGAAGACCCGGCGCGGCGTGACCACCTGGGTCGGCTTGGACAACTACACCCGGATCTTCGCCGACCCGAGCTTCTGGCCCGCCTGGAAGAACACCGTCTACTTCACCGTGCTGGCCCTGGTCGTCGGTTACGCGGTGCCGTTCTTCGTGGCGATCCTGCTGAACGAGCTGCGCCACGCCAAGGGCTACCTGCGCATCCTGGTGTACCTGCCGGTGATGCTGCCGCCGGCCTCGGCGCTGTTCCTCTTCAAGTTCTACGCGTACGACCCGAGCGACGCCGGCCTGTTCAACGCGGTCCTGAAGTTCCTGCACCTGCCCACCTCGCAGTGGATGCAGTCGCCGGGCGCCACGATGCCGGCCATGGTGATCGCCTCGACCTGGATGAACATGGGCAGCGCGGTGCTGATCTACCTGGCGTCGCTGCAGAACATCCCCGGCGAGCTCTACGAGGCGGCCGAGCTCGACGGCGCCGGGCTCTGGCGGCGGATCTGGAACGTGACGATCCCGCAGACCAGGCTGATCCTCGGCCTGCTCGCGATGATGCAGATCGTCGCCACGATGCAGGTCTTCGTCGAGCCGCTGATCCTGGCCAACGGCGCCGGCACGCAGGACTCGGCGACCACCGTGGCGTACCTGATCTACCAGCACGGCTTCTTCCAGAACGACCTCAACGGCGCCGCGGCGCTCGGGGTGGTCATGCTCGGGGCGCTGGCCGTCTTCTCCGCCTTCTACCTGCGTCTGACGACGAAGAACGATTGAGGATTGAACGGATGGCACAGGACTCCGGCTCCCGCACGCTGATCTCGGCCGCTCAGCTCCAGCGCGGCAAGGGCAAATACGTCTACTGGACACTGCTGACGCTGGTCGTCCTCGGGTTCACCCTGGTCTTCATCGGCCCGCTGTACTGGATGGTCACCGGCGCGCTGAAGACCGGCCAGGAGGTGGCGCAGACCCCGCCGACGCTGTGGCCGCGGCACCCGAACTTCAGCAACTACACCAGCGCGTGGCAGAACCTGAACCTCGGCAAGCTGCTGTTCAACACGTTCTACTACGCGGCCGGCGCGGTGCTCTTCCAGCTGGTCCTGGACACCGCCGCGGCGTACGCCTTCTCCAAGCTGCGCCCGGCGCTGGGCAACGTGATCCTCGGCGCGATGCTGGGCACCCTGATGATCCCGACCATCGTCCTGGTCGTCCCGCAGTACGTGACCGTGATCGACCTGCCGGTCCTGCACCTCAACATGCTCGACTCGCCGTTCGCGATCTGGCTGCCGCTGGTCACCAACGCGTTCAACATCTTCCTGCTGAAGCGGTTCTTCGACTCGATCCCGGACGAGCTGATGGCGGCCGCGCAGGTGGACGGCGCCGGTCCGCTGCGCACGCTCTGGTCGATCGTCCTGCCGATGTCGCGCCCGATCCTCGGGGTGGTCTCGATCTTCGCGGTGACCTACGTCTGGAAAGACTTCCTCTGGCCGAAACTGGTCATGCCGTCCCCGGAGACGAGGACGGTCAGCGTCGGCATCTACGCCTTCTCTGGTGGATCGTCGCAGAACGAGATCATCGCGGCCTCGGTCATCGCGGCGATCCCGACCGTGATCATCTTCCTGATCTTCCAGCGGAACATCATGTCCGGCCTGACCGCGGGCAGCGTCAAGGGCTGAGCCCGTCATCCGGCGACGGCTGAGGCTGACCCCTTACAGCGCAAAAAATGCTGCAATAATACGCAGAAAGCGAGTTTTCGTGTCCGCAAAAGACAGTGCGTGGTGGCGTGACGCGGTCATCTACCAGGTGTATCCGCGGAGTTTCGCCGACTCCGACGGTGACGGCGTCGGCGACATCGACGGCATCCGCGCGCACCTGGGCCACCTCCGCGATCTCGGGGTGGACGCGATCTGGATGAGCCCGTGGTACCCGTCGCCGATGGCGGACGCCGGTTACGACGTGGCGGACTTCCGGGACATCGACCCGGCCTTCGGGACACTGGCCGGCGCCGAGGCCCTGATCGCCGAGGCGCACGCGGCCGGCATCCGGATGATCGTCGACATCGTCCCGAACCACATCTCCTCCGAGCACCCGTGGTTCAAGGCCGCCATCGCCTCGCCGGACGCACCCGAGCGCGACTACTTCTGGTTCCGGCCGGCCTCGGAGCGGATGCCCACCAACTGGACCGGGGAGTTCGGCGGCTCGACCTGGTCGAAGGCGCCCGACGGCTCGTGGTACCTGCACCTGTTCACCCCGGAGCAGCCCGACCTGAACTGGGAGCACCCGGACGTCAAGGCGGAGTTCGAGGACATCCTGCGGTTCTGGTTCGACCGGGGCGCCGACGGCATCCGGATCGACTCGGCGGCCCTGCTCTTCAAGGACACGACCTTTCCCGAGGTACGCGACGGGGAGCCGCACCCGTTCCACGACCTCGACGCGGTGCACGACGTGTACCGGGCGTGGCGGCGCGTCGCCGACGAATACGAGGGACGGGCGCTGATCGGCGAGGTGTGGATGCCGGAGGTGGAGCGTTTCACGAACTACCTGCGCCCGGACGAGCTGCACGCGGCGTTCAACTTCGACTTCCTCGGGTGCGCCTGGGATCCGTACCTGATGAAAGCCTGTATCAATCGGACCCTGGACGCTCATGCCACGGTGGGTGCGCCACCGACCTGGGTCCTGTCGAACCACGACGTGACCCGGCACGTGACCCGGTACGGCCGGGCCGACACCACGTTCAGCTTCGAGAACAACCTCGACGGCACCCCGGTCGACCTGGAACTGGGCACGCGGCGGGCACGGGCGGCCGCCCTGCTGTCGCTCTCGCTGCCCGGGGCGACCTACGTGTACCAGGGCGAGGAGCTCGGTCTCTGGGAGAACGAGAACATCCCCGAAGATCAGATCCAGGATCCGATGTACGCCCGCAGGGGCCACACCCGCGACGGATGCCGGGTGCCGTTGCCCTGGTCCGGCGACGAGCCGCCGTACGCGTTCACCAGTGCCACGCCGTGGCTCCCGCAGCCGGCCGAGTGGAAGGACCGGACGGTCCAGGCGCAGACCGGCGACCCCAACTCGATGCTGGAGCTCTACCGCTCGGCGATCCGGCTCCGCCGTACCCAGGAAGCGGATTTTTCCTGGTTGAACCGGGGCGAAGGGGTGCTCGCCTGGACCCGGGGCGACCACTTCGCGTGCGTGCTCAACCTCTCCGGCGCTCCCGTTCCCCTGCCGGAGCACCGGACCATCGTGCTCGCCAGCGGCCCTCTCGACGGTGACCTCCTCCCCCAGGACACCGCGGTCTGGCTGCAGTTGTAGGCGACGGGCGCCTCCGGTTCCACCGCCGGCGGCGCCCTGAACAACACCCCGGGGGCTGGCCACACCAAGGAAGGGACCCATGGCCAACCGCACCGCCCCACTCGCTGTCGCAGCCGCCGTCCTCGCGGCTGGCGTCC
>KL571260.1:10012-12333 GCA_000715855.1 Actinoplanes liguriensis
GTGGTGACCTGGCAATCCACCCCGGCACAGGCCGCCGGACTCTCCCCGTTCGACGTCGCCGGCCGAGGCGCGACAGTCCCGTTCACCGAGATCGAGGCCGAGAAGGCCGCGACCAACGGGACGTCCACCGGCACCGACCGGACCTACGGCACGCTCTCCTCCGAGGCCTCCGGACGGGAGGCGGTCACCCTCGACGCCGCGGGTGAGTACGTCGAGTTCACCCTCACCAAGCCGGCCAACGCGGTCACCTTCCGCTACAGCGTCCCGGACGGCAGGAGCGCGTCGCTGGACCTGCGCACCGGCTCGACCCTGATCAAGACCGTGCCGGTGACGTCGAAGTACAGCTGGTACTACGGCTACTACCCGTTCACCAACAACCCCGGGGACGGGCGGCCGCACCACTTCTACGACGAGGCCCGGGCGATGTTCGGGACGACGTACGCGGCCGGCACCAAGATCCGGATCCAGGTCGCCTCGACCGCGCAGTCACCCAGCTTCACGATCGACCTGGCCGACTTCGAGAACGTGCCGGGCGCGATCGCCAAGCCGTCCGGTGCGATCGACGCCGTCGCCGACTACGGCGCGGACCCGACCGGCGCCACCGACTCCACGGCGAAGATCCAGGCCGCCGTCGACGCCGGCGCCGCCTCCGGCCGGGTCGTCTACCTCCCGCAGGGCACCTTCACGCTGTACAGCCACGTGATCGTCGACAGGGTCACGCTGGCCGGGGCCGGCCCCTGGTACACCGTGCTCGGCGGACGCCACCCCACCCAGCGCAACCTGGCCGCCGGCATCTACGGCAAGTACGCCGGCCAGGGCGGCCCGAGCCAGAACGTCACCGTCAAGGACCTCGCGGTCATCGGCGACATCCAGGAGCGGGTCGACGAGGACCAGGTCAACGCGTTCGGCGGCGCCATGTCGAACTCGACGATCGACAACGTGTGGATGCAGCACACCAAGGTCGGGGCCTGGATGGACGGGCCGATGGACAGGTTCACCATCAAGAACAGCCGGATCCTGGACCAGACCGCGGACGGCGTGAACTTCCACATCGGCGTCACCAACTCGGCGGTCACCAACACGTTCGTCCGCAACACCGGCGACGACGGCCTGGCCATGTGGGCGGAGAACACGCCGAACGTCGGCAACTCGTTCACCCACAACACCGTGGTCGCGCCGATCCTGGCGAACAACATCGTCAGCTACGGCGGCCGGGACATCACCATCAGCGACAACGTGATGGCCGAGACCGTGTCCAACGGTGGTGGCCTGCACGTCGGCAACCGGTACCCGGGCGTCCAGGGGGCGACCGCGGTGGCCGGCACCTGGACGATGGCCCGCAACACCCTGATCCGCACCGGGAACTCCGACTACAACTGGAACTTCGGGATCGGCGCGATCTGGTTCTGGCCGGACTCGGGCGCGATCAGCGGGGCGACGCTCAACATCACCGACACCGACATCCTGGACAGCTCGTACTCGGCGATCCAGTGGATCGGCAACGGGACCAGCGGGCTGAACCTGACCAACGTGAACATCGTCGGCGCCGGCACGTTCGCGCTGCAAGCGCAGGCCCCGGCGACCGCGACGTTCACCAACGTCAAGGCCAGCGGGATCGCGCAGAACCCGCCGACGTACAGCTGCGTGGGCTCGGGTCTGGCGATCACCGACGGTGGTGGCAACTCGGGGTGGCAGACGGCCAACCCCTATTGCGGGCCGTGGCCGGCGCCGCGCTGGAACAACACCACGACGACACCGTCCACCCCGCCCACCTCGTCGCCGACCCCCAGCACCAGCCCGAGCACGCCGCCGCCGACCGGCAACCTCGCCGCCGGCCGCCCGGTGACCGCGACCGGTCAGGCTGACGTCTACGGGCCCGGCAACGCGACCGACGGCAACGCGAACACCTACTGGGAGAGCACCAACAACGCGTTCCCCCAGTCGATCACGGTCGACCTCGGCCAGAGCCGCGCGGTTTCCCGGGTCGTGCTGAAGCTCCCGCCGGCCACGGCGTGGGCGACCCGGACCCAGACGCTGTCCGTCCTCGGCAGCACCGACGGATCCACCTACAGCACGGTCAAGGCGAGCGCCGGTTACACCTTCAACCCGTCCAGCGCCAACACCGTCACCATCCCGGTGACGACGACACAGCGCTATCTGCGACTCACCTTCACGGGGAACACCGGCTGGCCCGCGGGTCAGCTCTCCGAGTTCGAGGTCTACGCCTCCTGAGAAACCCCGGCGGGCGGCCATCCACCAGGCTCGCCCGCCGGTTTCCCCTCCCTGGAAGAAAGGTGCGCTCCCGCATGTCCAGATTCAGG
>KL571260.1:12542-16439 GCA_000715855.1 Actinoplanes liguriensis
GTGTATAAGAGACAGGTCGCCGCCCTCGTCCACGCGCCGGCGGCCCTCGCCGCCGGACCCAACCTCGCCGCCGGCAAGACGTTCAGCGCCTCCAGCTACACCGACGTCTACCCGGCCGGCAACGCCGGGGACGGCAACGCCAACACGTACTGGGAGAGCAACAACAACGCCTTCCCGCAGTGGCTGCAGGTCGACCTCGGCACCGCCACCCAGGTCAACCAGGCCGTCCTCAAGCTGCCGCCGGCCACCGCCTGGGGAACCCGCACCGAGACGCTGTCGATCCAGGGCAGCACCAACGGCACGTCGTTCAGCGACCTCAAGGCGAGCGCCGGCTACACGTTCAACCCGTCCTCGGGCAACAGCGTGACCGTCGACTTCACCGCGGCCAGCGCCCGGTTCGTCCGGCTGAACTTCACCGGCAACACCGCGTGGCCCGCCGGTCAGCTCTCCGAGCTGGAGGTCTACGGCCCGGTCAGCGGGGACAGTCAGGCGCCGAGCGCGCCCGGGAGCCTGACCTACACGTCCCCGGCGAGCGGCCAGATCCGGCTGAACTGGAACGCGTCCACCGACAACGTGGGCGTGACCGGCTATGACATCTACGCCAACGGCGTGCTCCGGACCAGCGTGGCCGGCACCGTGCTGACCTACACGGACAGCCAGCCGGACTCGGCGACCGTCGCCTACTACGTACGGGCCAGGGACGCGGCCGGCAATGTCTCCGGCAACAGCAACACCGTGACCCGCACCGGCGCGACCGGGGACACCCAGGCGCCGACCACGCCGGGGACGCTCTCCTACACCGCGCCGGCCAGTGGGCAGCTCAAGCTCAGCTGGGGCGCGTCCACCGACAACGTGGGCGTGACCGGCTACAACGTGTACGCGAACGGGACCCTCAAGACGACGGTCACCGGGACGACGTACACCGACAGCGTGGCCGACACCGCGACCGTCTCCTACTACGTGAAGGCGCGGGACGCGGCCGGCAACGAGTCGGCGGCGAGCAACACGGTCACCCGGACCGGCAACCCGGGCACGGGCACGAACCTCGCGGTCGGCAAGCCGATCGAGGCGTCCTCGTCGGTGTTCACGTTCGTCGCGACGAACGCGAACGACAACGACACCGCCACCTACTGGGAGGGCTCGGCCTACCCGGCGAACCTGACCGTCAAGCTGGGTGCGAACGCGACCGTCTCCTCGGTCGTCGTGAAGCTGAACCCGGGGACCGACTGGGGGACCCGGCAGCAGACGTTCGCGGTGCTCGGCCGGGAGCAGTCGTCGTCGGGCTACACCACGCTGGTGGGCTCCGCGACGTACACCTTCAATCCCTCGGCCGGCAACACGGTCACCATCCCGGTCTCCGCGACCACCGCGGACGTCCGGTTGTCCTTCACCGCGAACACCGGCGCGCCCAGCGGCCAGGTCGCGGAGCTGCAGGTCATCGGGACCGCCGCGCCGAACCCGGACCTGACCGTCACCGCCCTCACCGCCTCCCCGGCGTCGCCGGTCGAGACCGACGCGATCACGCTGTCGGCCACCGTCCGCAACGCGGGCACGGCCGCCTCGCCCTCCTCCTCGATCAACTTCTACCTGGGTACGGCGAAAGCCGGCACCGCCACGGTAGCCGCGCTCGCCGCCGGGGCGACCGCGACCGTCTCCACCTCGATCGGCGCCCGCGACGCCGGCACGTACGCCGTCAGCGCGATCGTCGACGAGGCGAACACGGTCATCGAGACCAACGACGCCAACAACTCCTACAACAGCCCGACAAGCCTGGTCGTCACCCCGGTCAGCAGCTCCGACCTGGTCGCGTCGGTCGTCTCGTGGTCGCCGGGCAACCCGTCGGCCGGTCAGACGGTCACCTTCGCGGCGACCCTGAAGAACCAGGGCACCGCGGCCAGCGGCAGCGGCGCGCACGACGTCACGGTGACCGTGCTGAACGGCTCGACCGTGGTCAAGACGTTCACCGGGTCGTACACCGGCACGCTGGCCGCCGGCGCCTCCTCGCCGTCGATCAGCCTCGGTACCTGGACCGCGGTGAACGGCAAGTACACGGTCCGCACGGTGGTCGCGAACGACAGCAACGAGCTGCCGGTCAAGCAGGCCAACAACACCAGCGAGAAGCCGTTCTTCGTCGGTCGCGGGGCGAACATGCCGTACGACATGTACGAGGCCGAGGACGGCACGACCGGTGGCGGCGCGGCCGTCGTCGGGCCGAACCGCACGGTCGGCGACCTGGCCGGTGAGGCGTCCGGTCGCAAGGCCGTCACGCTGAACCAGACCGGCTCGTACGTCCAGTGGACCACCCGCAACGCCACCAACACGGTCGTCGCGCGCTTCTCCATCCCGGACGGCACGACCAGCTCGATCAACGTCTACGTCAACGGGTCGCTCAACAAGACCCTGCCGCTGACCTCGAAATACGCGTGGCTCTACGGCAACGAGACGGCGCCGCAGAACTCCGGCACCGGGCCGCGGCACATCTACGACGAGGCGAACATCCTGCTGAGCGGCTCGTTCCCGGCCGGCAGCACGATCAAGCTGCAGAAGGACTCCGGTAACAGCGGCAACATCGCGATCGACTTCATCAACCTGGAGCAGGTGACCGCTCTGGGCAATCCCGATGCTTCGAAGTACGTCGTCCCGGCCGGTTTTGATCAGCAGTCGGTGCAGGCCGCCCTGGACACCGCACGTCAGGACAGCACCAAGGTCGGCGTCTACCTGCCCGCCGGCGACTACTCCACGTCCAACAAGTTCCAGGTCTACGGCAAGGCGCTCAAGGTCGTCGGCGCCGGGCCCTGGTACACCCGCTTCCACACGCCCGACTCGCAGACCGAGACGGACGCCGGCTTCCGGGCCGACGCCACCGCCAACGGCTCCACGTTCGCCAACTTCTCGTTCTGGGGCAACTACACGATCCGGATCGACGGCCCCGGCAAGGTGTTCGACTTCGCGAATGTCTCCGGCATCACCATCGACAACATCTGGGCCGAGCACGTGGTCTGCCTCTACTGGGGCGCGAACACCGACAACATGGTGATCAAGAACTCGCGCATCCGGGACACGTTCGCCGACGGCGTCAACATGACCAACGGCAGCACCGGCAACCTGGTCGACAACAACGACGCCCGGGCCACCGGGGACGACTCGTTCGCGCTGTTCTCCGCGATCGACGCGGGCGGCTCGGACGAGATCAACAACACCTTCTCCAACCTGTCCTCGACACTGACCTGGCGGGCCGCCAGCGTCGCCGTCTACGGCGGCTACGCCAACACGTTCAAGAACATCTACATCGCGGACACGCTGGTCTACTCCGGCATCACGATCAGCTCACTGGACTTCGGCTACCCGATGAACGGCTTCGGCGCCAACCCGCCGACGGTGTTCGACAACATCTCGATCGTCCGGGCCGGCGGGCACTTCTGGGGCGCGCAGGTCTTCCCGGCGATCTGGATGTTCAGCGCCTCGAAGGTGTTCCAGGGCATCCGGGTCAGCAACGTCGACATCGTCGACCCGACCTACTCCGGGATCATGTTCCAGACCCAGTACATCGGCGGGAACCCGGTCAACCCGATCACCGACTCGATCTTCACCAACGTGACGATCACCGGTGCGCAGAAGAGCGGCGACGCCTACGACGCCAAATCCGGCTACGGCATCTGGGCCAACCCTCTCCCCGAAGCGGGCCAGGGCCCGGCCGTCGGCTCGGCCACCTTCATCAACCTCACCCTGAGCAACAACTACAAGGACATCGAGAACCCGACCAGCACGTTCACCATCGTCCGCAACTGACCCCAGGTAGTCAGCACGCCTGTGCCCGCGGTCGCTGTCCGGCCGCGGGCACACCCATTTCAGCGGTACGACGTTTCGCCGCCCGTCCGCAGGCGACACGACCAAGCC
>KL571260.1:16705-16839 GCA_000715855.1 Actinoplanes liguriensis
CGCCCGTCCGCAGGCGACACGACCAAGCCCCCTGGATGCCTTCGCAACCCCCGGCCCACTCACGCCTCCGGCCGCGCCTGCGGGCCGCCGGCTGGTTCTCGGCGTGGTTATTCGTCCCTCATAACCTGTCTCTT
>KL571260.1:17103-17402 GCA_000715855.1 Actinoplanes liguriensis
CGTGGTTATTCGTCCCTCATAACCACGCCGAGAACCAGCCCAATCCGCAACCCGCGGCCGCAGCGGTGCGTCGCACACCCGCTCGCGGGCCGTGCGCCCCCGCACCGGGGTCCCGGGCTGGGCGCCGCGCGGCTCGGCGGGGCCGCGGGGTTCGCGGCGGGGCGGCGCGCGGTGGCCGGCTGGCGTTGAGGGTTGTCTGCGGGCGGTTTTTGAGCCGTGAGTGCCAGCCGCGCTCTGGGCGTGTCGCGGGGTGGGGTTGCGGCGCGGGTTAGGTGCCGGGCTGGTTCTGACTGTGGTTA
>KL571261.1:0-196 GCA_000715855.1 Actinoplanes liguriensis
GCTTGTTGATGACCTCGACCATGTGCACCGGGATGCGGATGGTGCGGGCCTGGTCGGCCATCGCGCGGGTGATCGCCTGGCGGATCCACCACGTCGCGTACGTGGAGAACTTGTAGCCCTTGGTGTAGTCGAACTTCTCGACCGCGCGGATCAGGCCGAGGTTGCCCTCCTGGATCAGGTCCAGGAACGCCATGCC
>KL571261.1:448-2435 GCA_000715855.1 Actinoplanes liguriensis
GCGACCGGTGTAGCGCTTCGCGATGCTGACCACCAGTCGCAGGTTCGCCTCGAGCAGGTGGTTCTTCGCGGCCCGGCCCTCGGCGATCACGATCTTGAGCAGTGGCGTCAGCTCGGCGCCCGCGGCCGGCAGCTTCTCCTCGGCGTAGAGGCCGGCCTCGATCCGCTTGGAGAGGGTGACCTCCTCCACCGCGGTGAGCAGGCGGGTACGGCCGATGCCGTTGAGGTATGCCCGGACCAGGTCCGCGGAGACACCGCGCTCGTCCGTCGCGTCGAGGTCGGCCATCGGCTCGACTTCGTCGGTCATGCTGTCCTCAACCGTCGCCTTCGTCTCCAGGACCACTGGAAGCCCCTCCCCGTTTGTCGTGCCTGCCAGCCACTTCCGTGCCGGTGACGAGAAGCTTCGTCGCATGCGCGTTAAGCGGAGGTGAGGCCAGCGTCCAGGTGGCATGAATCAGGGAGAACCCTGACGTCGGCAAGCCGACAACCTCGGTCGAAACGGACGATCAGTCTTGCCGTACGGGGTTAATGTGCAGTCGTGGTCTTCAAGAGGATGCTTCAGGCCCTGGGTGTGGGTGGCCCGTCCGTCGACACCGTGCTGACGAACTCGAACTGCCGTCCCGGCGGCTCCCTGGAGGGTCAGGTCCACGTCGTCGGCGGCGACCACGCGGTCGACGTGGAATATGTCGCGATCGGCCTGATGACCCGGGTCGAGGTGGAGAGCGGCGACAACGAGTACCAGACCAATCAGGAGTTCCACCGCCAGCGGCTGACCGGCTCGTTCCGTCTGGAGCCCGGCGCCCGGCACGACATCCCGTTCCGCTTCGAGGTGCCCTGGCAGACGCCGATCACCGAGGTCTACGGGCAGCGCCTGCACGGCATGACGATGGGTCTCGCCACCGAGCTGGAGGTGGCCCGCGCGGTCGACAAGTCCGATCTGGACGCGGTGCAGGTGCACCCGCTGCCGGCCCAGGAGCGGATCCTGGAGGCGCTGCTGCGTCTCGGATTCCGCTTCCACAAGGCCGACGTGGAGCGTGGCCGGGTCTACGGGGTCGAGCAGGAGCTGCCGTTCTACCAGGAGATCGAGTTCCACCCGCCGGCGCAGTACGCGAGCGGCATCACCCAGCTGGAGCTGACGTTCCTGCCCACGCCGCGCAAGCTGCAGGTGGTGCTGGAGCTCGACAAGCGCGGCGGCCTGTTCACCGAGGGGCACGACGCGTTCGGCAGTTTCGACGTCGACTACGCCACCGTGGACCAGGTCGACTGGACCGCCCAGCTGGACAACTGGCTGCGCCAGTCGGCCCGGCGACGCGGCATCTTCTAGAACGCTGTTCTTCTAGAGTTCCAACAGCAGCGTCCGCGGTCCGACATTCACGCTCTCCACCAGCATGTGCGCCCGGAAGCGACCGGTCTCCACCGTCGCTCCCCGGGCGCGCAGTGCTTCCACGTACGCCGTGACCAGTGGCTCGGCGACCTCGGCGGGCGCGGCCGCGTTCCAGGTCGGCCGGCGGCCCTTGCGCGCGTCGCCGTACAGCGTGAACTGACTGACGACCAGCAGCGGGGCGCCGACGTCGGAAGCGGATCGATCGTCGTCCAGGATGCGCAGTTCGTAGGTCTTGCGGGCCAGCTCGGCCGCCGTCGTCACGGTGTCGTCGTGGGTGACCCCGATCAGCACCAGCAGGCCGTTGCTGATCTCGCCGGTGATCGTGTCGTCGACGCGCACGCTCGCCCGGCTGACCGTCTGTACCAGTGCTCGCATGCTGCCCCCGCCGCCCCGGCCGCCGCGCGAATGCGCCGCGATCCGGGGTCGGACGTTATCCGACGGCTCAGCCGGCCGCGTCGCTGGTGTACTGGTCGGCCTCGGTGCGCAGCGCTCCGGTGGTCGCGTCCCCGGTGGTCGTGTTGGCCACACCGGGCCCGGTGCGCGGCCGGTCCGGGAAACTGGCCGGTCCGGCGGTCCCGCCGGTCGTCGTCATGATCCCCTCACC
>KL571261.1:2641-12379 GCA_000715855.1 Actinoplanes liguriensis
CCGTTGCGCAGCGCCTCCGGGTCGGTGCCGGCGTCGACCGTGCTGGAGAGCCCGGGATCCTGGTCGGCGCCCTTCTCCGGTCGGTAGGAGTTCGGTTCGCGCAGGGCCTCGGGCGCGTAGTCGGCGCCGGCGATCTCGGCCTCGACGGGTGTTTCACTCATCTTCCACCTCCGGTGTGTGCGGTCGTCCCGGAGTGCCCGGCGCCCGACCGGGCAAACCCCCCGGCGCGGAAACTGAAGTAGGTCAATAGGTCATCGCCGGTGCTCGACAAGATGCCAGGATTTGCCTGGTCGGAGGCGGCGTCGACCAATCACGACGGCATCGGCCGCACGGCGCGCCGGGATCACGGCGGACTCGGACCTGGGACCCACGCACAGCGTGTGCTGGACGACCGATCGAGACGGGAGAACCACCCTATGCCCCTCACCAGTACCACCACCGGGCGCGGCACCGATCAGAGCAGGCCGGCCCGCGCGTCCGCCCCGGCGGCCCCGGCCCGGTCGGCCCCCCGTAAGCAGGCCCGATCGGTGGCCAAACAGCAGCAGGCCGCCGAGCGGATCGCCGCGGCCACCGCGGAGATCTCCGCCCAGAACGCCGAGGCCGCGGAGGCCTCCCGCCAGCTGACCGATTCGATGCAGCAAATCGCGGCCGGCTCGGAGGAAGCATCCGGCGCGACCCAGCAGAGCCTTGCCGCAATGAATCAGATCGGTGAGCGGGTCGGTCAGCAAGAGCAGACCACCCGGCAGGTCGCGGAGCTGAGCCAGGCGCTGCAGACGCTGCTGAACGAGACCCGTAACGGGATCAACAACCTGCTCGCGAACGTCGACAGCGCCTCCACCCGGCAGACCGCCTCGGTCATCACGATCACCGAGCTGGAGAAGCAGGCTGACGAGATCGGCGAGATCGTCAAGACCGTCGCGCACATCGCCGACCAGACGAATCTGCTCGCCCTGAACGCGGCGATCGAGGCGGCCCGGGCCCGGCAGCACGGCAAGGGCTTCGCCGTGGTGGCCGACGAGGTCCGCACCCTCGCCGAGACGAGCGAGCGCAGTGCCCGGCAGATCCGCGACCTGATCGACGAGGTGCGCAACAGCGTCACCGAGATCGCCGGGGCGGTGCAGACCTCCGCCGAGACGGCGCGTGGCGAGGTCGAGAAGGGCAAGACGATCACGTCGCAGCTCGAGACCATCCGGGCCGACATGGGCACCATCATGGCCGGCGCGACAGAGATGGCCACTGCCGCGCAGGCCGCGCAGCGTGCCGCAGATTCGGCCAAGCAGCGGTCCGAGGAGATCGCCGCAGCGGCCGAGCAACAGTCCGCCGCGTGTGAGGAGTCGCTGCAGACCGTCGGCCAGCAGACCCAGGCGCTGCGGCAGAGCGAGCAGGCGGCCGAGATGCTCGCCGAGGTCGCCGACACGCTGCGCAGCAGCACCGACATCTCCAAGAGCGCCGAGGAGGTCGCGTCGGCGGCCGAAGAACTCTCCGCCGCGGTGGAGGAGATCAACCGGGCGGCGACCCAGATCAACGTGGCGATCAACGAGATCAACACCGGTGCCCGGACCGCAGCCGAGAAGGGGCAGCAGACGGCCGAGGCGGTGAACCAGATCGAGCAGGGCGCCCAGCTTTCGCAGGAACGCGGCGGCGCGGCGGTGGAGCGGTCCGATGGCATCCTCGAACTGCTCGGCTCGAACAAGCTGGCCGTCGACTCGATGATCAGCGCGATCGGGACCGCGGCCCAGAGCGGTATCGAGAACGTTCGCAAGGTCACCGAGCTGGAGCAGATCTCCCGGCGGATCGACAAGATCGTCGACGCCATCGCGAACGTCTCGATCCAGACCAACATGCTGGCCGTCAACGGCTCGGTGGAATCGGCCCGCGCCGGTGAGTTCGGCAAGGGCTTCGCCGTCGTCTCGACGGACATCCGCAACCTGGCCCGCGACTCGGCCGACAACGCCGACCGAATCAAAGACCTGGTCAAATCGGTTCAGGACCGGATCGTCGAGGTCCGCGGTGACCTGGAGGCGACCAGCCGGATGTCGCTCGCCGAGGTGGAGTCGGCCAAGGCCATCACCGCCCGGCTGGAGGAGATCGAGCGCGACATGCAGCAGGTCCGCAGCGGCAACGCGGAGGTGCGTGAGTCGGCACAGCAGATCGTGGGCGTGCTCGGTGAGGTCAAGACCGGCCTGGAGCAGATCTCCTCATCGGCCAACCAGGCCGAGCAACTGGCCGCGCAGTGCTCCACCGCCGCCCGTGAGCAGGCGCAGGGTGCCGAGGAACTGGCCGCCGCGGTCGAGGAGATCGCCGCGCTCGCCGACGAACTGCAGAACGCGGGCTGACCCGCGCGGGGGAGGAGCACCAATGAGCACCGCAACGGTGACCCGTACGCCCATTCCGGATGACGACCTGGCGGCGGAGGCCGACGAGGACAACACCGACTACGTCACGTTCGACATGGCCGACGAACGGTACGCCTTCCCGATGCGCCGGGTGCAGGAGATCATCCGCATGCCGGCCGTGGTCAAGGTGCCGCTCGGCCCACCCTCGCTGGAGGGCCTGGCGAATCTGCGCGGCCGGGTGCTGCCGGTGGTCAGCCTGCGCCGATGCTGCGACATGAACCAGACCGGGCACGACGAGACAACCAGGGTGATCGTGGTGGACGGCGGCGTGCCGCTGGGCTTCGTGGTGGACCGGGTCGCCAGCGTCATCAGCATCGACCCGGCGGCTCTGGAGGCGGCCGACGCGGTGCAGTCGACTGTTCAGTCCGACGTCCTGGTCGGCGTGATCAAGGCGGACGACGGTGACATGACCACGGTCCTGGACGTGGACCGGCTGATCGGCGCCCAGTTCGCCCGGCTCGCCGAACGCGGCGTCCGGGAGAGCAGCGCCACCAGCCGGATCCCGGCCGAGCCGGACGCCGACGCCGACTCGGACGACACCTTGGAGCTGGTCAGCTTCGCGGTCGAGGGGCAGGAGTACGCGCTCCCCCTCGACCAGGTGCAGGAGATCGTGCAGGCGCCGGAGTCGGTCAGCCATGTCCCGAACGCGGGCAGCCGGGTGCTGGGCGTGATCGACCTGCGCGGCCGGCTTCTCCCGGTGGTGAGCATGCGGCGGGTCTTCGGGTTGCCGGTGACGCCGCTGGAGCCGAAGAACCGCATCGTCGTGGTCTCGCTGGAGGGCGGCGTGGTGGGGGTGGTGATGGACACCGTTCGGGAGGTCCTCCGGGTGCCGCACCAACTGGTCGCGCCACTGCCCTCGGTGGTGGCCGGCGACGGGCGCAAGACCGAGGTGGAGTCGGTGTGCCGGCTCGAGGACGGCAAGCGGCTGGTGTCGGTGCTCAGTGTGAACCGGATGTTCGACTCACCCGAGGTACGCAATGAGATCGCCGATTATCAGGGGGACGACGAGATGATGCCGCAGCAGCAGAGCGCGACCGCCGGTGACGACGGCCGGGGCGACGAGGAGCTGTTCGTCGTGTTCCGGCTGGACGACGAGGAGTACGCGGTCGACGTCGACACCGTGCAGGAGATCATCCGGGTGCCCGAAGCCTTGATCCGGGTGCCCAAGTCCTTCAGCTTCGTGGAAGGCCTGGTCAACCTGCGCGGCACCGTGCTGCCGGTGGTCGACCTGCGGACCCGGCTCGGCCTGGAGCGCGCCGAACGTGACGAGCGGCAGCGGATCGTCGTGCTGATCATCGGCGGGGTGCGTACCGGATTCATCGTCGACTCGGTGGCCGAGGTGGCCCGGGTCGGGCGCAACGTGCTCGAACCCGCCCCGGAGCTCTCCGCCGAGCAGGCGCGGCTGGTCTCCCGGGTGGCCAATCTGCCCGATCAGCAACGGATGCTGCTGCTCGTACAGGTGGATCAGTTGCTGGCTGCCGAGCAGGCCGCGGAGGCGGCCGAGCTCTGCGAGGCCGTCTGCGACGAGGCCCTCGCCGGAGTCTGACGGAGAGTTCAGGCATGCCTACCTCGGTTCTGGTGGTCGACGACTCGGCGCTGATGCGCCGGGCGCTGAAGGGCATGCTCGCCGATGCCGGCGACTTCGAGGTGCACACCGCCCGCAACGGGGTGGATGCGCTGGAGCAGTTGGACCGGGTCCATCCCGACGTGGTGACCTTGGACGTGAACATGCCGGAGATGGACGGGCTCACCTGCCTGGCGAAGATCATGGAGAAGCAGCCCACGCCGGTGGTCATGGTCTCCTCGCTGACCGAGCACAACGCGCTGGTGACGCTGGAGGCGCTCCAACTGGGCGCCGTGGACTACGTGGCCAAGCCGGGCGGCACCGTCTCGCTCAACATCGACGACGTCGCCCGGGAACTGGTCGGCAAGGTCCGGGATGCCGCCCGGGCGAAGCTGAAGCGGGCCGGAGGGCTGACCGCCCGGATCCGGGCGACCCCGCCGCCGCCCCCGGAGCGCAAGAGCGCGATCGGCACGGTCGACCTGGTGCTGATCGGATCGTCCACCGGTGGCCCGGCGCTGCTCTCCGACCTGCTTCCGGAGCTGCCCGCCACGCTCGGCGCGCCGGTCGTCTTGGCCCAGCACATCCCGGCCTCCTTCACCGCGGCGCTGGCCCGCCGTCTCGACGAGGCGTGTGCCCTGCAGGTGGTCGAGGTGGACAGGATCATGACGCTGCAGCGGGGCCGTATCTACATCGGCCGGGGCAACGCCGATGTGGTGGTGGCCCGGCGCAGCGACGGACTGATCGTGAAGTCCGTGCCGGCCGCCGCCGAGTACCGCTGGCATCCGAGCGTGGACCGGCTGGTCGGCTCGGCCCGGCGGTACCTCGATCCGCAGCGGCTCGTCTGCGTGTTGCTGACCGGGATGGGTGACGACGGCGCGACCGAGATGGCCGCGGTCAAGGAGGGCGGTGGCCGCACTATCGCCGAGTCCGAGGAGACGGCGGTGGTCTGGGGCATGCCGGGCGAACTGGCTCGCCGAGGCGGGGCGACCGAAGTGCTGCCCGCGCACGAGATCGCCGGCCGACTGGCTGACTGGGTGCGCTGAGCGCGCAGGAAGGTGGATCACCATGGGACTCGTCCGCAAAACAGCCTCGACGGAACCGGAGGAGGTCGTCCCGCCGGAGCCTTCGGTGGAGACGCTGCTCCAGCAAGTGCAGGACACCGACCCGGAGCTGCGGCGGGAAGCCGCTCTGTCCCTGGTGGAAGTTGCCGAGGCGGTGCCGGTGCTGCTCGCCCGGGTGGGAGTGGAGACCGAGGCGCGGGTCCGGGACGCGGTGCTGACCACACTGGCCGCGCATGACACCGCCACGGTGGCGGCGGGTCTGGCCGTACACCTCGCCAGTGATGAGGCGGGCCTGCGTACGGCCGTGGCGGAGGCGCTGGCCACGATGCCGCGCTCGGCGCCGGACCTGATGCCCGACCTGCTCGCCGCGCCGGACCACGACGTCCGGGTGATGACCGCGATGATCCTGGCCGACCTGCCACACCCGGACGCGAAGACCTGGCTGCTCCGGATGATCGCGGAGGATCCGCATCCGAACGTGGTCACCGGCGCCATCGACGCCCTGCTGCCGGCTGCCGATGCCGGTGACGTGCCGGTCCTGCAGGCCGCCGTGGCGCGTTTCCCGGATGACCCGTTCCTCCGCTTCACCGTGCAGGCGGCGCTGCCGCGGCTGACCGGGACGGCGTGATGACCAGCACGTCCACCGGTGGCGCGCTCTCGGACGCCGACTTCGAGCGGTTCACCGAGTACTTCTACAAACGGACCGGCATCCACTTCACCTCGGCCAAGCGGTACTTCGTCGACAAGCGCATCGACACCTGCATCCGCAACTCCCCCTACGAGACGTTCCTGACCTGGTTCGCCGCGCTCCGCATGGCGGACCGCACGGACATGCTCCAGCAGGTGATCAACGAGCTCACGGTCAACGAGACGTACTTTCTGCGTGAGGACTATCAATTCGACGCGATGCTCAGCACGGTTCTGCCGGGCGTGCTGGCCGCCCGCGGCGGGGTGTCCCGGATGGTGGGGCCGCTGAAGATCCTTTCGCTGCCCTGTTCGACCGGCGAGGAACCGTACTCGATCGCGCTGCGCCTCCTGGAGGAGTGGGACCAGATCGACCACGTCGACGTCGAGATCCACGGGGCCGACATCGACAGCGAGGTGCTGGCCAAGGCGGCGCACGCCAGTTACGGCGAGCGTTCGCTGCAGCGGGTGCCCAAGGCCTGGGTGAACAAGTACTTCACCTCGGTCGGCTCCGGCCGCTATCAGGTCGACGAGGGGATCCGGAGCGCCGTCACCCTGCACAAGATGAACATCTGCGACACCGCCGCGATGAAGGCCTTCCGCGACTTCGACGTGATCTTCTGCCGCAACGTGCTGATCTACTTCGACGAGCTGTCCAGCCGCCGGGCTGCCGAGAACCTCTACGGCGCGCTCCGCCCCGGCGGCTACCTCTTCCTCGGGCACTCCGAGTCGATGAGCCGGATCTCGCCGATCTTCACCCCGACCCGCCTGCCGGAGGGCATCGTCTACCAGCGACCGACCGGAGCGACGTGATGACCCGGGTTTTAGTAGTCGACGACGCCGCCACCGTGCGGCTCTATCACACCAGCCTGCTCCGCGAGGCCGGCTTCGACGTGGCCGAGGCGGCGAACGGACTGGAGGCCGTGGAGGCGGCGATGTCCACGCCCTACGACCTGTTCGTGGTGGACGTGAACATGCCGAAGATGAACGGCTATGCCTGCGTGGAGACGCTGCGCTCGGAGACCGTCGGGACGGCCGCGCCGGTCCTGATGATCAGCACCGAGGACCGGCCCGGTGACGCGGACCGGGCGTACCAGGCCGGGGCCAACCTCTACATGGTCAAGCCGGTCGACGCCGAACGGCTGGTCCGGGTCGCCACCATGCTCACCGCGGGGAAGGGCCCGGCTGCATGAACCCGTTATTGGCCCAGTTCCTGGCCGAGGCGAACGACCTGCTGGCCTCGGTCGACGACGGCCTGCTGCAGCTCGAGCGCAACCCCGGCGACCCGGAGCTGGTCAACGAGGTGTTCCGGGCCGCGCACACGTTCAAGGGCTCGTCCGGCCTCTTCGACTTCCCGGAGCTGACCCGGCTCACCCACGCCGCCGAGGACCTGCTCGACGCGGTGCGCGGCGGCCGGCTGGCGCTGGACTCCGGGATGGCCGACGACCTGCTCGCCGCGTTCGACCTGATCCGCGGCTGGCTCGCGCACGTCACCGCGCGCACGTCACCGCGCACGAGCGCCTGCCCGCCACGGCCGGTCAGGACGCGGCCGGTCTGATCACCAAGCTGCGGGCCCCCCTCGGCGGCGAGCCTGCGGCCGCCGATCAAGGTCAAGGTCAAGGGCCTTCCGCCGTACGCCGGATAGACCCACCCCCGGAATGGCTCGCGCCCCTCGGCACGGAGTGGCTGATCGAGACCGCCGCCTGGCTGAACGCCACCGCGTCCACGCTGCGCTTCCTCCGTTACCTGCCGGACCAGGACTGCTTCTTCCGCGCCGAGGACCCGCTGCACCTGGTCCGCCAGGTTCCCGGCCTGGACCGGATGGCCGTGATCCGCCCCGAGGAGTGGCCGTCGCGCGAGGACTACGACGAGTACGCCTGCCTGCTCTCCTTCGTCGTCGCCACCCGGGCCTCCACGGGTGAGCTGGAGTACCTTTTCCGCTACGTGCCCGACCAGGTCAGCGTCGTCGAGCTGGACGCCGCGGCGATCAACCGCCACCTGGAGGGCGAGGACGAGCCGGAACCGGTCGTCGACGTGCGGGCTGAACCGCTGCACGTCGACGCCGGCCTGGCCGCCGACGCCCGGGCCGTGCTCACCGCCGCGCACCGCACCCTCGCCGTCGGTGAGCCGACCGGCACCCAGCTGCTCGCCGTGATCAGCTCGGTCACCTCGGCGGCCCAAGCGCTCGGCGTCCCGCTCGACCTGACCGGCGCCGACCGCGAAGCGGTGAACCTCGCCGTCGAGGGCGTGCTGGGCCGCGCCCCGGTCGAGCCCGCCGCCACATGTGTATAAGAGACAGGCCGGCCGGCCGCGCCGACGACCCCGGTGGCCAGGTCGGCACCCGGGTGCTCAAGGTCGACCAGGAGAAGGTGGACCGGCTGATGGAGCTGGTCGGCGAGCTGAACGTGGCCAAGAACGGGCTCACCTTCCTGGCCGCCGCGGCCGAGGAGGAGTTCGGCAGCCGGGCGCTCAGCCGCCGCATCAAGGACCAGTACGCGGGCATGCACCGGATCGCCGAGGAGCTCCAGGCGGCCGTGATGGACGTCCGGATGCTGCCGCTCTCGGTCGCCTTCGGCCGCTTCCCGCGCCTGGTCCGGGACCTGAGCCGGCGACTCGGCAAAACCATCGAGCTGGTCACCGAGGGGGACGACACGATGGCCGACAAGGACGTCATCGAGGCGCTCGGCGACCCGCTGGTGCACCTGGTCCGCAACAGCCTGGATCACGGGATCGAGACCTCCGACGAGCGGATGGCCGCCGGCAAGCCGGGTACCGCGCGGCTCACCCTCGCGGCGGTCGCCGACGGCGACGCGGTGCTGGTGGAGGTCTCGGACGACGGACGGGGCGTGGATCCGGTGCGGGTGAAGCGGAAGGCGTACGAGAAAGGCCTGATCTCCGAGGAGGAGCTGGAGTCCCTCACCGACAGCGAGGCCGTGGACCTGGTGTTCCGCCCCGGGTTCTCGACCGCCGACCAGATCTCCGACCTGTCCGGTCGCGGCGTCGGGATGGACGCCGTCCGGGCCAGCGTGGAGAAGCTCGGCGGCACCGTGACCATGCGCTCCGAGCTGGGCGTGTATAAGAGACAGGCGTCGCCGGGCAGCGCTTCGGCGTCCCGGTCGACCTGGTGCAGGAGACGGTCCGGGTGCCGGCCGCCGAGATGGGCCGGGTCCTGCACCAGGACGTGGTGGTGATGCGCGGCGAGGTGGTGCCGGTCATCGACCTGGCCCGGGCGCTGGACATGCCCTGGTCACCGGCGGCCGACCGGGATCGCGCGGTGCTCGTCGTGTCGGTGAACGGCCAGCGGGTCGGCCTGCTCGTCGAGCAGTTCCACCGCGAGGTCGACGTGATCCTCAAGCCGATGGAGGGCCTGCTCGCCTACGCCGACGAGTTCTCCGGGACCGCGCTGCTCGGCGACGGCCTGGTGCTGCTGGTCCTGAACCTGAAGGAGGTGCTCGGCCTTGCCGCTCGAGTTGCATGACGAGAACGCCAGCCTGATCGGGGTGGTGACGGTCGACGAGGTGGAGCAGCTCGTCGGCTGGCTGCGGTCCAGCCAGCGCCCCCGGGTCAGCCTGCGCCGATGCAACCATCTGCACACCGGCGCGCTCCAGGCCCTGCTGCTTTTCCGGCCGAAGATTTCAGCAGCACCGAAAGATGCCTTCCTGGCGTCCCAGGTGCTGCCGCTGCTCACCGGAGCCGGCGGAGACACCAGCCGACAGGGGACCGAACCACCATGACCACCGTGATGCTCGTCGACGACTCCGCCACCATGCTGATGAGCCTGAAGGCGATCCTGACCAAGGCCGGGTACGCCGTCGAGACCGCCGCCCACGGCAAGGAGGCGCTGGACAAGCTCGGCAAGGGGGTCAAGCCGAACCTGATCATCAGCGACGTCAACATGCCGCAGATGGACGGGATCACCTTCGCCCGTGAGGCCCGCAAGGCCCCGGGTATGCGGTTCACCCCGATCCTGATGCTGACCACCGAGTCGGAGCAGACCAAGCGGGCCGAGGCGAAGAGCGCCGGAGCCACCGGC
>KL571261.1:12641-17249 GCA_000715855.1 Actinoplanes liguriensis
TGTATAAGAGACAGTGCTCGGCGTGATCAAGCAGGTGCTGCCCGGCGCCTGACGACCCTGTCCCCTTCGTAACGGAGGTATCGCATGCCCAGCCTTCTCCGCAGGCTGTCGCAGGCTCCGGATCAACCGGACGAGCAGGGCGTACGGGGAGACGTCGTGGCCGAGGCCCTGGAGCCGATCCCCGCGTACTGCGAAGTGATCGACGGCCACGTGAAGGACGTCATCGACCAGACCGGTGAGGCCGCACAAGCGATCATCCAGCAGTTGGTGAAGGTCGACTCGCTCGCGGAGGTGATGGCCGGCGACGTCGCCCAGCTCGCCGGCACCCTCACCCGCACCGAGCGGGAGCTGAGTCAGGTGAGCTCCTCCAACGACCAGTTGGTGGGGCGCCTGATCGCGTACTTCCTCTACCGCGATCATCAGATCCGCGCCCTGGTCGACCAGATGCGCGACCTGAACCAGCACGTCACCCAGATCGAGCAGGTCAGCCGGGCCACCAACATCCTCGCCCTGAACGCGATGATCGAGGCGGTCCGGGCCGGTGACGCCGGCGAGGGCTTCTCGGTCGTCGCCGACGAGGTGCGCAAGCTGGCGCACCGCTCGTCGGAGGCGGCGCAGGGCATCGGCACCAGCATCGCCGACCTGACCGCCAGGCTCGACTCGGTCCTCTCCGACGACACCCAGTTCGACCGGGCGCAGGAGTTCCCCACCAACGACGAGGACACCGCGATGACCCGCCGGCTGGGCGGCATCGCCAACGCCCAGCGGGAGATGTCGGAGATGGTGACCACCATCCTGCGGGACACCATCGAGGCCGCCCGGCAGGTCCAGCGCAGCTCGGACGTGCTGGTCTCGGAGACCACCGGGGCGGTCGGACATGTCCAGTTCCAGGACATCAGCCGCCAAATGTTGGAACATGTGGCAGACGCGGTCGCCGACGTCCGCCGGCAGTCCGAGGCCGTCTCCGGTTATGCCCGGGGCGAGATCTCCGCGGAGGAGGTCCGCGACGGGGCCATCAACGTCGAGGATCTGCGAGCCAAGCACGTGATGGCCCGGCAGCGGTTCACCCACGCCGCGCAGACCGGCGTGGCCGACCAGGCCGCGAACGAACCGTTAATCGAACTGTTCTGAGCAGGGAAGAGGCATCACGATGGCTCGCATGGAGGACTACGGCCAGGAGGTGCCGACCGAGCAGGACGCGGTCAAGGCCTTCGCTGACCTGGTCGGTCCGAAGATGGCCGAGGGGCTGTGGGGCCTTGCCGTGCAGTCGCTCGGCCTGCAGCGGCCGGTCACCAGCCCCGCCGATCTGCGCCGGGTGGCCGAGCACGTGATGGAGGTGGGAGAGCTGAGCCGGGTGGCCGGCCGGTCGCTGAAGGTCCGGCTGATCACGTACGAGGCGCTGGCCCGGACGGTCACATCGTGAGGTTGGCGAAATATCCGCAGTTGTACGACCACGGCCGGCTCCGCGAGATCGCCCGGCTCGGCCTCGACCGGGAGGAGCACCGCACCTACCTCACGGAGGTGGCCGAGCAGGTCGCGAACCGGCTCGGTACCCCGTTCGCGGTGCTGGACGTCCTGCTCGACGACGCCCAGGTGTTCCTGACCGGCTGCGGGCCGATCCCGGGCTGGATCGCCGAGGTCGGCGGCACCCCGATCGAGTGGGCGTTCTGCACGCCGATGCTCCAGCAGCGGGCGCCGTACGCCGTCGAGGACTTCACCGCCGACCCGCTCCACCGGGACAACCCCCTGGTCACGGTCGAGGGGGTGCGCTCCTACGCGGGCGCCCCGCTGATCTCCTCGTCCGGTTTCGTGCTGGGCGGGCTGTGCGCCCTGGACCTGCGCAGCCGCCACTTCGACGACCGCGACCTGGCCTACCTCACCGAGATGGCCGCCGAAACGGTCCGCCGCATCGAGGAACACGCCGAAAGCTGATCCGGCGGAGGCGGTCACCTATGGCGAGACGCTGAGGGCCGGTAGGGGAGCCGACGGAAGTAGCCCGTGCTCCTCGAGATGCCGGGCCGCCAGCCGGATGTGGCGATCGGTGAACATCCGTGCCTTCCGAATGCTCCATTGACTCACTCTGCGAGCCAAAACCTCGGCGTCTGCGGTTACCGGCCCCTGAATCGCCGCGTAGTGCACCGTCGCGAGCAGTTCGAGGCTGTACGGAGTCTCGAATCCATCAACCAGGGACAGCAACGCGTCGAGGACGTGGCTGTTGTCCGGGTGATCGGCCAGCGCGGCTCCGGCGGCCTCCGCGCTGCCGGGTGTCAGATTCACCGGCGCAAGATCGGTAACTGCGGCGGACCGGTCACCTATACCGGTGAGGTAGTGACCCTCCAGGGTGTCGAGGGCTCTGCTGAGGCCGACGGAGTAAGGGCCGTACGTTCCCCTGACGAACTCCAGCCGCAGTGGAGAGCCGAATAACTGGAGAAAGTACGCCAGCTTCTGTATCTCCAACTCGCTGACGCCCTCGCGCGCCTCATGAGTGGCGGCGCGTCCCAGGTACCGGGCGATCGTCGTCAGGAGCAGAGCCCGGCTGGGTGTAAGGGCCGGACGGGGTGTGGCATTAGGCATCGACGCTGCTGCGGGGGCACCTTCCGGGGCGAAGACGACCGCGCGGACATCCGGCATCCGGGAGCACGCCTGCTCGATCAAAGGACGCACGTCGGCCCAATCGAGCCCACCGTTGCCGCATCCCAGGGCCGGGATGGCCAGCGACCTGATGCGATGCTCCTGAACCATCGAGACCAGCGAGTCCAAGCCGGCGGCGATGTCGGAGAGCCGCGATTGGCTGCGCCAGTGATCCTTGGTAGGGAAGTTGAGGATGTAGCGTCTCGGGCCGAGCACTCCCGTGTCGAAGAGCCAGACCTGCCCCAACTGGAGGTCGCCGCGCGCGCACGCCGTCCGGTAAGCGCGGAAGTTGGCGGGGAACGCCCGCTTGAACTGAAGTGCGATCCCTTTCCCCATCACCCCGACGGTGTTCACCGTATTGACGAGCGCATCGACTTCGGCAATCAGGAGGTTGCCGTGACCCTGCTCGATCATCTTCCTCACCCCCATCGGAGGCGACCCAGTCAAGATCATGACCGAGTACCGCGTTGATCGTCGTCACCAGATACACCAGCGGGCGGTCACCGCCCTGGTATCGGTTGGGTATCGCGTCGCGATGGTCGCAAGCGATGCGGTAGAGCATGGGCGAACGTGGCGCGAAATAGAAGGGCACGTAATCGCCCACGTGGCCTCCGGGAGCGATGGGGACGACACGTCGCCGTCGTCGTTCCTTGATGTCTGCCGCCCCCACCTCCACTCCCGTCAGCCCGGCGCGTGCTGTCACGTCGCATTCCAAGCATCGCGACCGGCCTATCGATGGCAGATTGTCGATGTGTGTGAAGTGGTAGAGCCAGCGTGAGGTCGATGAATCGGCTTGGTCCTCGGCCATGTCGTCCTGTCCACCTGCCTCTTCTCGACCGCTGCGGCCCAGGGACCATATCGCCGGGGTACGACAAGACCGGAGTTCCGCTCGACGCCGTCGACGTGGAGAGGATCAGGAGCCGTCACCCCCGAATTCCGTCGTGGTGGAAGATGGCGGCATGACGTTTTCGCTGCCCATCCCGGCCGAGGCCAACGCCCTGCTCGACCGGAGCCCGCTGGCGGTGCTCCTCGGGCTCGTTCTGGACCAGCAGATCACCATGGAGAAGGCGTTCACCTCGCCGCTCGTGCTGGCCCAGCGCCTGGGGCACGAGCCGGCCGCGACCGAGCTCGCCGACTTCGATCCGGAGGCGCTGCTCGAGCACTTCGCGACGCCGCCCGCGCTGCACCGCTTCCCGAAGGCGATGGCCGGCCGGGTCCAGGAGGTGTGCCGGGTGATCGCCGATCAGTACGACGGCGACGTCGCGGCTCTCTGGCGGGACGCGCCGACCGGCGCCGAGCTGTACAAGCGGATCTTCGCGCTGCCCGGCTTCGGCAAGCAGAAGGCGCAGATCTTCGTCGCGTTGCTCGGCAAGCAGATGGGCGCTGTCTCTTATACACATCCAGGGCGACGAGGGCGCGTACCGCTCGGTCGCTGACATCGTCGACGATGAATCACTGACCAAGGTCAGGGAGTACAAGAAGGCGGCGAAGGCAGAGGCCAAGGCCGCGAAGGGATAGGCCGAGTGGCCATCCTGCCCCGACCGGTGCGAGGATGGCGTGGTCGGACGGAGACCCTGTGAAGAAGCAGCCCTCGGTGGTCATCACCGATGCCGCGCGGAGCCCCAGTGACCAGCTCCGCAGCCGGGAGGTCCGCTACGTCACGATGATGGGCGCCCGGGTCGGCTGCCTGATCCTCGGCGGTGTCCTGGTCAGCCTCGACGTGCCGCTGCTGCCGCTCTGGCTGACCCTCTGCGTGGCAGGCATGGTGCTGCTGCCGTGGATGGCGGTGCTGATCGCCAACGACCGCGCGCCCAAGTCGAAGGCCGAGCGGGCCGCCGACGCCGCCGCCCGCGAGCGCCATCAGCAAGACAGGATCGACTCCGAGATCATCGATCCCGGCAAGACCCCTTAAGTTCAAGATCGTCATGTCCTGGGTCCGCTGTGGTCCATGTCCGCCGCTCCCGCGGGGACCCTTCC
>KL571261.1:17543-18053 GCA_000715855.1 Actinoplanes liguriensis
CGCTCAGCCCGAAAGGGCGACCTCCGTGGCGGGGCACGGTCACCCCCGGAAACCCGCGTCAATCCGGCCGGGCGCCGAGCCGCTGAACCGCCGCGGCGCCGAGAGCCGCGCCCGACTCCAGGGCCGCTGCCGGGTCCGCGCCGGCGAGCCACGCGGTGAGCAGTCCCGCCGCGAACGCGTCCCCCGCGCCGGTCGGGTCCTTCACCGGCACCGGCTCGGCAGCCGCGGACCAGCGCCCGCGGCGCCGCGCTTCACCACGGCCTGCCGGACGAACGCCGTCAACCGGGCGGCCTGCGCCTCCGGTGCGCCCGGCCCGGCCAGCACGTCCGCCTCGTCGGCGTTGCACAGGAGCAGGTCCACCCCTCGTACCCAGGCAAGGAAGACCTCAGCCCCCGCATCGCGCAAGGGGGCAGCGGAGGCCGCGTCGACGCTCACCGTGAGTCCCTGATCCTTCGCGGCCGCGAGGGCCGCCAGGCCCGCCGGCCGGGACCCGGCGTGCAGCAGCGGATA
>KL571261.1:18293-18637 GCA_000715855.1 Actinoplanes liguriensis
GTGCAGCAGCGGATAGCCGGAGAGGTGCAGGTGGCTGCCGGGCGGCGCGGCGGCGACGGCCGCGGTCACGTGCGCCGGGTCGAGGAGCAGGCAGGCGCCCCGATCGGTGATCATGGTGCGTTCGTCGGCGCCGGTCAGCACCAGCACGCTCCCGGTCACCGCACCGGCCCGGACCTGAACCGCGTCACCGACCCCGGCCGCCACCAGCTCGGCGACCCGGTCCCGGCCGGCCTGATCGTCCCCGACCGCGGCCACCAGCACCGTCGCCTGCCCGGCCCGGGCCAGCCAGGCGGCCGTGTTGGCCGCCTGACCGCCGCCGCTCACCCGGATGGCGGCGGCGGTGT
>KL571261.1:18865-19263 GCA_000715855.1 Actinoplanes liguriensis
GAGCCGGGCCGGATCGGCCCGTCGTGCTCGACGAGCACGTCGGTGACCAG
Organism: Actinoplanes liguriensis; assembly: GCA_000715855.1. Lineage (GTDB taxonomy): Bacteria > Actinomycetota > Actinomycetes > Mycobacteriales > Micromonosporaceae > Actinoplanes > Actinoplanes liguriensis. Next base: position 18,916 of record KL571261.1, read on the forward strand.
GTCACCGACGACGATCACGGCCCCCATGGATCAGGCCGGCACGGAGAAGCCCACCGGCGCGGCCGACCCGGTGTTCTCGGCCACCGCGATCTGGGCGGCCAGGGCGGCGTTGCGCAGGATGATCCGGACGTTGGTCGCCAGGCTCTGCCCGTCGGTGCTGGAGTGGAAGTGCGCCAGCAGGAACGGGGTCACCGCCTTGCCGGTGACGCCCTGCTCGGCCAGCAGCGCGAGCCCGGACTCCAGGGTCCGGTCGTGCAGCGCCGGGTCGAGCTGCTCGCCGGTCGGCAGCGGGTTGGCCAGCACCAGCGCGCCGGTCGTCACCTCGTGGTCTGTCTCTTATACACATCT
>KL571261.1:19459-21200 GCA_000715855.1 Actinoplanes liguriensis
GGCCCGGATGAAGTCGGCCACCTCACGCGGCGAGTCGAGCTGCCAGTCGACGTCGAAACCGCCGTCGGTGATGAAGAAGCCGGGGAAGCGCTTCGTGCCGTAACCGGCCACCGACACGCCCAGCGTCTCCAGGCGCTCCAGCGTGGCCCCCACGTCGAGGATCGACTTGACCCCGGCGCAGACCACCACGATCGGGGTCCGGGCCAGCGCGGTCAGGTCGGCGGACTCGTCGAACGTGAGATTCGCCTCGCGGTGCACCCCGCCCAGGCCGCCGGTGGCGAACACGCCGACCCCGGCCGCGGCGGCGACCGCGCTGGTCGCGGCGACCGTGGTGGCGCCGTCCGCCCGCTTGGCCGCGGCGATCGCCAGGTCCCGCACGGAGAGCTTGGCCACGTCGCCGGCGAGCGCCAGGTGCTCGATCTGGGCGTCGTCCAGACCGACGACCAGCTCGCCGCCGATCATGCCGATGGTGGCCGGGACCGCGCCGTTGTCCCGGACGGTCTGCTCGATCTCCCGGGCCACCCGCAGATTGTCCGGGTGCGGCAGGCCGTGCGAGATGATGGTGCTCTCCAGGGCCACGACGGGGCGGCCGTCCCGGCGGGCACGGGTCACGTGCTCGCCGTATCGAATAGCGAAGTCAGTCACGTTGACCAACGGTACGGGTCTGGGCAGCCATGTTGTCGTTGGACCGGCCCGGCGTGAAGTGCAAGACTTGTCGGCTGGAGCTTGCTCCAAGACTGAACTTTTCTCCTGAAGGGCAGATACCCGTGAGCACCCAGATCCTGGAGCGTCCGGAGACCAAGGACGCCGACACCGGTCCGGAGATGTTCCACTACGTGCGCAAGGAAAAGATCGCCGAGAGCGCGGTGATGGGCACCCACGTGGTCGCCCTCTGCGGTGAGACGTTCCCGGTGACCAAGACGCCGAAGAAGGGCTCGCCGGTCTGCCCGCAGTGCAAGGAGATCTACGAAGCAATGAAGGCCTGATCGGGGCGTGACGGGCGGATACGGCCTGCTCGTCGCGGATCTGATCGGTGTGGCGGTGTTCGCCGCCTCCGGCGCCTCGGCCGGCGTCGCGAAACGCCTCGACCTGTTCGGGGTGGCGTTCGTCGGCTTCGCCTCGGCGCTGGGCGGGGGCATCCTGCGCGACCTGACGATCGGCGCGGTCCCGCCGCTGGCCTTCGCGGACTGGCGGTATGCGGTGACCGCGGTGCTCGCCTCGCTCGCGGTGTTCTGGCTGCACCCGAGGCTGAACCGGGTGCGGCGGACGGTGCTCGTCCTGGACGCTGCCGGCCTCGGCCTGTTCACCGCGACCGGCACGATGAAGGCGCTGACGGCCGGGGTGCCCCCGGTCGGCGCGTGCCTGCTCGGCATGCTCACCGCCATCGGCGGTGGCCTGACCCGCGATCTGCTCACCGGGGAGATCCCGATCGTGTTGCAACGCGATATCTACGCGATCGTCGCCCTCGGCGGAGCGATCCTCGTCACCATCCTGCAGCGGCTGGGCCACACCGGCCTGATTGCGCTGGTCGGCGCCGCGGCATTGATGACCGGGGTGCGGTTGCTCGCGCTCTATCGCCGTTGGTCGGCGCCCGTGGCGGCGCCGTAACCGGCAGATCGTCCCCCTCCGCGGCTATGCTGGGGCCTCGCCTCCGCGACCTGTGTTGTGGGGGTTTTTCCATGGATTGAAGGGATCACCGGAGCTTGAGCCCGACCGCGCCGAACCTGGAGACCTTCCCGCT
>KL571261.1:21460-22909 GCA_000715855.1 Actinoplanes liguriensis
GCGCAAGGCGATGGTGGAGTACCTGCGCCGCCGTTCCGAGGACTTCATGGCCGTGGCGACGCCCGGCGCCGGCAAGACCACGTTCGCGCTGCGCCTCGCCGCGGAGATGCTGAGCGACGGCACGGTCGAGGCGGTGACCGTGGTCTGCCCGACCGAGCACCTGAAGACCCAGTGGGCCCAGGCCGCGGCCCGGGTCGGCATCCAGCTCGACCCGAAGTTCCGCAACGCCGACATCCACTCCTCGCGGGACTTCCACGGCGCCGTCGTGACGTACGCGCAGGTCGGCATGGCCCCCCAGGTGCACAAGCGACGCACGATCACCCGGCGCACGTTCGTCATCCTGGACGAGATCCACCACGCCGGTGACGCACGGACCTGGGGCGACGGGGTCAAGGACGCGTTCGAGCCGGCCGAGCGGCGCCTGCTGCTCACCGGCACCCCGTTCCGCTCGGACGAGAACCCGATCCCCTTCGTGCAGTACGAACGGGGCATGGACGGGATCCAGCGGTCGAAAGCGGACTCGGTCTACGGGTACGCCGACGCGCTGAAGGACCGGGTCGTGCGGCCGGTCATGTTCATGGCGTACTCGGGGGAGACCCGCTGGCGCACCAACGCCGGTGACGAACTGGCCGCCCGTCTCGGCGAGCCGATGACCAAAGACCTGATCGCGCAGGCCTGGCGTACCGCCCTGGACCATCGCGGCGAGTGGATGCCCCAGGTGATGGGAGCCGCGCACAACCGGCTCCTGCGCGTGCGTGAGGGCATGCCGGACGCCGGTGGCCTGGTCATCGCGAGCGACCAGACCGCCGCCCGGGCGTACGCGAAGCTCCTGCACGACCTGACCGGTGAGGCCCCGACCGTGGTCCTCTCCGACGACGACGGCGCATCGGGGCGGATCGCCGAGTTCGCCGCCTCCGACAAGCTCTGGATGGTCGCCGTCCGGATGGTGTCCGAGGGCGTCGACATCCCGCGCCTGGCCGTCGGCGTCTACGCCACCAGCGCCTCCACCCCGCTCTACTTCGCCCAGGCGATCGGCCGGTTCGTGCGGTCCCGCCAGCCCGGCGAGACCGCCACCGTCTTCCTGCCCAGCGTCCCGCACCTGCTCGGGCTGGCCAGCGAGATGGAGGCGGAACGCAACCACGTCCTCGGCGCGCCCAAGGAGAAGGACGGCCTCGACGACGAGTTGCTGGAACGGGCGCAGAAGTCCGAGGACGCGATCGGCGACCTGGAGAAGCAGTTCGAGGCGCTGTCCGCGACCGCCGAGCTGCAGGAGGTCATCTACGACGGCGCGTCGTTCGGCATGCCCGCCCGGACAGGCACCGCCGAGGAGGCCGACTACCTCGGCCTGCCCGGTCTGCTCACCCCGGACGAGGTCTCGATGCTGCTGAACAAGCGGCAGACCGAGCAGATGGCCTCGCAGAAACGGCAGGCCCAGGAAGCGGCCAAGAA
>KL571261.1:23167-25035 GCA_000715855.1 Actinoplanes liguriensis
CCGCCGCCGGTGGAGAAGGTCGTGCCGATGAGCGCGGGGGAGCGCCGGGCCACCCTGCGGCGCCAGCTCAACACCCTCGTCGCCGCACACCACCACCGGACCAACCTGCCGCACGGCAAGATCCACGCCGAGTTGCGCCGGCTCTGCGGCGGCCCGCCCAGCGCCCAGGCCACCATCGAACAGCTCGAAGAGCGGATCGCCACCATCCAGACGCTGTAGTTCCCTCGTATCGCCTCCCCGCCGGTCGATAGTCCCCCGGGGAGGTGCCGATGCGAGAGATCACACAGCACGCGGTACGTCTGCTGGAGCGCGCACAGACCGGCGATCCGGCCGGCGCGCTGGCCGCGGCCGAGACCGTCCTGCGGGCGGCCACCGGCGACCTCGTGGACGGGCCCGCCTGCATGCACTTCGCCCGGGTCGTCGCGTACATCGCGCTCGCCGACCCGCGTGGCGCGATCGCCGCCGTCGAGCCGATGCTGATCGCGGCGGTCCGCGAGGGCAGCGGCGGCTGGCAGGCCTGCGCCCTGGCCAGTCGCGCCTGGCAGCGTCTGCGGCTGGGCGAGCTGGACGCCACCGAGCACGACCTGGACGGCGTCCTGCACGACCTGGTCAGCGCCGAGATGCTCGCCGCGGGTGAGGCGGACCCGGTGGCCGCGGTCAACTCCCGGGTCGCGGTCGCCATCGGCTACTACGAGCTCCGGCTGTACGAGCTGGTGGAACCGCAGTTCCGCAGCGCCTACGAGATGAGCGCCGCGGACGGTGGCTCCAACGGCAACCGCGCGATGTGGCTGATCAACCTCGCCGAGATGCACCTGCGCTGGGCGCTCGAGCTCTACCAGATCCACCGGGTGGCCGAGGCCGAGGCGCACACCACCGAGGCGGAGCGGTACGCCGTCCAGGCCGCCGACGAGGTCTCCGGCGACGACGCGGCCGTGTGGCGGGACAACGCGCTGCTCTACGCCGCCTGCGCCCGCGCCGACCGGCACGACCCGACCGGCGCCGCCGTCGACATCGAGCTCTACACCGGTTTCCTGCGCAAACGCGGCTTCACCCCGGACGCGCTGGCGCTGAGCCGGCCGTTCCACGCGGTGGCGCTGAAACGCTCCGGGCACCCCGAGGCGGCCCTGGCCGTCCTGGCCGAAGCGGCCGAGGCACTGCCGCCGGACGCCGACTGGCTGATCTCCGCGAGCACCCACCGGACCCGGGCGGTGCTCATGGCCCACCTCGGGTCGACCGACGCCGACGCCACCCTCGCCTACGGGGACAGCCTGGCCGCCGCGCTCTGGCGGCAGCGGCTCAACACCCTGCACGCCGCCCGGACCATGCACGACCTGGCGATGCTGCGGATGCAGCACGAGCAGGTCGCCCGGGCCGCCGACCTGGACCCGCTGACCGGCATCGCCAACCGGCGCGCCTTCGACCGGACGATCGAGCTGGCCGCCGCGCACCCCGGCCCGGTCGCCGTCCTGCTCGTCGACACCGACAAGTTCAAGGTGATCAACGACACCTGCGGGCACGCCGCGGGGGACGAGGCGCTGCGGGCGATCGCCGGGGCCCTTTCTGCACAGGTGGAACCCGGCGACCTGATCGCGCGCCTAGGCGGTGACGAGTTCGCCGCCGTGCTCTTCGGCGCCGACCCGATCGTCGCGGCGGCCGTGGCCTCCCGGATGGTCCTGGCCGTCCGCGAGATCCCGGACTGCATCGCGACGGTCAGCATCGGCATCGCGCTGGGGTCCTCCGCCGACCTGAGTGCCCTGGTGTGCCGCGCGGACGAGGCCATGTACCGCATCAAGCGCCACGGCGGAGACAGCTTCCACCAAGCCGACGACCCCCCACACTCCCAAGCCGCCTGACAGAGATGATGTTCA
>KL571262.1:0-936 GCA_000715855.1 Actinoplanes liguriensis
GCGGTCTGAGGGTGAGCGCGCTGCTCGGGCTCGGGCAGCGCTGGGCGGGAACGAGGAAGTGAATGGGTTGTCGCAGGCAGGGTGCGGGTTGAGGGTGGTTAGGGAGGATTAGTGCGGGTACGTCAAACCTCTGAGAGTTGCGCAGGACGGAGGGCACGATGACGCACACCGACGCACGAAGTGAGCAGGTGTCTACCGGGGAACTGGTCAGCCGGCTCAGTGAGCAGGTCACGACCCTGGTGCGGGACGAACTGACGCTCGCCCGCATAGAGATGATGGAGAAGGGCAAGAAGGCCGGAAAAGGCGCCGGGTTGCTGGGCGTTTCCGGTGTCATGGCGATGTACGGGCTCGGCGCGCTCCTCGTCACAGCCGGCGCGGCATTGGCGCTGATCATGCCGGTGTGGGCGGCCGCGCTGACGGTGACCGTCGTGCTCTTTGCCGCGGCGGGGGTGGCCGCGCTGGTCGGTAAGAACCAGGTCAAGCAGGTAGTGCCGCCGGCGCCTGCTGAAGCCGTGGCCAGTGGCCGTGAGGATGTGGACGCGTTCATGACCGCCGCCCGTTCGGGGAGGAACCTGTGAACGACGAGGCCGACTCGGCTTCCGGCGGCGACCGTCCGGCGGCGGGCGGAGGTACCCGCGTCAACGGGCCGTCGCCCGGCTACGGCGGGCAGGGCGGCGGGGCAGCGGGCAAGGGTCCGGGTGGCGCCGCACGCGGCAATGCCTCCCCGGGTGGCGGCGGCGCGACCAAGCCGTCGGCGGGCACACCGCCCAAGGGCAACCCGGCCCCCACTCCCAAGCCGCCCGCAAACGCCCCCACCCCGAAGCCGCCCGCAAACACCCCCACTCCGAAGCCTCCGGCGGCCGCCCCGGCCCCGAAGCCGCCACCGGACGCACCGGCACCGAAGCCACCGATGAATGCCCCGGCCCCGAAGCCGCC
>KL571262.1:1200-3195 GCA_000715855.1 Actinoplanes liguriensis
ATGTGTATAAGAGACAGGGCCACGAAGCCCTCAGCGGACGCGCCTGATTCGAAGCATTCGGGAAACGCTGTCGCGCCCGAGTCGGCGATGAGTGTTCCGGCTCCGAAGCCGCCGACGGCCGTCTCGGCTGCGAAGCCGTCGATGGGTGTGCCTGCGTCGGAGTCGTCCGCGGACACTTCCGTGTCGAAGCCGGCGGCGGGAGCTCCGAAGCCTGCCCCGCCGGGTTCTCAGCATGGAACCGGGCCTAAACCGGCGCCGCCGAAGCCTGCTCCGCCCGCGGCAGCCGTCAAGACGGCTCCACCGGGGGCGGCTGAGAAACCTGTTCCCGTGGGTTCGCCTACCGGAACCGCCGAGACCGACCGGGCTGGTGGGTCCGGCGCGGTGCCGGTTTCACCTGCGGGCGCAGCCAAGGCCGCTCCGCCCGGTGCGGCCGACAAGCCCGGTCCCGCCGTCTCGGGGAGAACCGATCCGGGGTCCGGGAACGGGCCCAGGAATGGATCGGGGAGCGGGCCTGGGAGCGGGCCTGGGAGCGGGCCCGGGAACGGGTCCGGCAGCGGGCCCGGGAGCGGGAACAGGTCCGGCAGCGAGGGCGGGAACCGGAACGCGAACCAGAACGGGAACGCGAACCAGAACCAGAACGGGAACGGGCCGACCGGGGTCGTCAGCGGAGGGACGACGGCGGGCGCCGCTGGAGGGGCACCCGCGACCAAAGGGAACGGAGTGAGGCCCGAGCCGCCGAAGAGCACGGCGGAACAACCGGCCGGTAGTGCAGGGAAGTCCGAGATGTCGAAGGCAGGTTCAGCCATGTCCGTGCAGTCGAAGCCCGAAATGTCCGATGCTGGGAAGGCGCCGGCGAGTTCCGGCCGGGATGGTGGCGCCGGGGCGCGGCCGGATGATCAGGACCGGCGCGGAACCGATGAGATCCGGGCGGAGATCGAGCAGACGCGGGCCAAGATGGGCGAGACCGTCGAGGCTCTGGTGGCCAAGGCCGACATTCCGACGAGGGTCAAGGATTCCGCCGCCGACAAGGCCGCCCACCTCAAGGAAGCAGCCGCCGGCCTGAAGGACGCCACCGCGAGCAAAGCGGCCGACCTCAAGGGCACGGCGTCAGACAAGGCGGCAGATCTCAAGGGGACCGCGTCGGACAAGGCCGCGGACTTGAAGAGCGTCGCATCGGACAAGGTCGCAGATCTCAAGGCGACCGCGTCGGACAAGGCCGCGGACTTGAAGAGCGTCGCATCGGACAAGGTCGCAGATCTCAAGGCGACCGCGTCGGACAAGGCCGCGGACTTGAAGAGCGTCGCATCGGACAAGGTCGCAGATCTCAAGGCGACCGCGTCGGACAAGGCCGCGGACTTGAAGAGCGTCGCATCGGACAAGGTCGCAGATCTCAAGGCGACCGCGTCGGACAAGGCCACGGACTTGAAGGGCGCCGCGTCGGACAAGGCGGCAGAGTTCAAGGGTGCGGCCGCTGCCAAGGCCGCAGATCTCAAGGACGCCGCCACCGGCAAGGCAGCCGATCTCAAGGACACGGCCACGGGCAAGGCGGCCGCTCTCAAGGAGACCGCAACCACCCGGGGCGCTCACACCCCCGGCCACATCGCCGAGGCCACGGCGCAGACCGGCACCCGGATGGCCTGCCAGGCCGCGGACGCCGCGGAACGGGCGACCTCGGTGATCGGCTCGGCCCGGCGGCGGGTCGCGGCGAACCCGAAGCAGTACGCGATCATCGGCGCCGCCCTGGCCGCGGCCGCCACCGGTGTCGCCCTGATCCGCCGATCGCGCTGAGCCGGCCGAGAAGCTAGCTGAGCCTGCCGAGAACGGGGCTGCGCCTGCCGAGAAGGGAAGCGGGACGAAGTGAATCGCGGTTCGCGAAAAGAACCGCGATTCACGCCCAGTGGACAACGGAGACGGCAGCCAGAACCCGATGACCGTCACGCAAAGCGACGGTCACCCGCATAGCCGAGCGTCCCGCCCCTGTCTCTTATACACATC
>KL571262.1:3396-13056 GCA_000715855.1 Actinoplanes liguriensis
TGTGTATAAGAGACAGCCGGTGACCGGGTCACCGGCGAGGAGTCCGGCCGGACCGAACGATTCACCTGCTCAGCAGCGAGATCAGCCCCGATCGCGAGGCCTCCGGCGCCCCTTCACCACCCGGTCGGGGGAACGCCCGTACCGCTCCCGGATGACCCGAGCGGCGGCCGACACGACGGCGATGGCGCTCGCATGATCCATACAGGGAACGTTACGGAGGGCATGCGAGGATGGTCCGGCGCCGCTTCCCTCCGGCGTAGGACGGCAGGCTCGGAGACGATGAACGCCCCGGCGGATTCCCCGCACCCGGTGGACGACGTTGCAGGGGCGGCCGAGGCGGGTATATCGAAGGACATGCCTGATGCGTCGACTCTGCTCGCCGACCGCTACCGCTTGGGCGAGTTGCTCGGCCGCGGCGGCATGGGCCAGGTCTGGCTCGCGCACGACGCGACGCTCGAGCGCGAGGTCGCGGTCAAGCAGATCGATCTGCCGGAGGAGTTGGCGGAGGGCGACGCCGCGGTGCGCCGGACGCTGCGGGAGGCCCGGGCCGCGGCCCGGTTGAGCCATCCGAACGTCGTTCAGGTGTACGACGTCCTGTCCCTCGACGACCGCACCGTGATCGTCATGGAGTACGTGCCGTCCCGCTCCCTCCGGCAGGTGATCGCCGAGGACGGGCCCCTGGATGCGTACCGGGTCGCAAGAATCGGTCTTGATCTTCTCGCCGCTCTGCAGGCCGCGCACCGCGCCGGTGTCCAGCACCGGGACGTGAAGCCGGCGAATGTGCTGCTCGCCGAGGACGGCCGGGTGCTGCTCACCGACTTCGGCATCGCCGCGCTCGACGACGACAGTCTGACCAGCCGTTCGGATGTGTTGATCGGTTCGCCGCTGTACATGGCGCCGGAGCGGGCCCGGTTCGGCACGAGCGGTCCGGCGGCCGACCTGTGGGGGCTGGGCGCGACGCTCTACGCCGCGGTCGAGGGCCATTCGCCGTTTCAGCGCACGTCGACGATGGCGACCCTGGCGGCGCTCGCCACCGAGGAGCCGGATCCGCCGCAGCAGGCGGGCGCGTTGACGCCGCTGCTCGACGGGCTGCTGCGGAAGGATCCGGCCGAGCGGATCGAGGCGGAGGAGGCGGAGCGGCTGCTCCGTGAGGCCGTCGTCGCCCTGGAGACCCCCATCACGGTCGTCCCGAAGCCGCGGACGCCGGCCGATGATGAAATTCCGACAGACCCTCCCGCCGTACGTGCGGAGAAGCCCCTCAATCGCAAGCTGATCGCCCTGGCCGCGGCGGTGCTCGTGCTGCTGGCAGGCGTCGCGGTCTTCCTGGCCACGCGGCCGTCGTCGGAGCTGACCGCGGGGGACAGTCCCGCGACCACCCAGGCCACCGCTGCCGCTTCCGCGACAAGTGCCGCGACCAGCGCAAAGCCGTCCGCAGCAGCCTCCTCGTCCGCCGCGCCGTCGTCGAGCGTGAGTGCGAGCGCCACGATCGGCCGTCCGCCGCTGCCTGCCGGGTTCCTCGACTACAAGGACAAAACCGGCTTTTCCGTGTACGTCCCCAAGGGCTGGACCACGTCGAAAGAGGGCACCATCCGCTACTGGCGGGACGGCAAGGGTCACGTCCTGGGCATCGACCAGACCGACTCGCCCCGATCGAATCCGGTCGCCGACTGGCGTTCGCAGCGGGATGCGCGCATCAAGGGCGGCGACTTCCCGAGCTATCACGAGGTGAAGCTGGAGTCCGTCGACTACTTCGTGAAGGCCGCGGACTGGGAGTTCACCTACAGGAAGAGCGGCACCCAGCACATCAACAACCGCGGTGTCGTCACGTCGGCTCACCAGGCCTACGGCTTCTGGTTCCAGACCCCGGACTCCGACTGGACCGAGTACCGCAAGAGCGTCCTGAACGTGGTCTTCGCCAGCTTCGTCCCCGCCAAGGACTGATCAGAAGTCCAGCAGATCGTCGGTGCTGATGGAGATCGGGAACGGAAGCTCTGACGTCAGCGTCCCGCCCTGCCGCGCGCTGGTGTGCTCCACGTATTCCTTGTCCTTCAGGCGGTAGAGGCACAACGTCACCGACTCGTAGTCCGTGAAGTCGGGCTCGACCAGGAGGAACCAGGGAACCTTGGCCTCGGCACAGAGCGACATCTTCAGGGAGCGATCGAGCGCGGCATTGCTGGGCGAGGTGATCTCGCAGGCCAGCGCGGCGTCGGGTGCCTCGCTGAAGAGCGTGACACGAGGGCCACCCGCCACGAGGAGGTCCGGGATGACAAAACGGTCCCGGCCGAGGCGGAGATTGACCGCCAGGTGTGTTCGCAACCCCGCGGCCCGAGCAGCCGGTTGAAAGGCGGCCCAGAGCCGGGCCGAAATGCTCTGATGTGGGTGGGTTGGTGAGGGGGTCACCAGGAGGCTCCCGTCGATCAGTTCGATACGGCTGAGGGTCTCGCCGAGCGCGAGATATTCCTCTTCCGTCCAAGGACCGTCGTGACCGTCGAGCATGACCTGGCTCATGGGTCGAGTCTCGCACGTCATCATGCGGAGAGTGCCTCATGTACAGTTGACGTGGAGCAAGTAGTCACTCGTCGGGGTCAGCGGAGGATGGTGGGGGCCATGGTCTGGGCGGCGCGCGCCAGGTGAGCGGCGACCTCGGCGTGGTCCGCGGTGACCAGGCCGACGGTGACGCGCAGGTGCGGGCTGCCGGGACCGACCGTGAACGCCGTCCCCGCCGCCGCCCCGATCCCCGCGCTGGCCAGGCTCAGCAGGGCCGCCTGCTCGTCCGCGACCGGCAGCCAGATGTTGATCCCCTCACCGTCCGGCAGATCGATTCCGGCGGAGCGCAGGCCGTCGCGGATCAGGCGGCGCCGGCGGGCGTACTCGTCGCGCGCGGAGGACACCGCGGCGATCGACGCCGGGTCGGTGAGCAGCGACAACAACAGCCGCTGCAGGAGGCGGCTGGTCCACCCCTGACCCAGGAGCCGCCGTTCGAGAATCGGGTCGAGGACCGTCGCCGGCCCGCTGACCGCCGCGAGGCGCAGGTCCGGCCCGTGGGACTTGGAGAAGCTGCGCACGTGGATGGTCTGCCGGGGCAGATGCGCGCCGAGCGAGCACGACGGCCCGGCCGCGAGGTCGCCCGCGGAGTCGTCCTCCACGACGTACACCTCAGGGAATGTGGAAAGCACCGCGGCGAGTGACGCGGCCCGCGAGGGTGACCACGACGCACCCGTGGGGTTGAGCGCGCGCGGCTGGAGGAAGACCACGGCGGGGCGCCGGGCCAGCGCGGCCTCCAGCTGTGACGGGATCATGCCGTGCGCGTCGGTGCCGACCCCGGCGACCGGCACGCCGAGCACTTCGAGCAGGTCCAGCAGCGGCGGGAAGCAGGGGTTCTCGACGATCGCGAGGTCGCCGAGCCGCAGCAGCGCCGACGCCACCTGGTCGATCGCGTCCATCGCCCCGTCGAAGACGGCCAGGCGCTCGGCGGGGTAGGGCCAGCGTTCCAGCAGCAGCGCGTGCAGCGACGGCACGACCGGCTCGTCGAGGTAGCTGGTCGGCGTGGGGGAGAGGCCGTGCAGCGCGGGGATCGGCGGCAGCAGCAGTGGATCGGGCACGCCGGTGGAGAGGTCGAGGCCGAAGCCGCTGGTGCGGCGCAGCGCCGCCCGGTAGCGCCCGGGGCCGCCGGCGCCGGGGGTGGCGACGACCGTGCCGCGGCGCCCGTCCGTCCGGATGGTGCCGGCCCGGCGCAGGAGCTGCCAGGCTGCGTTGACGGTGCTCGGCGACAGGCGCAGCTCGGCGGCGACCCGGCGGACCGGCGGGAGTTTCGCGCCGGGCTCGATGGCGCCGTCGCCGACCGCGCGGCTGAGCGCCTCGGCCAGACCGCGCGCGCTGGGGTCGCTGAGCCGCTGATCAATGGCCTCGAACATTTTTGTTACAGTACATTTCAAGCATTGTTCGGTCCAGGGTCGTCACATAATCTCGGCGTCATGACACACATTGCGCACTGGATCGGCGGCGCGGAGCGGGCCGGCACTTCCGGCCGGGTCGGCCCCGTCTTCAACCCCGCCACCGGCGAGCAGACCGCCGAGGTCGACCTGGCGAGCACGGCCGAGGTGGCCGAGGCTGTCGCCGTCGCCAAGGCGGCCGCCAAGGGCTGGCGTTCGGCGTCGCTGTCCAAGCGGTCCGCGGTCCTCTTCAAGTTCCGCGAGCTGCTGGCCGAGCGCACCGGCGAGCTCGCCGCGATCATCACCGCCGAGCACGGCAAGGTGCTCGCCGACGCGGCCGGCGAGGTCGCCCGCGGCCTGGAGAACGTGGAGTTCGCCACCGGCATCCCGCACCTGATGAAGGGCTCGTTCTCCGAGCAGGCCGCCACCGGCGTGGACGTGTACTCGATCCGTCAGCCGCTCGGCGTCGTCGCCGGCATCACCCCGTTCAACTTCCCGGCGATGGTGCCGCTCTGGATGTGCGCCACCGCGATCGCGGCCGGCAACGCGTTCGTGCTCAAGCCGAGCGAGAAGGACCCGTCCGCCGCGCTCTGGCTGGCCCGTCTCTGGGCCGAGGCCGGTCTGCCGGAGGGCGTGTTCAACGTCGTCAACGGGGACAAGGAGGCGGTCGACGCGCTCCTGGTGCACCCGGACGTCGCGGCGGTCAGCTTCGTGGGCTCGACGCCGATCGCGAAGTACATCTACGAGACCGGCACCTCGCACGGCAAGCGGGTGCAGGCGCTCGGCGGCGCGAAGAACCACATGATCGTCCTGCCGGACGCCGAGCTGGACGCGGCCGCCGACGCGGCGATCAGCGCCGGTTACGGGGCGGCGGGGGAGCGCTGCATGGCGATCTCGGTCGTCGTCGCGGTCGGCGACATCGCTGACCCGCTGGTCGAGGCGATCGCGGCGCGCCTGCCGAAGCTGAAGATCGGCAACGGGGCCGACGCGGGCACCGACATGGGCCCGCTGATCAGCGCTCAGCACCGGGACAAGGTCGCCGGTTACATCGCGGCCGGTGAAAAGGAAGGCGCGACGATCGTCGCCGACGGGCGGGCCACGGACAGCCTGCCCAAGGATGGTTTCTTCCTGGGCACGACGCTGCTGGACAACGTGACCCCGTCGATGACCGTCTACACCGACGAGATCTTCGGCCCGGTCCTGTCGGTCGTCCGCGTGGAGACCTACGCCGAGGCCGTCGAGCTGGTCAACAACAACGAGTACGGCAACGGCACCGCCATCTTCACCCGGGACGGCGGCGCGGCCCGGCAGTTCCAGTTCGACGTCAACGCCGGCATGGTCGGCGTGAACGTGCCGATCCCGGTCCCGGTCGCCTACTACTCGTTCGGCGGCTGGAAGGCGTCGCTCTTCGGCGACTCGCACATGTACGGGCCGGACGGCATCCAGTTCTTCACCCGCGGCAAGGTCGTCACGTCCCGCTGGCCCGACCCGGGAACCTCGGCGATCGACCTCGGCTTCCCGCAGACCCGATAAGGATGGGCTTCGTGACTGAAGAAGAGCAGGTGCGCGCGGACGACCGCGCCCACGTCTTCCATTCCTGGTCCGCTCAGGGCCTGATCAACCCGCTGCCGATCGAGAGGGCGCAGGGTAGTCACTTCTGGGACTACACCGGCAAGAAGTATCTCGACTTCTCCTCGCAGCTCGTCAACATCAACATCGGCCCTGTCTCTTATAGTCGAGGCCATCCAGGAGCAGGCCGCCAAGCTCTGCACGATCCAGCCGGCGTTCGCCAACGACAAGCGCGGCGAAGCGGCCCGGATGATCGCCGAGGTGGCCCCCGGCCCGCTGAACAAGGTGTTCTTCACCAACGGCGGCGCCGAGGCGAACGAGAACGCGATCCGGATGGCGCGCCTGCACACCGGCCGGCACAAGGTGCTCTCCACCTACCGCAGCTACCACGGCTCGACCGCCACCGCGATGACCGCGACCGGCGACCCGCGGCGCTGGCCCAACGAGCCGATCGCGATCGGGGTCGTGCACTTCTGGGGGCCGTACCCGTACCGCTCGCCCTTCTTCTCGGAAAATGAGGAGCAGGAGTCGGAGCGGGCCCTGAAGCACCTGCGCGACACGATCGTCTTCGAGGGCGCGGCCACCGTCGCCGCGGTCCTGATCGAGACGGTGGTCGGCACCAACGGCATCCTGGTCCCGCCGCCGGGCTACCTGGCCGGCGTGCGCGCGATCTGCGACGAGTTCGGCATCGTGTTCATCGCCGACGAGGTGATGGCCGGGTTCGGTCGCTGCGGCGAGTGGTTCGCGGTCGACAAGTGGGGCGTCGCCCCCGACCTGATCACCTTCGCCAAGGGCGTGAACTCGGGCTACCTGCCGCTGGGCGGGGTGATCATCTCCGACGAGATCGCCGCGACGTTCAGTGAGCGGCCGTTCCCGGGCGGCCTGACCTACTCGGGCCACCCGCTCGCGTGTGCCTCCGCGGTCGCCTCCATGCAGATCTTCAAGGAGGAGGGGATCATCGAGCACGCCCGCATGCTGGGCGAGGACGTGATCGCCCCGGGCCTGGCGGAGATCGCCGCGAAGCACCCGAGTGTGGGCGAAGTCCGCGGCCTGGGCGTGTTCTGGGCGATCGAGCTGATCCGGGACGGGGAGAGGACCCCGCTGGTGCCGTTCAACGCCGGCGGCGCGGCGGCCGGGCCGATGAACGACGTGGCCGCGGCCTGCAAGGAGCGGGGGCTCTGGCCGTTCACCCACTTCAACCGGGTGCACGTGGTCCCGCCCTGCACGACCAGCGTGGACGAGGTCCGCGAGGGTCTGGCGATCCTGGACGAGGCACTGACCGTCGCCGACGGTTTTTACGCCTCCTGACGCCGGATTGCGTTGCCTGGAGGCCACTGGATCTTTGGATTCCGTTTCAGGCTTGCAAATTACTTCGGATTCCCTTGTCACACCTGTCCCAGGTGTGACAAGGTTCCCCCACTTCGGGTGAGCACGCCCACACCGATCGGAAGGTTGTCCCCCGTGAGCACCGCATTTCCCGTGCTTCGCAACTTCGTCAACGGGTCCTACACGGACACCGAGGAGGGGCGGACGTCACCGGTCGTCGACCCCAGCACCGGGGAGACGTACGCTCTCGCGCCGATCTCGTCGACGCGGGACGTGGAGGCGGCGGTCGCCGCTGCCGAGGCCGGTTTCGAGGTGTGGGGGGACACCACTCCGGCGGAGCGGCAGCGGGCGCTGCTGCGCATCGCGGACGCCGTCGAGGCGCGCGCCGACGAGCTGATCGAGGCCGAGTGCCGCAACACCGGCAAGCCGGTCGAGGCGACCCGGGCCGAGGAGATGGGCCCGGTCCTCGACGAACTGCGCTTCTTCGCCGGCGCCGCGCGCATGCTGGAGGGCAAGTCAGCCGGTGAATACCTGAAGGACCACACCTCCTATGTACGCCGTGAGCCCATCGGCGTCGTCGCCCAGATCACGCCGTGGAACTATCCGATGGTCATGGCGATCTGGAAGCTCGCCCCGGCGATCGCGGCCGGCAACTCCGTGGTCCTGAAGCCGTCCGACACCACGCCGGTGAGCACGCTGCTGCTCGCCGAGATCGCCGCCGAGTTCCTGCCGGCCGGGGTCCTCAACGTCGTCTGCGGTGACCGCGACACCGGCCGCTCGCTGGTCGTCCACCCGGCTCCGCAGCTCGTGTCGATCACCGGCTCCACCCGGGCCGGGATGGAGGTCGCCGCGGCGGCCGCCCCCGACCTCAAGAAGGTGCACCTGGAGCTGGGCGGCAAGGCCCCGGTCGTGGTCTTCGACGACGTCGACATCGCCGAGACGGCCGAGAGGATCGCCGGCGCCGGGTTCTTCAACGCCGGTCAGGACTGCACCGCCGCCACCCGCGTGCTGGTGCACGAGCGGATCGCCGCCGACTTCACCGCCGCCCTCGCCGCGGCCGCCAAGAACACCCGGGTCGGCGCGCCGTCCGACCCGGAGGCGTTCTTCGGCCCGGTCAACAACGCCGCTCAGCTGGACCGGGTCACCGGCTTCCTGCAGCGGGCCCCGGAGCACGCCGAGGTGGTGGCCGGCGGCAACCGGGTCGGCGAGCGCGGCTTCTTCTTCGAGCCGACCGTGGTGGCCGGCCTGCGGCAGCGCGACGAGATGATCCAGGACGAGGTCTTCGGCCCGGTCATCACGGTGCAGCCGTTCGCGGACGAGGCCGAGGCGGTGCGCTTCGCCAACGACGTGCGGTACGGCCTGAGCGCCAGCGTCTGGACGCAGAACCACGGCGTCGCGATGCGGGTCTCCCGCCGTCTGAACTTCGGCGCGGTCTGGATCAACACCCACCTGCCGTTCGTCTCCGAGATGCCGCACGGTGGCTACGGGCACTCGGGATACGGCAAGGACCTTTCCATGTACGGCTTCGAGGAGTACACCCGGATCAAACACGTGATGAGCTTTCACGGATGATCCGCCGCCCCGTCTGAATTCACCACCCCCGCCTCCGAGGTGAGCACAATGACCACGTCTCCCCCGCATCACGCCGTGACGGCTTCGTCCGCCACCGGTGAGCGGACCGGCCACCCGGCGATCGAGTTCGTCGGCGTGCGCAAGGAATACCTGTCGCACGGTGAGGCGGTCCCGGCCGTCAAGAGCCTCGACCTGGCGATCGCACAGGGGGAGTTCTTCTCGCTGCTCGGCCCGTCCGGTTGCGGCAAGACCACCACGATGCGGATGATCGCCGGCTTCGAGGAGCCGACCACCGGCAAGGTCCTCCTCGACGGCAGCGACGTCACCAACGTCGCCGCCAGCAAGCGCGACGTCAACATGGTCTTCCAGTCGTACGCGCTGTTTCCGCACCTCAACGTGCTGCAGAACGTCTCGTTCGGCCTGGAGCGCAAGAAGGTCGCCAAGTCCGAGATCAAGCGGCGGGTCGGTGAGATCCTCGAGATCGTCTCGCTGACCGGCATGGAGAAGCGCCAGCCCAAGGAGATGTCCGGCGGCCAGCAGCAGCGCGTGGCGCTGGCCCGGGCCCTGGTCAACCACCCGCGGGCGCTGCTGCTCGACGAGCCGCTCGGCGCGCTCGACCTGAAGCTGCGCCAGCAGATGCAGATCGAGCTCAAGCGCATCCAGCGCGAGGTCGGGATCACCTTCGTCTACGTCACCCACGACCAGGGCGAGGCGCTGACGATGTCGGACCGGATCGCGGTGATGAACGCCGGGCTGATCGAGCAGCTCGGCTCGCCGCGGGAGATCTACGAGAAGCCGTCGACCAGGTTCGTGGCCGGCTTCATCGGGACCTCGAACATCGTCGAGGGCCTGATCAGCCGGGTGGAGAACGGGCTCGCCGTGCTCGACCTGGGCCAGGGTGAGCGGATCGTGGCGCCGGTACCGGCCTCGGTTCAGGCCGGCCGGACCGTCGAGGTGTCGGTACGGCCCGAGAAGATCGACCTGCACCGGACCCCGCCGCAGGCCACCGGCAGTGTGCTCAGCGGGACGGTGACCGAGGTGGTTTACCACGGGACATCGACCAACTACACAGTGGTGACCTCCGCTGGATCAGACTTCGTGGTGTTCGATCAGAATGCTCACGATGCCGAGGACGTCGCGTCGCGTGGCGAGCGCGTCTTCCTCACTTGGGCCCCGCAGCACTCGTATCCGATCGGAGTCTGATGTTCCCGACCAATAAGCCGGACCCCTCCCTCCTCCGCGGCATGACGCAGCGGCGGCT
>KL571262.1:13330-16275 GCA_000715855.1 Actinoplanes liguriensis
GGCTCGGCCGCCGTGACGCGATGCGCCTCGGTGGTGTGTCGGCTCTTGGTGCGTTCCTCGCCGCGTGCGGCGTTCAGGGCAAGGGCAAGCCGCAGGCCAGCGTGGCGCCGGACGCGGTGGAGAAGTTCTGGAGCGGCAAGGCCAAGAACGGCAAGGTCGACTTCGCCAACTGGCCGCTCTACATGGACCCGAAGAAGCCGGAGCTCGCGAAGTTCACCGCGAAGACCGGCATCACGGTCAACTACCAGGAGGTCATCCAGGAGATGGGGCCTTGGTTCGCCAAGGTGCAGCCCCAGCTCTCGGCCGGTCAGTCGATCGGCTTCGACCTCATGGTGATCACCAACTCGGTCCAGTTCGGGCAGTTCCGCTCCGGCGGCTTCCTCGCCCCGCTCGACCACTCCAAGCTGACCAACTACGCGGCCAACGCCGCCAAGTCGTACGCGCAGGAAGCCTTTGATCCTGGCAATGTCTTCTCGATCCCGTGGGCGTCCGGCATCACCGGCATCGCCTACGACATCAAGAAGACCGGCCGGGAGATCACCTCGCTGGCCGACCTGTGGGACCCGAAGTTCAAGGGCAAGGTCGGCATGTTCTCCGACAGCCAGGAGCTGGCCAACTTCGGTCTGCTCGCGGCCGGCCTCAAGCCGGGCGAGTCGGACGAGGCGGCGTGGAAGAAGGCCGCGGCCAAGCTCAAGGAGCAGAAGGACGCGGGCCTGGTCCGCAACTACTACGACCAGAGCTACGTCGACGCGCTCGGCAAGGGCGAGGTCTGGCTGACCCAGGCCTGGTCCGGTGACATCTTCCAGAAGAACGTGTCCGACGGCACCGACTTCCGGTTCGTCATCCCGTCCGAGGGCGGCACGATCTGGACCGACAACATGGCGATCCCGATCACCGCGACCAACCCGGTCGACGCGATCACGCTGATGGACTTCTTCTACGACGTCGAGATCTCGGCGTCGCTGGCCGAGTACATCAACTACGTGTGCCCGGTGCCGGCCGCCCAGGACCAGATCAAGAAGGACGCGGCCGCCGCGAGCGGCGACGACAAGGCGAGCCTCACCGAGGTCGCGGACAGCCCGCTGGTGTTCCCGGGCGCCGCCGACTACGAGAAGCTGCACTACTACGTGGACTTCAACACCGCGGAGGAGCAGCAGAAATTCCAGAGCATCTTCGAACCGATCACACTGAGCTGAGCTGATGAACCGGGTAAAACGTACACTCGCGCCCTACCTGCTCGTGCTGCCCGGCGGGTTGTGGCTGTTGCTGTTCTTCATCGTGCCGATGGCGGCCATGGTGTCGCTGTCGCTGCAGCAGGGCGACGTCATCAACGGCTACCGGTTCACCGGTCACTGGCAGACGTACGTGGATGCCATCACCGACTACCGCGTCCAGTTGATCCGCTCGCTGGTGTACGGGCTCATCGCGACGATCATCCTCATCGTGATGGCCTTCCCGATGGCTTACTGGATCGCCTTCCACGGTGGCAAGCGGAAGTCGACGTACCTGTTCCTGATCCTCCTGCCGTTCTTCGTGTCGTTCGTGCTGCGGACGATCTCGTGGCGGCAACTGCTCACCGATGACGGGGTGCTGCTGCATCCGCTGAAGGAGGCCGGGCTGCTCTCGTCCGGCTTCCACATCCTCGGCACCCCGTCCGCGGTGATCTTCGGCCTGGTCTACAACTCGCTGCCGTTCATGGTGCTGCCGATCTACGTGGCCCTGGAGCGCATCGATCCGCGGGTGCTCGAAGCGGCCCGGGACCTCTACGCGAAGCCGCCGACCGTGTTCAGCAGGGTGGTCCTGCCGCTCGCGCTGCCCGGTGTCTTCGCCGGCGTCCTGATGACGTTCGTGCCGGCCAGCGCGGACTACGTCAACTCGCAGGTGCTGGGCAGTTCGAGCACCACCATGATCGGCCAGGTGATCCAGGCGCAGTACCTGGCCAACTCCAACTACCCGATGGCCTCCGCCCTGTCGTTCATGCTGATGGCGGTGCTGCTGGTCGGCGTCTTCGCCTACGCCCGGGCGCTCGGCACCGAGGACGTCATGAATGCGGCGGCACGATGACGACCCAGACGCTCACCCCGCCCGTCGCCACCCGCACGCGCCGCCGCCGGATCACCGGCGCCCGGGTGATGCACACCTACACCTGGCTGATCATCCTCTGGCTGGTCCTGCCGATCTTCGTGATGATCCTGTTCGGGTTCAACAACCCGAAGGGCCGGTTCAACCAGACCTGGCAGGGCTTCACGTTCAAGTGGTACAAGGACGTCTTCGCGATCCACGAACTGACCTCGGCGCTCTGGCTGTCGCTGGTCATCGCGGTGGTGAGCTCGCTGATCGCCGGCGCGATCGGCACCGGCATCGGGTACGCCCTCGGCCGTTACCAGTTCCGCGGGTCGGGCACGCTCAACCTGCTGCTGTTCGCGACGATGGCCTCGCCCGAGCTGGTCATGGGCGCCTCGCTGCTCAGCCTCTTCGTCTCGCTCAACTCGGGCCTGGGCGCGCCGACGATCGTCATCGGCCACGTGCTCTTCTCCATCTCGTTCGTCACCACCGTGGTCCGGGCCCGGGTGATCACCCTGGACCGGTCGATCGAGGAGGCCGCGGCAGACCTCGGCGCCAACGGCTGGACGACGTTCTGGAAGGTCACCTTCCCGATCATCCTGCCGGCCGTCTTCTCCGGTGTGATGCTGGCGTTCGCGCTGTCGATCGACGACTTCGTGGTCACCAACTTCATCTCCGGCAACGCGACCACGTTCCCGCTCTACATCTGGGGCGCCACCCGCGTCGGCCTGCCGCCGCAGGTCAACGTGATGGGCACGCTGATCTTCGCGGCCGGCATCCTGATCGCCGTGATCAGCAACCTCCGGTCCCGCTCCAAGGCCAAGCGCGACTGACGCTCCCGCTCGAAGACCAGGCGCGCCTGACGCCTGTCTCTTATACAC
>KL571262.1:16428-16881 GCA_000715855.1 Actinoplanes liguriensis
GTGGTTATTCGTGCCTCATAACCACGGTGAGAGCCAGCCGACAAACCTGAACAGAACGCCCCGCTCGACCGTCGAAATGCGGCCGGGCGGGGCGTTCTGACTTTAGGATTTTCGGGAAATTGCGCGGAAATAGTTGTCCAAAGACTTGTGCACGACGGATTCCGTCGGCAGGATCAGTAGTGACAACAGGAACTAGTGGCCAGTGGAGACCCCCCGTGACTGACCGACAGCCCGATGATGTGGACGCTCTCTCCGCGACCGCCCGTGACCACCTGTGGATGCACTTCACCCGCCTCTCCTCGTACCAGGACGCTCCGGTACCGGTGATCACCCGCGGTGACGGCTGCTACGTGTGGGACTCCACCGGCCGTCGCTACCTCGACGGGCTCTCCGCCCTGTTCGTGGTGCAGACCGGCCACGGCCGTCAGGAGCTCGCCTGTCTCTTATACACAT
>KL571262.1:17102-17601 GCA_000715855.1 Actinoplanes liguriensis
GACCGGCCACGGCCGTCAGGAGCTCGCCGACGCCGCCGCCAAGCAGGCCGCCGAGCTGGCGTACTTCCCGATCTGGTCCTACGCCCACCCGAAGGCGATCGAGCTGGCCGCGCGGCTCGCCGACATGGCCCCCGGCGACCTCAACAAGGTCTTCTTCACCACGGGCGGCTCCGAAGCCGTCGAGTCGGCGTGGAAACTCGCCCGGTCCTACTTCAAGCGCGTCGGCAAGCCCATGAAGCACAAGGTGATCTCCCGGGCCGTCGCCTACCACGGCAGCTCGATGGGCGCCCTGTCGATCACCGGGATCCCGCCGTTCAAGCAGGACTTCGAGCCGCTGATCCCGAGCACCATGCGCGTGCCGAACACGAACTTCTACCGCCGCCCCGACGAGAGCATGACGGAGGAGCAGTTCGGCGTCTGGGCCGCCGACCGCATCGCCGAGATGATCGAGTTCGAGGGCCCGGACACCGTCGCCGCCGTCTACCTCGAGCCGGTGCAG
>KL571262.1:17784-18501 GCA_000715855.1 Actinoplanes liguriensis
CCTCGAGCCGGTGCAGAACGCCGGCGGCTGCTTCCCGCCGCCGCCCGGCTACTTCCAGCGGGTCCGCGAGATCTGCGACCGGTACGACGTGCTGCTCGTGTCCGACGAGGTGATCTGCGCGTTCGGCCGCCTCGGTGAGTACTTCGGCGCCGACAAGTACGGCTACCAGCCCGACATCATCACCGTCGCCAAAGGCCTGACCTCCGGATACGTGCCGCTCGGCGCGATGATCGCCTCGGAGCGCCTGGCGGAGCCGTTCAAGCACGGCGCCAACATGTTCGCCCACGGCATCACCTACGGCGGCCACCCCGTCGGCTCCGCGGTCGCCCTGGCCAACCTCGACATCATGGAACGGGAAAACCTCAACCAGCACGTCCGGGACAACAGCCCGCTGTTCCGCTCGTACCTGGAACGGCTCCGCGACCTCCCGATCGTCGGCGACGTCCGCGGTGACGGCTACTTCTTCGGCATCGAGATGGTGAAGGACAAGACGACGAAGGAAACCTTCGACGCCGACGAGTCCGAGCGCCTCCTCCGCGGATACCTGTCCAGCGCGCTGTTCGAGGCCGGGCTGTACTGCCGGGCCGACGACCGGGGCGACCCGGTGATCCAGCTGGCGCCGCCGCTGACGGCGACGGAGACCCAGTTCGCGGAGATCGAGCAGATCCTGCGGTCGGTGCTCACCGAGGCGTGGAACCGCCTCTGACAGCTTGCGGA
>KL571262.1:18713-22732 GCA_000715855.1 Actinoplanes liguriensis
GCGGCTGTTCGCGCCGCTTTGGTTCGCGCCGCGCCTGTTCGCCCTTGCGCGCTTGCCTCGCTCGGGCCGGTCGCTTCTACTTGGCCATGGTTGCGCTTTGCGTCGGTGATCGGGTGCTCAGGGCGTACCGAATAAGGGTTTTAATTGGCTTTTGATGGGTTTTCTGGCGCGGAAACAGCGCCGGTCCAGAGATTGGTGGCGGTCCCCTCGGCCACGTGCGCGCCGTAGACGGCGACCTTGTAGTCGATGACCTCGCGGAATTTCTGCAGGCGGCGGATCTGCTCGTCGACCCGCTCGCGATGATCCCGGAGGAGATCCAGGCGTTCCGCCTCGTTGCCCGCGCCGGCCCGGACCAGGTCGGCGAAGCGTTTGATCTCGCTGAGCGGCATGCCGGTCGCGCGCAGATTCGTGCAGATCTCGAGCCAGCCCTCGTCCTCCCCGCGGTAGACCCGGCGGCCGGCGGAGTCCCGCTCGACCGGGCGGGTCAGCAGGCCGGCCCGCTCGTAGAAGCGCAGAGTGTCCACACTCAGCCCAGTCCTTCGGGCGATCTCCCCGATGCTCAGCCCGACGTCATCCATCGGCCGAGCTTAATCCCCGCCGCCACGCGACCCCGGTCTCGCACGGCCCTGCCGGCCCTGACGGTGGTCGTTCCCACCGTGGACGCCAGCCGAAGGCAGGCAGCTGGCGCTGGTGGTGGTTTTGCGGGTGGTTTTCGACCGTGGATGCCAGCCGGGGGTTGATGGCTGGTGCTGGTGCTGGTGGTTATGGGATTACTGCGGTGGGGGTCAGGCCCACTGGTCAGGGTTTGTCGAGGTGGCCGCCGACTGCGGACAGCGACTCGGCCTCCAAGCGGACCGGCCGTTTCTCCCGCGCCGCCGCGTGGACGGCCCGCACGGCATAGGCCACCAGATCCGGCTGCTCCCGCGGAATCGGATGCCCGGAATGCTCGGCCACGATCAACGGCGACCCCGTCTCCCGCGCCAGGATCCGCTGGCTGACCAGCCACAGCTCGTCGGCGCCGGCCGGCGGCGGTCCGGGCGCCCACCGGCCGGGACTGCGGACCAGCACCAGGGTCGGCACCGTCGCCGGTTCCGCGTAGAGGACCTCCACCTGCCCGTTCACGATGTCGATCACGGTCGCGGCGGTGTCGCCGTCGGCGCCGTCCTCCGGGCTCTCGGAGCCGGGGACGACGTGGAACTGCGGGATCGAGCCGTCCACGTGCACCAGCCCGGCGACCCGGTGCGGGTGCCGTGCGGCGTAGACGCGGGCGATCAGACTGCCGATCGAGTGCCCGACGATCACCGCGGGCTCGGTGACGCCCCGCTCGTCGAGGAGCGTGGCCAGCTCGTCGGCGAACGCGCTGTACGGCAACGGGGGATTGGGTGGCGTCCGGTGCGGGGTGGCGCCGGTGCCGGGCCGGTCGTAGGTGACGGTGGTCAGGCCGGGGAGGAGGTCCAGAACGGGCTGCCAGTAGCGTCCCGGCTCGCCCAGGGCGCTGATGAACACGATCGGTAGCTGTGACGTCACCTGATCGAGGGTATCGATGGTTGCCACGATCCGCTCGGGTCGCGAGCGCCGGGCGCGCGGTGCGGGGGCCATGTCCGTACGGAAATGGGGTTTATCGGTGTTGATCTTGCCGGATATCGGTGGCGGTAATTGTCCGAAATTCTCCCGGGACCGCGCGTGACGAGCGCATGCTTACGGAATGGCCACTTTGCTGATCGCCGAGGACGACGAGGACATCGCCATCGTCCTGGCCAGGGTCTGCAAGCGGGCCGGCCTGGACGTGCTGCGTGCGCCGGACGGACAGGCCGCGCTCGAGATGATCGTGGAGAAACATCCGGACGCGCTGCTCACCGATCTCGGCATGCCGCGGATGGACGGCTGGGAGTTGATCCGCAAAGTCCGCGAGCATCCGGAGGTCGCGGACACCCCCGTGGCGATCCTGACCGGGCAGCTCGCGCCGGGCGATCCCCGGGCGGCGGAGGCGGAAGCCTGCGCCGTGCTGCTCAAGCCCTGCCCCAACGATCAGCTGCTGGCGACGATCCAGGAACTGCTCCAGAACGGACCGCACGAGCACGATCAGCGCTGCGACGTCTGAAACCAGACATATCGCGAGCGGACAGCAGGAACGGGCGGAACATGGTCGTGCTGGGGGCTCCGGCCACGCCGGACAGCGATGCGTTCCTCGGCGCCCTGCTCGAGAGCCTCTCGGCCGGGGTGGTCGCCTGCAACTCCGCCGGCCAGGTCGTCTTCGTCAACCGGGCGATGCGCGAGATCCGTGGCTACCCGCCGGACGGCCCGGTGCCCGCGACCTACGCGGAGAACTCCGAGGACGTCCTGGCCGGCCCGGACATGCGGGCGATGCCGTGGTCGCAGACGCCGCTGATGCGGGCGCTGCGAGGTGAGCACATCGTCGCCGAGGACGTGGTGATCCGCTGCCCGGGCCAGCCGGTGCGGATCTTCGCGTGCACCGCCCAGCCGATCTACGACGCCGGGAACCGGGTGCTGGGCGCGGTCGCGATCGCCCACGAGGTGACCGCGCTGCGCCGGGCGGAACGCTTCCGGGCCTGCCATCTCGCCGTCGAGCACGTGCTGAAACGGGCCACCACGGTCCGGGCGGCCGCGCCGGACGTGCTGAAAGCGGTCTCGGTCACGCTCGGCTGGCCCTGCGCCGAACTGTTCCTGATCGACGAGGCGGCCTGCGGTGGACTGCAGTCGGTAGGCTACTGGGACGCCTCCGGAAGCGCGCCGGACGGCTTCTTCGGGCACGTCCCGCGCCGCGGCGCCGGCATCACCGGGCGGGTATGGGAGAGCGGGCGGGCGATCTGGGTGCCCGACATCGGGGCGGAACTGACCCTGGTGACCCCCTACGAACGGGAGCGCGTCGAGATCCTGATCCGCCGCGGCATCCGCACGGTCCTGGCCGTCCCGGTCCACGACGGCACCACCCTGCTCGGCGTGCTCACCTGCTACGCCGGTGCGCAGGAACGCCACGAGGACCTGCTCACCGTGCTGATGGACGGCGTCGCCGCGCAGATCGGCGTGTTCGTGGCGCTGCGCCGCGCCGAAGAACTGGCCCGCCAGCTGGCCCGCGCGCAGAGCGACTTCGTCGACCTGGTCGGCCACGAGATGCGCACCCCGCTCACCTCGATCACCGCGAACGCCACGATCCTCGCCGAGGAGGCGGCCGGGATGGATCACGACGGGCGGCAGATGGCCCGGACGATCGCCCGCAACGCCGCGACCCTGCAACGGATCGCCGACGCCCTGCTCGACCTGGCCGGACTTGACGGCGGCCACCTCACCCTGGAACGCCGCCGCGTCGACCTGACCGCCCTGATCACCGACGCGGTCACGGCCGCCCGCCGGGCTGGCCGCTGCGAGACGATCAGCACCGACCTGCCCGCCGAGCTGTGTCTGCCCGGCGACCCGGACCGTCTCCGCCAGGTCCTCGACGACCTGCTGGCCAACGCGATCAAGTACAGCCCGCCGGGCGCACCGATTCGCATCGTGCTGCACGCCGACGAGAACACCGCCGAACTCTCCATCGCCGACACCGGCATCGGCACGCCGGAGTCCGAACGCGGCCGGGTCTTCGACCGCTTCTTCCGTGGCAGCAACGTCCGTCATCAGGGCACGCACGGCAGCGGCCTGGGGTTGAGCCTGGCCCGCGCGATCATCCACCTGCACGGCGGCACGATCCGCCTCGCGGGCAACGATCCGTCGGGAACCGTGGTCTGCGTCCGCCTCCCGATGATCTAGATCAAACCCATTTGCGCGTACGACGATGATCACGCCCGTGGCCAGGCGACACGACCAAGCCCCGTGCGAACGGCGCGCGATCCCCGCCGCGGGCCGGCCCCGCCGGGCGCGTCACCCCGCGCCCGCGAAACACCCCTCCATATTTCCGGTGACCACGCACACCCCCAGAAACAGTTCTCACTCCGATGCAACAATTGCCTTCTCTAGGCTCGACCACCGCCCGGTGACCACAGCGAAACCGGCGCCATCCCATC
>KL571262.1:23013-23246 GCA_000715855.1 Actinoplanes liguriensis
CCACTAAAACAATAAAAAGCCCAGCGCGCCCACCGCTAGGCGCAATCCGAGTCGGGCCGGGCGCATGCAGCGAAGCCGTTTCCGCGACTGCCGCAGAGGTGATCAGCTCCGGGCGAGGCGCAGGGGCTCGACCGGGCCGACGCGCAGGGCGAGGCGCGGGTGCTGGACCGGACCGAGGCGCAGCGGCAGGACGAGGCGCAGCGGCAGGACGAGGTGCAGGGGCAGGCGCAGCG
>KL571263.1:0-703 GCA_000715855.1 Actinoplanes liguriensis
CGCTGGACCGACCTGGCCTTCCTGCACTGGGCGGTCGAGCCGGAGCGGGTCGCCCCGCTGCTGCCGGCCGGTACGCGCCCGGACACGATCGACGGCGTCACGTACGCCGGGGTGATCGGTTTCCGGATGGAGCGGTTCGGTTTCCTCGGCGGCCCCGGGGTGCCGTATCTCGGGACGTTCTGCGAGACGAACGTCCGGCTCTACAGCGTCGACGCGCAGGGCCGGCGGGCCGTGGTCTTCCGGTCCCTGGAGGCGGAACGGCTCATTCCGGTGCTGGTGGCACGGGCGAGCCTGCAGTTGCCGTACATGTGGGCGCGGATGCGGCTGACGCGCAAGGGCGACGAGCTGTCGTACGTCTCGCGGCGCCGCTGGCCCGGCCCGCGGGGTGCCGCCAACCGGATGCGGATCCGTGTCGGCGACCCGATCGCCGAGCCGTCGCCGCTCGAGCATTTCCTGACTGCGCGCTGGGGTCTGCACACCCGGGCCTGGGGCCGCACCCGCCATCTGGCGAACGATCATCCGCGCTGGCCGCTGCACCGGGCGACGCTGCTCGACCTCGACGACTCGCTGCTGGCCGCCGCGGGCCTGCCGGGCATCGCCACGCCCCTGGCGAGCGTCCTCTACTCACCCGGCGTCCCCGTGATCTTCGGCCCGTTCGCGACACAGCGAGGGACACAGCGAGGCCCGTCCGCGGCATAGCGAG
>KL571263.1:936-3300 GCA_000715855.1 Actinoplanes liguriensis
AGCGAGGGACACAGCGAGGCCCGTCCGCGGCATAGCGAGGGGCATAGCGAGGCCCGATCACCAGTCCGCCGGTCTGATGCACCGGGCGGGAGAGCGATTATGGGGACCATGGGCCGATCACGAACGAACCCCGCCCCGACCGCCCCCGTCACCGCGCGCGGCCGGCGGACCAGGGACGCGCTGCTCGCGGCCGGCCGTGAGTTGCTGGAGGCCCGCGGCTGGGCCGGTTTCACCCCCGAGCTGGTGGCGCAGGCGGCCGGGGTGTCCTACGGGACGTTCTACACGTACTTCGAGTCCAAGGACGACCTGCTGCGCGCGATCGTCCGGGGCGTTGCCGACCAGATGTTCGCGGAGAGCCGGGTCGCTCCGGACACGGCCGACGACCCGTACGTCCGGATCGTCGAATCGAACCGCGGCTATCTGCGCGCCTGGCGCAACGCGTCGCGCGTGCTCCGGCTGGTGGAGCAGGGCGCGGACGAGGACGACACGCTGCGCGGACTGCTCCTGGAGGTGCGCGAGCTGTATGTGCATCGCGGCGCCGAGGGGTTGCGCCGGCTGCAGGAGGCGGGGCTGGCGAATCAGGATCTCGACCCGAGGATGACGGCGATCGTGCTGGGGGCGATGGTCGAGCAGATGGCGCACGTCATCTACTCCCTGCGTGAGCCGCTCGACGAGGAGGATGTGGTCAACCACATGTCGCGGCTGTGGGCGGCGGCGATCGGGCTCCGCGAGCGTCCTTGACAATTTTGTCAGATTGCCTACGGTGACCGTGTCCACAGGTGCGCGGGAGGGGGCAGGGCGTAGGTGCGAACGATCCGCGTCGGCAACTGCTCCGGGTTCTACGGCGACCGGTTCTCCGCGATGCGCGAGATGCTCGAGGGCGGCCCGCTCGACTACCTGACCGGGGACTATCTGGCCGAGCTGACCATGCTCATTCTCGGTCGCGATCGGCAGAAGAACCCCGATTCCGGGTACGCCGGGACGTTCCTCCGCCAGGTCACCGACTGTCTGGATCTGATCAGGGCCGGCGACGTGCGGATCGTGACCAACGCCGGCGGGCTCAACCCGGCCGCGCTGGCCAAGGCGATCACCGCGCTGGATCCGGCCCTCCGGGTCGCGCACGTCGAAGGTGATGACCTGCCGAGAACGGGCGACGCGTTGACCGCGAACGCCTATCTCGGGGCGTTCGGCATCGCCGAGGCGTTGAGAAGCGGCGCCCGGATCGTCGTCACCGGCCGGGTCACCGACGCCTCGCTGACCCTCGGCCCGGCCATCGCCGAGTTCGGCTGGACCCATCGTGACCTCGACGAACTCGCCGCGGGAGTCGCCGCCGGCCACGTCCTGGAGTGCGGCGTCCAGGCCACCGGCGGCAACTTCAGCGGATTCACCACGATCGACACCAGCCGGCCGCTCGGCTTCCCGATCGCCGAGATCAGCGCCGACGGAACGGTCGTGGTCACCAAGCATCCGGGCACCGGCGGCGCGGTCACCGTCGACACGGTGACCGCGCAACTCGTCTATGAGATCGACACCCCGAGATACCTGAATCCGGATGTCACGACCCGTCTCGACACGGTTCAGCTGCTTCAAGAAGACCAGGACAGGGTCAAATTATTCGGCGTACGGGGTGAGCTCCCGCCCGCCACCACCAAGGTCGGCGTCAATCGACCGGGTGGCTACCGCAACACCATGACGTTCGTCCTGACCGGCCTGGACATCGAGCAGAAGGCCGCCTGGGTCCGCGGTCAGCTCGAAGCGGCCCTCCGCACGCGCCCGGCCGAGCTCACGTGGGACCTGGTCCGCACCGACCGCCTCGACCCGGCCACCCAGTCCGAGGCGTCCGCCCTGCTCCGCTGCCACGTGAAGGATACCGATCCACGGGTCGCCGGCCGCGCGTTCAGTAGCGCCGCGGTCGAGCTGGCCCTCGCGTCGTATCCGGGTTTCCACGCGACCACCCCGCCCGCCGACGCGACCCCGTTCGGCGTGTTCGAGGCCGCCTACCTGCCGCAGTCCGAGGTCCCGCACATCGCCGTCCTGCCCGACGGCACCCGCGTCCACATCGCACCCCCACCCGAGACGTCCGCGCCCCCACCTGCCGGCCAAGCCCCCGGCCCGGCAGCGCGCGGCGAAACCCCGGCTGGTCCCCACGGCTCGTCCCCACCCCCGGACACCGCCCTGGAGACCAGCCGGGACCGGGGCGTGGGGACGCCGCTCGGGCGGCTTGTGTACGCACGGTCGGGGGACAAGGGCGGGGCGGCGAACATCGGCGTGTGGATTCCGGCGGGACATCCGCGGCGGGGGGACGCCTACCAGTGGCTGGCCGGGTGGCTCGACTCGGAGCGGGTGAAGCAGCTGCTGCCGGAG
>KL571263.1:3512-4298 GCA_000715855.1 Actinoplanes liguriensis
GGGTGAAGCAGCTGCTGCCGGAGGCCGCGGGACTCGACGTCCGGATCCATCCGCTGCCGAACCTGTTCGCGCTGAACATCGTGATCGACGGACTGCTCGGCGGCGGGGTCGCCGCTTCCACGCGTTCCGATCCACAGGCCAAGGCCACCGGGGAGTGGCTGCGCGCACGGAACGCCGACATCCCCACGGAGCTGCTGTGACGACGTACGAGCAAAATCGGACAGCGATGCTGGAGCGGGTCGCGGACCTGGAGCGGCAGCATGCCGTCGCCCTCGCCGGAGGCGGGTCGAAGAGCGTCGATCGCCACCGTAAGCGGGGGAAGCTGACCGCGCGGGAGCGCATCGAGCTGCTGATCGACGACGACTCGCCGTTCCTGGAGCTCAGCACGCTCGCCGGGTGGGGCACCGACTTCACCGTCGGCGGCTCGGTGGTCACCGGGCTCGGCGTCGTCGAGGGCGTCGAATGCATGATTATCGCGAACGACCCGACCGTGCGGGGCGGCGCCAGCAACCCGGTCACGCTGAAGAAGAGCTTCCGGGCCGCGCAGATTGCCGCGGAGAACCGGCTGCCCACGATCAACCTGGTCGAGTCGGGCGGCGCGGACCTGCCGACGCAGAAGGACATCTTCATCCCGGGCGGCGGCCACTTCCGCGGTCTGACCGAGGCGAGCGCGGATCGACGGCCGACGATCGCGCTGGTCTTCGGCAACTCGACGGCCGGCGGCGCGTACGTGCCGGGGATGAGCGACTACGTGGTGATGGTCGCCGGTGGGGCGAAGGTCTTTCT